>NZ_AJQE01000326.1 GCF_000261685.1 Bradyrhizobium genomosp. I (2014) | reverse complement strand
GGGGGGGGAGCCGCTGCGGCAGGTGCGCAAGCACCTGCAGATCGTGTTCCAGGATCCTTTCTCCGCGCTCGATCCGCGCCGCCGCGCCGGCGACCAGATCCGCGAACCGCTGGAGTTGCTCGATATCGGCACCCGCAGCGAGCGCGATGAACGGGTGCGGTGCCTGCTCGCCGAGGTCGGCCTGCCACCGGAAGCCGCCGAGCTGTTCCCGCATCAGTTCTCCGGAGGCCAGCGCCAGCGGTTGTGTATCGCGCGCGCACTGGCGCCGGAGCCGGAGCTGATCGTTTGCGACGAGGCGGTGTCGGCGCTCGACGTCGCAATCCAGGCGCAGATTCTCAACCTGCTGAAGAAGCTGCAGCGCGAACGCGGGCTGACCTACATTTTCATTTCGCACGATCTCGGCGTCATTCAGCAGTTTTGCGATGAGATCGCAGTGATGTATCTCGGCAAGATCGCCGAGCAGGCGCCGGCCTCCACGCTGTTCACGGCGCCGCGCCATCCCTACACCTGGTCGCTCGTTTCGGCCGCAGTGCCGCCCGGCTCGCTGCGCGATGAACTGAAGGCGAGATATCTGGTCAAGGGCGAACCGCCATCGCCGGTCGACCCACCGCCAGGCTGCCGCTTCGCCGAACGGTGTCCGTTTGCGGTCGATCGCTGCCGGCGAGAGCAGCCGCATCTGGACGGAACCGGGCCGGAGCATTTCGTGGCCTGCCATCGCAAGGAAGAGCTCGGTATTCCAGATCTCACGCCAGAGGCGGCTTAGGCTGCGACACGCTCGACGAACCGCGGGTGCATGGTCTTCCGCCCGGAGGATTCCGACGCTCTCCGCATATTAATCTGAATCAACCGGCTTGTGGAAAACGGGAGCGATCCTATAATCGTCGGGAGCGACCGTCGAACAAGTTCAATTGCATGATCCTCCTGCTTTCCATGCAGTCGCGATCGCAGGCGCTCGCCCGAAGCAGGGCGATGCGTCCGCGACATCGCGGCAAGTGAAAAGCCGCATCTCACGTGTGATCAGTTGGTCCTTCCTCGGAAAGCAAGCTGGTTCTCCAGGCTGTCGCTCTCGCCAGGCGAGGAACACAGTCACGTCGCGTCTGCCGGAACACCCGTCAATGCCCTCCGCGTTTCGCTCGCGCTCTTCCTGATATCGCTGGGCGCCATCGCCGTCGTGTGGTGGTGGCTGGGGATTCCAGTCCATCTGGTGCGCGCACCCATCGATCCAAAGGACAAGGTCCAGTGCATCTCATACGCTCCATTCCGCAACCATCAGACGTCGCTTTCGCCTGCGACGCAGGTATCGCGTGAGCAGATCGCGGAGGATCTCGCCCAACTGGCGGAGATAACCGACTGCATCCGGACCTATGCGAACGATCTTGGTCTCGACCAGATCCCCGAACTTGCGGCCAGAGCGGGGCTGAAGGTCATCCAGGGCATTTTCCTCGACAAGGACAAGCAGAAGAACCAAACGCAGATTTCGACGGCGATACGCCTCGCCAGGGAATATCCCGAGACCGTGATCGCGCTGGTGGTCGGCAACGAGACGCTGCTGCGCAAGGACATAACCGTATCCGATCTCGCCGACACGATCCGCTCGGTGAAGGCGCAGGTCAGTGTGCCCGTGACCTATGCCGACGTCTGGGAATTCTGGCTGAGCAATCGTGAGCTCTACGATGTCGTCGATTTCGTCACGATTCATATCCTGCCCTATTGGGAGAACGTGCCAATCCCGGCTGAATCCGCTGTTGCGCATGCCGACGCAATACGCCGGCAGGTCGCGGCGGCTTTTCCGGGCAAGGAAATCCTGATCGGAGAAATCGGCTGGCCGAGCCAGGGACGGATGCGGGAATCGGCGTTGCCGTCCCCTGTCAATCAGGCCCGGGTGGTCTCGGAGGTCCTCGACCTCGCCCGACGCGAGCATTTTCGCGTCAACCTGTTCGAGGCCTATGATGAATCCTGGAAGCGGGAGATCGAGGGCACGGTCGGCGGATCATGGGGCCTGTTCGGAGGCGAGCAGCGCGTGCTCAAATATCCTCCCGGCGTCCCCGTCAGCAACTTTCCGCTCTGGAAGCTGCAGATGTGCAGTGGAATTGCGCTGGCGACGCTGGTCTTCGGCGCGGCGTGGTTGACCTCGCGTCGTAAGCCCGGGCGCGCTGGGCTCGCTTCATGGTTTGGGGTCGCAATATCGGCGATGACAGCCGGGATCCTCCTTGGCGTGGCCGCCCAGAAAGTGTTCTTTGAAAGTATCGGAGTCGGTGGCTGGCTGATGTGGAGCTCTCTTCTGGCGGCCGCAACAGTTTCGCCGGTCCTTGCTGCCAACGCCCTGATGTCGGGGCGCCCACCGCCCAGTTTTCAGGAGTTGCTCGGCCCGGAAGGCTACCGGACGGAATCGATGCTCGTGACCATGCACGGACTGACCTTGATCGTAGTGGTCGTGATCGGTACGGCCACCGCACTCGGGCTTGTGTTCGACCCGCGCTTCATCGACTTTCCTTTTGCGGCTCTCACCATGGCAGCCCTGCCTTTCGCGGCCACGGCGCTGCTCAATCCGCCCGGGAAGGGAAGCCGTCCTGTGGCGGAGTCGCTGTTTGCGGGCGTGTTTGTCGGAGCGGCGATCTATGTGGGGTTCAACGAGGGGCCGGCGAACTGGCAGGCGATGTGGACCTGCGCCGCCTATCTCGTGCTTGCCGCGACGCTGTGGCGGGCGCGTGCCTCTTGATCGGCGCCGCCCGCGCAATTCCGCCCGCAGTCGCCAACGTGTTGCGAGCTCGTTGCAGGCCTCCTCGATCCGGTTCGCGTCAGTAGACGAAAGCCGGAGTCTCGAGCAGGTGGTCGTTCACCAGCACGACGCCCGGAATGGCTTCTGCCGCGACGCGGATGGCTGTGCGTTCGGCCGCGGACGGCGCGAAGCCCCATAGGTCGATCACACCGTTCTGGACGGTCGCGTTCAGGTTGAACGTGTGTGCCCAGGGCTGCTTCTTGACCTCATCGAGGAACCTCTTTCTGATGGCTGAATCGGGAAGCGAGATCTCCAGCTTCGGCTTGGCGCTCGCGACGGCCTGCAGCAGATTGGCACGGCTGACGATCCCGACGAGCTGTCCCTGCTTGTTGACGATCGGCACACGCTTGATCTGACGCTCCTCGAGCAGCATGGCGATGTCGCTCAGCGACGTCTCGGGAGTGGCAGTCACGACCTCGCGGGTCATGATGTCCTTGATTTTGACGGCATGCGACTTGACGTAGTCAGTCGCCATTTGCGCGTCGCCGGTCAAGAAGCGAAGCCACCAGGCGTAGGGGCGCTCGGTGCCGGATTCGGTTCGATGCATCAGGTCGCCTTCGGTTACGATCCCGAGAATGTTGTTGTCGGCATCGACCACCGGCACTGCGCTGATGTGGCGCTCGAGCAGGATCCTGGCGACCTGGCGAACGGTTGCATTCGCGCCGACGGTCACCACCGGGGCGATCATCACGTCCTGTGCTTGCATGACAGACCTCCGTGTTGCGTTGAGACATCTTCCCGCCTTTCGTGCCAACCGGATTGATCGGGATCAAGGAGCGGCTCGATCGCTTGATTTGCGTCAACGGGACGATCGGGAAACGCGAGATAAGGGGACCATTCGAGCAATGGAGCAACGACATGTCTCTTGCCAGCGTCATGGTCTACGTCGATTCCGGGCAGCAGGACGAAGGGCAGATTGCCGTCGCCGAGATGGTCGCGAGCGGCTTTGGAGCCGCCTTGCTCGGCGTCTCGGCCGTTGCAATAGACCCTCCGTTCGTCGCCGAAGGCGTGATCATCGAACAGACGACTGAGGAGGATCTCGAACGCATACGCGCAACGCTGTCGGACAAGGAGGCGTGGTTCAGGCGCATCGTTCGCCTGCCGAGCGAAAAAGTCGAATGGCGCTGGACGATCGGCTTCCCGACCGAGTTCCTGGTCGAGCAGTCGAGGGCGGCGGATCTTGTCGTGGTGAGGCGCAGTCAGCTGAAGGCCAATCATTCCCACCACCTCGATGCGGCGGGAGCCATGTTGCGGCTGGGCCGTCCGCTGCTCTCGGTGCCGGACGGCGTCACCCGATTATCGGGCGATCGGATCGTGGTCGGCTGGAAGGACGCCCGGGAGGCGCGCCTGGCCGTTCGGGACGCGCTGCCATTTCTCACCCGGGCTTCGCAGGTCACGATCGCCGAAATCTGCACGTCGAGCGAACAGGATGCGGCGCGAGACCGGGTGCGGGACGTGTCCAGATATCTTCAGCGTCACGGCGTGAGCTGCCAGCACGAGGTGCGCGTGCATACGGCGGAGCCGGATGCGGGCTACCTCGTTCGGCTGGCCGCCGACGTCGGCGCCGACCTCATCGTGACCGGGGGGTATGGACACAGCCGGTTGGGCGAATGGGTCTTCGGCGGCATGACGCAGAGCCTTCTGCAGCATGCTCCGGTCTGTCTGTTGATGTCGCATTAGAGCGTTTTCGAGCGAAGTGGATACCGGTTCGCGTCAAGAGAACGCGTCAAAACTGGAGTCCAGAGCCCCGTTCCGATTCCATCGGAGCGGAAAAGGCCCTGACGTCGGCCTCGCAGGAGAGTGTGCAATGGACAAGGATGGTCAAGCGGCGAAGAAGAGCGCGGCGGAGCGAAAGGCGGCGGTGCCCGCACCTGATCGCGACGCGTCGGTCGACGCACCGGTGCTGGAGACCAGGCCGGCCGACCGCGCGATCAAGGATGCTCTCGAGGACGACGAGGTGCGTGAGGCGCTCGGCCTGTATCGCCGGGACAAGCGCCCCTAGCTCGCAGCCCGCCGGCTGCCGCTGCCCTCGCGCTCCGCGGCGCGGACGATCTCGATGGTCCGCAATACGCTCGACGGATTCACGCTGATCGAGTCGATCCCGAGCTCAGCCAGAAACTTCGCGATCTCCGGATAATTCGCCGGCGCTTCACCACAGATGCCGACGTGGCGTCGGTTGCGCTTGGCGCCAAGCACGGCCATCGACAGCATCTGCAGCATGCCGGGATCGCGTTCGTCGAAGTCGAAGGCGACGATCTCCGAGTCCCGGTCGACGCCGAGCGTCAGCTGGGTGAGATCATTGGAGCCGATGGAGAAGCCGTCGAACAATTGCGCGAACTGGTCGATCAGGATGACGTTGTTCGGGATTTCGCACATCATGAAGATCTCCAGGCCGCTCTCGCCTCGCTTGAGGCCATGAGTTGCCATGGCTGCAATGACCTTGCGGGCTTCCTCGACACGCCGGCAAAACGGAATCATGATCTTGAGATTGGTGAGCCCCATCGCCTCGCGCACCCGTTTCATTGCAGCGCATTCCAGGGCAAAGCCCTGCGCATAGGCGGGGTGCGCGTAGCGCGCGGCGCCCCGAAAGCCGAGCATCGGGTTCTCCTCGCGAGGTTCGAAATCGGCGCCGCCGAGGAGGTTCGCATATTCATTGGTCTTGAAGTCGGAGAGGCGCACGATCACCGGCCGGGGATAGAACGCGGCGGCGATGGTGCCGACACCTTCCGAGAGCCGTTCGACGAAGAACTCGGACGGCTGCTTGTGGCGTGCGGTGAGCAGCTTGATCTTCCGCCGATCCCGCGCTGAAGTCACCTTGTCGGGACAGGCCAGCGCCATCGGATGGACACCGATATGCTGGTTGATGATGAATTCCATACGGGCCAGGCCAACGCCATCGCTCGGCAGGGATGCAGTCTTGAATGCAACTTCGGGATTGCCGAGGTTCACCATGATTTCGGTGCGCGGCTTCTGGACACTTTCGGTCGCTGTCCGTTCGACCTCGTACGGCAGCGTTCCCTCGAAGACGTGACCGATGTCACCTTCGGCGCAGGACACCGTCACGGCCGTGCCCGCCTTGGCTCTCTTGCTGAAACCGCCTGTTCCGACCACCGCGGGCACTCCGAGCTCGCGTG
>NZ_AJQE01000325.1 GCF_000261685.1 Bradyrhizobium genomosp. I (2014) | reverse complement strand
GCCCGCCCGCCATGATCGGTCACGATTGCGGCGGCGAGCTTCATGACGGGCTCCCAGTCCGGGCGCGTCGCCGTCGCGACAAGCACCTCGCCCGCGCGGAATTTCCGGAGATCGCGGTCGTTCCTGATCAATCGGATGCGTCCTGCCGCAATCTTTTCCCCGACGGCGCGGCCTTCGGCCAGCGCCGTCCCGGGCGCTTTCAGGACATAGCTCTCGAGCGCCTCCGGCTTCCGGCGGGAGGCGACCGTCTCGGGCCGGGCCTGGATGATGTAGAGCGAACCGTCCCTGCCGTCCTTGGCCCATTCGACGTCCATCGGGGTGGGCCTGCCCGACTTTTGCGAGTAATGCCTCTCGACGAGCAGCGCGCATTCGGCAAGCGTCAAGACTTCGCTGTCATTGATGCAGAATTGCTGACGCGCGTTCGCCGGTGTTGCCACGTTCCGGGTTGTATTGTGACCGCGGCCGTAGACCATCCGCTTTGCCTTGGATCCCAGGCGGCGCGACAGAACCGCCCGGAAGCCGGCGTTGAAGGTCGGCTTGTGAACGTAGAATTCGTCGGGGTCGACGACGCCCTGCACGATGTTTTCGCCGAGCCCGTAGACGCCGGTCACGAACACGACATCGCGAAATCCGGTCTCGGTATCGAGCGTGAAGGTGACGCCGCTTGCCGCGAGGTCCGAGCGGACCATCTTCATGACCGCAACGGACAGCGCGACCTTGAAGTGATCGAATCCATTGTCGATCCGGTAGGAAATCGCACGATCCGTGAACAGCGAAGCAAAGCAGCGGCGGCAGGCCTCCATCAGCCCCTCCGCGCCCCGGATGTTGAGAAAACTGTCATGCTGACCGGCAAAACTTGCGGTCGGAAGATCCTCGGCCGTGGCCGAGCTGCGGACCGCAACCGCGACGTTGCGTCCGTATTCCTGCTCCAGCTGCCGATACGCCTGTGTGACCTGCCGTCGCAGATCCTCCCGGTCGGTCGCCGCGTAAACGATCGCGCGCGCCGCGGCGGCGCGGCGGGCAAGATCGGCAATCCGCCGCTTGTCGATGCCGGCGAGAAGGGGGCGGAGCCTGTCCCACGCGCCGGCGTCGGTCAGGGCATCGCGATAGGCGGCCGCGGTCAGCGCAAAGCCGTTCGGAACCTTGACGCCCTCCGGCGTCAGTGCCGAATACAGTTCGCCCAGGGATGCGGTCTTGCCTCCGACCAGCGGCACGTCGGCAAGACCTATGTCCCTGAACCAGCGAATGTAGCTCGGTGCGTCCATCGCGCATTCTCCCGCGCTGCAAAATGGGCCTCAACGCCGACGATTTTCCAGCATCTCCGCACCGTCGGTTTGCGAAAGATCAAGTGCGCAGCACATACCCGCTTTAGCTGTGAACATTGATGATGACCGAACCAGACCAGAACGGCTCTTCGCGAGAGAGATCGCGATTCTGGCAGAGCGCCTCCGGCTTCTGGCGGGGAGCACCGGCTTGGCGCGTATGGGTACTATGCGTGGTACTGGTGATCGTCGTCGTCCTCCAGCTCTATGTGCAATTTCGCTTCAACTACTGGAATCGCGACTTCTTCGATGCGCTTGAGAGCCGCGATCCTGCGCGGCTGAAAGGGCAGGCGTTCCTGCTCGTCCCATTGTGCGTCGGGAGCATCGCACTTGCCGTCACGTCGGTCTGGGGCCGCATGACCGTGCAAAGACGATGGCGGGAATGGCTGACCGGCAAAGTGATCGACTATTGGGTCGAGAATGACCGTTATGCCCGCCTCGCGTTCGTGCAGAGCGAGCGGCAGATTCCCGAATACCGGATCGCCGAGGACGTCAGGATCGCAACGGACGCGCCGATCGACCTCGCGCTCGGGCTGGTTTCCGCGCTGCTCAGCGCGGTCATCTTCATTCAGGTCCTCTGGACGGTCGGTGGCGACATTGCGCTGCCAGTGGGAAGTCATTCCGTCCGGATTCCGGGCTACCTCGTCGTCGGTGTGGCGCTCTACTCCAGCATCGTGACCAGTGCGATGATGACGGTCGGGGCGCCGCTGACCCGCCTGGTTCAGATCAAGAACCAGGCGGAGGCGGAGTTGATCACGGCGGCACACCAGCTCCGCGACATCGGGGAGGGCATCGCGCCAAAGGGACAACAGCCGGAAGTCTGCCGTGACCTTCGCAAGACTCTCAGAACCACCATAGACCAGTGGCGTCGCCTGTGCTGGCAATTGATGCGGACGACGATCGTGTCGCATGGCAACTCGCTTCTGGCGCCGATCATCGGGCTGGTGCTGTGCGCGCCGAAGTTTCTCTCCGGAGCTATGACGCTGGGCGAGCTCACACAAGCCGCGGCGGCTTTCACGCTGGTGCAGGCCTCGTTCAACTGGGTCGTCGACAATTATGGGCGCATTGCCGATTGGATGTCGTCGCTGGAACGGGTTGGCGGTCTCCTGCTGTCGCTCGACCGCCTCAACCGGGACACGCCGCCGGGGCAGGTGGAGGCCCCGACGCTTCCGACCGGATCGGTCAAATTGCCGTAGAGAGAATGACCTGTTCGGCGAGACGTCTGACGTCGTCGGGCCGGCAGAGTTCTGTGCCGGGATTGAGCAGGGCCGCGGCGCCGGCGGCGACCGCCTGTCGAAAGCAGCGTTCGAGGCTGGCTCCAGATGCCAGCCCGTGGACCAGCGCACCGAGGAAACTGTCACCTGCGCCGACGGCGCCGACGGGCGCAATCGCGAGTGGTTCGGCGCGCCACACGCGGTCGCTCGTCACCAGCGCGGCGCCGAGATGTCCCATCGTCAGGGCGACCATCGCTGCCTTGCCGCTGCGCACCAGCGTTCTGGCAGCAGCTTCCCATTCGGCGGGATCAGACGACTCGCGGCCGACCAGCTCGCGCATCTCCCGCAGGTTCGGCTTGACCAGTTCGACCCCTTCCGTCACCGCAGCAACAAGGGCCTGACCGGAGGTATCGAGGATCATCCTGGCGCCGCGCTGCTTGGTGATCCTTGCGACCCTTGCGTAGAAGTCGTCGGGCACTCCGGCCGGCAGGCTGCCGCTGGCAACCACGAAGCCGGGAAACGGCTCCAGCGCCGACAGCAGGGCAAGGCACCTCTGCCATTCGTCCTCGGCAAGAGGCGGCCCTGGCAAGATGAAGCGATAGGGCTGGCCCGTGCCGATCTCGCGGACGAAGAAGTCTTGCCGGGTCTCGCCCGCGATCGGAAAGGTCAGGCTTTCGACGCCCTCCTTGTCCAGCAATTGACGCAGCAGGTCTCCCGTGAGGCCGCCCACCGGATAGAGCGCGGTGGCATTGCCGCCGAGGCGCTTGACCACGCGCGCAACGTTGATGCCGCCCCCGCCGGGGTCACGGCGCTGCCCGATGCCGCGCAGCTTGGCGACGGGAACGATCCTGTCCACCGATGTCGACACGTCGACCGCCGGATTGGGCGTGATCGTGAGGATCTCGGTCATCGGCTCAGCCGGAGACCGTGGGGACGGCCATCGCGCCGGGCGTTTCCGTCACGTTGTCGGGCCCCGCACGGTCTGCGGCAGTCTGCGGTCTTCGCGCCGTCCGAATGAGATCGGAATACCAATGCGCCGACGCTTTCGGGGTTCGCCTCTGCGAGGCGAAATCGACGTGGACGAGACCGAAGCGTTGCGAATAACCCGATGCCCACTCGAAATTGTCGAGCAGCGACCAGACGAAATAGCCCCTGACGTCGGCTCCGGCCCGGATCGCCTCCTGCATTGCCCTTGTATAGGCGTCGAGATAGGCAATCCGTGCGGTGTCCTGAACACGACCGCTACCGTCCGGCTTGTCGTCCGCGGCGGTTCCGTTCTCCAGCACGTAGATCGGCAGGCGGAAGCGGCGGTGGATGTCCAGCAGCGTATCGTGGAACGCCTCCGGAATGATGGGCCAGCCGATGGAAGTTCGTCGCACCTCGGCCGGCGGTGCGCCGAAGCCGGCGCCGATCGTGTTTGTGTCAGCTTTGATGTAGTGCGGCGAATAGTGGTTGAGCCCGAACCAGTCGACCGGCCTCGCGATCTGCGCCATGTCACCGGGCTTGACATAAGGCTCGATGGCCTCGGCAAGCTCCCGGGGATAGTGGGCAAAGTGCTGCGGATACGGGAATGCGTCGTTCCAGTACGGCGCAAAGCGCTGCGTCGCCGCAACATCCTCCTCCCGCGTGGTGGCGGGATAACAGGGCTGGCGGTTGTGAATGGCGCCGAGCGATGCATTCGTCACCGATTGGCGGAGCACGTCGATGGCACGGCCGTGACTGAGGTTGACGTGGTGAATGGCTCGGTGCAGAGCGCCCTTGTCGGCAATGCCGGGCGCGTTCCAGCCGAGACCGTATCCGAACAGCGTGAATACGCACGGCTCGTTGAAGGTGGCGAACCGCTGGACCCGGTCGCCAAAGCGTCGGGCCGCCAGCGCGGCATAATCGGCGAACCATCCCGCGATGTCCCGGTTCTGCCAGCCGCCGAGATCCTGCAGCGCCTGCGGCAGATCCCAGTGGTAGAGACAGATCCAGGGTTCTATGCCGGCAGCCAGAAGTGCATCGACGAGCCTGTCGTAGAAATCGAGGCCCGCCTCGTTCGCAGCCCCGCGACCGCGAGGCAGGATGCGCGGCCACGAGATCGAGAAGCGGTAGGCGCCGACGCCGATATCGCGCATCAGCGCGATATCTTCACGGTAGCGGTGATAATGATCGCAGGCGGTATCGCCGGTATCGCCGTTCTTGATGCGGCCCTGCTGCCGGCAGTAGCTGTCCCATATGCTGTTGCCGCGCCCATCCACATGGGAAGCACCCTCGATCTGGAAGCTCGAGGTCGAGACGCCCCACAGAAATGGCTTTGCCGCTGGCCCGCGCGTTTGAGGTGAGGGAGCGGCTCCGTCTGTCGTCGTCATGTGCCTGCCTTGCGATGGCGCAGCTTCGGATTTCGTTCGGTCCACAATGCTGCTCTTTGCCGATCACTGTTTGACGGAGATCAACTGCCAGGCAAGCGACGGGAAGGCGGAGCGGGGCGGGCTCTAGAGCGCGATGAGATTTGGATGAATCGTCATCGCGCTTTAGGTTGTTTTTTAGGCATGATCTTTTCGGAAAACCGCTGCGCACTTTTCCGGATCATGCTTTAGCGCGGCGGGCCGGCTCTCAACGTTTCGAGGTACGCCACGATCTCGTCGATCTGATACTCGGCGAGCCGCGGGTTCGGCATGGCCTGGCCGGGTCCGAGCCTGCGGTGGCCCGATGCCAGGAATTGCCTGATGTCATCGGCGGAGAACGAGGGGCGATTGATGATCTCCAGGAAGCTCGGCGCCGGGGGGCGGGACGCCGGCGATTCCCTGGCGGCATCCTCCACGACATGGCATGTTCCGCAGGAGGCGTGGGCCAGCGCCCGGCCTTCGGTGGCCTGATCCACGAACAACTGGTTGGTGACAGGCGGGCGAACCGGCACCTGGATCGTGATCGAGGCGTAGCCGCTGGCCCGATGGCAGCTGTTGCATTCGTTGGTCAGGGCCGAATAGGCCTTGGTGAACGCAGGCACGTTTTTCTGCTGGATCGCCTCTCGTACGGCTTGCAGCTGATGCTTGGCAGGACCGATCCGCAATGGGTCGGGCAAGAGCCTGCCCGCGGCTTCGAGATTGGCCTCGATCCGTTGGATTTCGTAGTTCGCGAGGCTCCAGTTGCTGAGCTTCCCCGCAAACCAGAGCTTGGCATGCTGGAGCTGAAGCCGGGTCATGAGATCGGAGAGCGCGGCGGAGGCGTCGACCGACGTCGTTTCCGCCGGCGCTCCGGCGCTCAGCGCAGCGACCGCCGCAAGGATCGTAGCCATGAACAATGCCTGCAGGCGCATGCCCGATATCCGGATTTGATGGAAGCATGGCACTCGACCGCGGCCGGGCGGTTGATCTCGATCAAGACCCGATCAGGGGCGGCGGCTACCTGTGAGCTCTCTCTGGAGTTGAAGACATGCGCGCGCACCAGATCATGTCCCGGCGGGTGATTGCCATTCGGCCGGAGGCCTCGATCGCCGATGCCATCAGGGCCATGCTCGGTCACCACATCAGCGGACTGCCGGTCACGGATACGGCGGGGAAGCTGGTCGGCATCATTTGCGAGAGCGACTTTCTCAGGCGGGCCGAGCTCGAAACGGAGCACACGCGCAACCGGCTGCTGACCGTCCTGCTCGGAGCAGACCAAGTGGCCCGCGAATTCGTCAAGGAGCATGGGCGCAGGGTCGAGCAGGTGATGACGCGTGATCCGGCGACGACCAGCGAGGATGCTCCCCTCGAGGAGATCGCCGACCTCATGGAGCGTCGAAACCTGAATCATGTTCCGGTGATGCGCGATGACCGCGTTGTCGGCATCATCACCCGGTCCGACTTCCTGTCCGCGGTCGCCGGCCCGCTGACCGGCGCACCCGGCTATTCGGAAGACGACAATCAAATCCGCCGTTCGGTCCTGGCGGCGATGACTGGAAAGCCCTGGCAGCCCGTCGGCTTGAACGTGAGCGTCAGGGACGGCGTGGTCACGCTGCGCGGCGTCGTCAAGGGCGACAACGCCCGCCGGGCGGCTATCGTGGCTTGTGAGAACGCTTCAGGCGTTCGCGGCGTCGACGACCGCCTGTGCCTTCAATCGACCGGTCCCGATCCGGAGGACGATTACGGCGGCGGTGACTTCGTCTCGCTGCAGGCAGAACCATCCACGCTCGATGACGAACCATTGTAACGATCGTCCATGACGCGGCACGAGGGGCCGCGCGGATCGACCTAAAGCGCGATGCGATTAGGAAGAATCTTCATCGCGCTTTAGGTTGTTGTTTAAGCATGATCTTTTCGGAAAACCGCTGCGCACTTTTCCGGCTCATGCTCTAGTCTTCCGCCGCCGGACGCGTGAGATCGGGATTCGCAGTCCGGCCGGATGTCGAACGGAGCGGTTGCTTGGCAGGTCTGACGGTCGACGAAAAATAGAGCGCGAGCTCGAGAATGCCGTACATCGCAAATAGCATCAGCGCCTTGATTGCTTCGTTGGTCATCTGAATATCCTCCAACAGCCGATCTCGACTAGCGTTGGGCCATTTCGGTCAGTGCGTGCATTGGACGTGCCTGGTAAACGGCCAGAGTCTTCGCTTTCTGCAAGCTCAATTCCGGCTGGGCCAGATGCACGGTCAGCGTTGTCGCCATGATGGCCATGCCGGCGAGCAATCCGGCGATGACGACCTTCAGATGTGTTGCCCTGTCCGCAGTGTAAATCGAGTGGTTCATATGCAGGCCCCTTGCTGGTGCGTGCTGACAAACCCTTACTAGCGGATAAGTCGTCCGGCCGAAATTTGGGAGCTTCACCTAAGGTGATGTCCGTAGCCGCACGGAACAGAGAGTAGCATTTGCATTCCTGGAGTATCGGCCCACCGCCTTTGCCTTTGCTGTGCCGGCCAACGCCATCGGGCGGCTTCGCGC
>NZ_AJQE01000324.1 GCF_000261685.1 Bradyrhizobium genomosp. I (2014) | reverse complement strand
GGGGGGGGGGGAGCCAGTAGCGGCGATTTCGGGGACCGGGCACCGTGTCGCGCCGGCAGCTAGCGCGGCGCCTGACGGTCCCGCCCGGTATAGGCGGCAATCAGCCAGACCAGGGCAGTCACGATCAACATGGTCACGATGGTCTGGATCAAGCCGAAGTTCAGCGCGTCACGTGCCACGAACAGCGCCGTGATCGGCGCTGCTATGGCGAAGAGAATCCGAACGAACCATCCGAGCATGGCGGCCTCGATCCGCGGGGAGTTCAGCCAGCGGCCTTCATGTCTTCGGGCGATTCCACATAGAACCCGGTATAGGTATCGACAAAGCAGAGATGGTCGTGAACTTCCTTGACGCCGGCGGTGTTCTCGGCGGCGACGATTGCGGCCTGACGGGCCTCGTCGGTGGTGACAAGGCCGTGCAGATGCACCGCGCCCTTGCGGACATTCACCTCAAAGCCGATCGGACGCCAGTCGGTGCCGTTGACCGCGCGCGTGATGCGCTCGCGAATGTGCTCGTCATCGGCGGTCGGATCCGGAATTTCGTGCACGAGGCTCGCCACGGCTTGCAGTACATTCGCCCTCGTGACGATCCCCACGGGCGCCTTGCCCCGCATAACCGGGACGCGCTTGATGTCGTTCTTCTCCATCAGGTCGACCACCTCGGCCAGATCTGCGTCTTCCTGCACCGAGACGACCTGCTTCGTCATCACATCGGCGACCTTGCGGCCGCGCTCGTGGACGAACTCGGCGGCCGCACGCCCTGGTCCCATGAAGAACTTCAACCAGGCGGCGTGCTTGCGGCCGGTGCCGATTTCGCCACGGCGGAGGAAGTCGCTCTCCGAGACCACGCCGACGAGATTGCCGGCATCGTCGATGACGGGCAGGCCGCTGATGTGCATTCGGAGCATGATCTTGGCCGCCTCCTCGATCGTCGTGTGCGGCGTTACGGCAACGATGTCTTTCGTCATGATATGATGCGCGCGCATGTTCTGTCCTCGAATTCGCTGGCAGGTGGTGAGGCGGGGCTGCGGCCGCCCGCAGCCTCGCGTCGGGGGCCGTCAGGCGGCCTTCACACTGATGGTCTTGGCCGCCTTCTGAGCTTCCTCGGTCTTGGGAAGGACGACCTTGAGCACGCCGTTCTTGAACGTCGCCTCGATCTTGTCGGTGTTGACCCCGTCGGGGAGCGCGAAGTAGCGCTCGAAAGAGCCGTAACGGCGCTCGGAGACGTAGTAATCCTTCTTCTTCTCTTCGCTCTCTTCCTTCTTCTCGCCTCTGATGGTGAGACCGCCGTTGACGAGCTTGACGTCGATGTTCTTCTCGTCGAGGCCGGGAAGCTCAGCCGTGATCTCGTAGGCTTTGTCGCTTTCGGCGACGTCGACGGCCGGCGCATTGAAGTTCTTGGACAGATCGCGCTCCAGCCGGGCGAGCGAGCGGAACGGCCGCTTCCAGAAGCCGTTGCCGAAATCGTCGAAGATCTGATCGATCTCGTTTCTCAGTGTCTGGAACGGTTGCCATGCCTCGCCGGCGGCTGCGGGCGCGGTGGATGTCTTGCTGACAGGTAATTTGGTTTCGGTCGCCATGATCATTGTCTCCTTCGAGCTTGACCATTCCGGTCGCGGCAAAGAATAGCCGTGGCCATCGCGCGCCGGTTGATTTCGCTCAAATTCGAGAGCTTCGCATGCCAGATCGGATGTGTCGGCAGGCGATGGGACGATCATGCCAAATGCGAGCCCGGCGCTCGTCGATTTCCGTCCTGACGTCGCACAATATGGGGCAGATGCACGGACCTTTCTCGATTGCCGGGGCAGTCGAGAGCAGATCGGCCCTTATGAAGCCGGTCCCCTTGGCATCCATTGGTCGCCAAGTTTCACGTAGGAGCGCTTCACCGCCGCCCAGGCGGTGCGGTGAGCGATCTCTTCCTGCCGGAGGTCCCCGGCATGCGAGGCAAAGGCGTGGTTGAACGCCTCCCGGTAGATGTCCAGAGCATGAGGCGGCAGATGGTGCCGCACGCCTGGGGGAAGATCCTCGTTCGAGCGATAGGGCATCGTCGCATCCCGTACCGGATCATCGCCCGCGTTGGATCGCTCGCGGACGGCTGATGCCGGGCGTTTGCGGCAAGGCGTGCCGCAGCTTACATCGCCATGTCGGGCTCGGGCAGCCGCTCGCGCTTCGGTTCCGGAATCTCCGTCATCGTCGCCTCCGTCAGAAGAAGCACGCTTGCGACGGAAACCGCGTTTTCAAGCGCGGTCCGTACGACCTTCACCGGATCGACGATGCCGGCTTCCACGAGGTCGACATAGACCTTCTGGGCGGCATCGAAGCCGAAATTGCCCTCGCTACCGAGCATCCGGGCAACCACGACGCCGCCATCGGTTGCCGAATTCTCGGCGATCTGGCGCGCGGGAGCTTCGAGTGCGCGTTTCAGGATCTGCATGCCGGTTCGTTCGTCGCCCTCGGAGCCGGCCTCCTCCTTGGCTACCGCCGCGATCGTGCGCAGCAGGGCAAGCCCGCCACCCGGCACGATACCCTCGGCGACCGCAGCTTTCGTCGAGCTGATCGCATCGTCGAGCGCCTCCTTCTTCGCCTTCATCTCGGCTTCGGTCGGTGCTCCCACCCGGATCACGGCAACGCCGCCCGACAGCTTGGCGAGGCGCTCCTCGAGCTTCTCGCGGTCGTAGTCGCTGGTGGTCTTCTCGATCTCGACACGGATTTGAGCCAGCCGTGCGTCGATACGGGCGCGATCGCCGCCACTCCCGATCAGGGTGGTATTCTCCTTGTCGGCGACCACCCGTGCGGCGCGACCGAGCTGCTGGAGGGTGGCGCTTTCCAGCTTGAGCCCGATCTCCTCGGAGATGACCTGCGCGCCGGTGAGGATGGCAATGTCCTCCAGCATGGCCTTGCGCCGGTCGCCGAAGCCGGGCGCCTTGACGGCGCAAGCCTTGAGCACGCCGCGAAGCTGATTGACGATGAGGGTCGCCAGCGCTTCGCCTTCGATGTCCTCGGCGATGATCAGGAGCGACCGGCCGCTCTTGGCGACCTGCTCGAGCAGGGGAACCAGATCGCGCAGGGCGCCGATCTTGTGGTCGCACAGCAGCACATAGGGATCCTGCAACACGGCTTCCATACGGTCGGCATCCGTGACGAAGTAGGGCGACAGGAAGCCGCGATCGAACTTCATGCCTTCCACCACGTCCAGCAGGGTCTCGGTGGTCTTGGACTCCTCCACCGAGATCACGCCGTCACCGCCGACCTTCTCGATCGCATCCGCCACAAGCTCGCCGATGGAAACGTCGTTGTGCGCCGAGATCGTGGCGACCTGGGCCTTCTCCGCCCTGGTCTTCACCGGCTTCGCCATGGCGTGCAGGGCGGCGATGGCGGCCTGTGTCCCGCGATCGAGGCCGCGTTTCAGGTCGATCGCGCTGGCGCCGGCGACGACGTTCCGGACGCCGTCCGAAAGGATGGCGTGGGCAAGGATGGTCGACGTGCTGGTGCCGTCGCCGACGACATCGCCGGTCTTCTCGGCGGCCTGCCGCAGCACCTGCGCGCCCAGGTTCTCTTCCGCATCCTTGAGATCGAATTCCTTGGCAATGGTGACGCCATCGTTGCAGACGATGGGGGCGCCCCACGACTTCTGGATCAGGACGGATTTCGACTTCGGCCCGAGTGTGACGCGCACGGCATCGGCGAGAAGGGACGCGCCGCGCAAGACTTTTTCACGAGCTGCCGAGTGAAACAGGACCTGCTTATGCGCCATTTTTCACGTCCTCCGTCTTGCTGCATTGTCGAGGCGATTTGTGCATCAGTTTGGACGAGTGAGCTGCAGTCGAATTGATCTTCGTCAACGTGGCCACACCAGCTCGCTGGCGGTGGAGCCGTCGATGGACCATCGATCGATGCAAGATCGACATGAATTCAGGAAAGCGCGCATTTTGCAGCCAGGGCGTTGACATGGCGCAATCCGGAAATGGGGTGGTGCGGTATTTTTGATCAGGCGGAATTCGCAGCAGTGCAGAGCCATGGTCGAGCAAACACTACCTCTTCCGAAGCAGGAGCATACGGGCCGGCTCTCTGCCGCGTCGGCGTGGTCGGCAGTCCTCGCCCACAAATGGTTTGTGCTCGCGATCCTCGTTCTGCTCGCCCTTGGTGCCTGGCAGGGCGTTCGCATCCTGTTCGGACCTGCCGTCGTGGTCGACCAGGTCGCGCGCGGGCGATTGATCGAAACCGTGGTGGCGAGCGGACATGTCGAGACGCCGTACCGCGTCGAGATCGGCAGCCAGATTACCGGCACGGTCGCGGACGTGCTGGTGCAGGAGGGCGAGAGGGTCACCAAGGGGCAGCCGCTGATCTCGCTGGAGGCGCGGGAACTGAAAGCGGCGGTGATCCAGGCGCAGGGGGCGGTAGCCCAGGCCGAAGCCCGGATCAGGCAGCTTGAGGAGCTGACGCTGCCTTCCGCGAAGGAGGCGCTGACCCAGGCGCAAGCGACGCTTCTGAACGCCCAGCAGAGCTATGACCGCACGGCGCAGCTCGAACGCAACGGTTACGCGACCAAGGCAGCTCTGGATGAGGCGCAGAAGACGCTCGATGTCGCGCGCGCCGTGAAGCGCGCGGCGGAATTCCAAGTCTATACCGCAAGTCCGGGCGGCAGCGACTATGTCATGGCGCAGACGCAGCTCAACCAGGCGCGAGCCAATCTGGATACGGCGGAATCCCGCCTGGGCTATGCGACGATCGTAGCCCCTCGCGACGGCGTTCTCATTACCCGGAACGTCGAGCGAGGCACCGTGGTGCAGGCGGGGAAGGCGCTATTGGTGCTGGCGCCGTCGGGCGACTTGCAGCTGGTCTTGCAGATCGACGAGCGCAATCTCGGCAAGCTCGCGCTAGGACAGGGCGCGCTGGCCTCCGCGGATGCCTACCCCGACCGGCGTTTTGCCGCCAAGGTCTCCTACATCAATCCGGGCATCGACATCTCCCGCGCGACCGTGCAGGTGAAGCTGACGGTGGTGGAACCATCCGACGATCTGCGCCAGGACATGACCGTCTCGGTCGACATCGAGGTTGCCGCGAAAGACGATGCGAAGGTGCTTCCCGTCCGCTCGGTCCATGACATCCTCTCCGGACGGCCCTGGGTCCTGACCGTCGAGGGCGGTCGTGCGGTCAAGCGCCCGGTGAAGCTCGGCCTGCGCGGCAACAGCAACATCGAGATCGCCGAAGGGCTCGAGGCCGGCGACGTCGCGATTCCGCAAAGCTCCGGCGTGGTGACCGGGCAGCGCGTGCGGCCCGTCCTGCGATGAATCGCTGGCTCCCATTCGAGTGGATCGCTGCCGTGCGCTTCCTGCGCGAGGGGAGATTGCAGACCATCTTCATCATCGGCGGCATTTCGATCGGCGTTGGCGTCATTGTCTTCATGTCGGCAATGCTCGCGGGCATGGAGGCAAATTTCATCAGGCGCGTGCTGACGTCGCAGCCGCAGATCCAGCTCCTCACGCCGGATCAGGTCGCGCGTCCCTTGCGCGATGCCGCCGGCGAGATCGAGGACGCGGTGGTGCAACGCCCGAGCCAGCGGGTGATCTCGATCGACCAGTGGCCGAAGATCAGAACCCAGATGCTGGCGATGCCGGAAGTCACCGCAGTCTCGCCCACCATTACCGGATCCGCGCTGGCCATCCGCGGCGATGCCAGCCGGGCGGTGACGCTGACCGGAATCGAGCCGGACACCTATTTCGGCATCGTCAAGGTGCCCGACTACATCGTCGCCGGCAGCGCGCGGCTGACCAGCGAGGACATCATCATCGGCACCGAGCTCGCCAAGAATCTCGGCGCCACCGTGGGTGACAAGCTGAACCTCCAGGCGGCAAGCTCCGCCAACCGGGTGCTGACGATCTCCGGGCTGGTCGATTTCGGCAACAAGGGTGCCAATCAGCGGACGGCCTTCATCGCGCTGCGGACGGGACAGTCCCTGCTCGGCATGATCGGCGGCGTCACCACCATCGACCTGACGATCAAGGACATCTACGCGGCCGAAACCATCGCCAGGCAGATCCAGGCGGCGACGGCTGTCGAGGCCGACAGCTGGATCGCCACCAACGCGCAGTTCTTCACCGCCGTCCAGGCGCAGATCTACACGAACACCTTGATCCGGCTGTTCGTAGGCTTGTCGGTGGCCTTTGGCATTGCCGCGGTGCTCATCGTCTCGGTGATCCAGCGCTCCAAGGAGATCGGCATCCTCAGGGCAATGGGCACCTCGCGCGGCCAGATCCTGCGGGTGTTCCTGCTCCAGGGTGGTCTGCTCGGATTCGTCGGTTCGCTGTTCGGCGCGACGATGGGCGCGCTTGCGCTGATCTACTGGCACGCCGTTGCCCGTCAGGCGGATGGAAGCGAGTTCTTTCCGTTGATCCTGGAGCGAAACCTCTTCATCTATACGGCGGTGCTCGCCACGGTCACCGGCTTGTTGGCCGCGACCGCGCCGGCGGTGCGCGCCGCGAAACTCGATCCCGTGGTGGCGATCCGTGGCTGACGAGATCCTGAGGCTCGAGCGCGTCTGCAAGACCTACAATGTGGGCCTGCCGACGGAGGTCGAGGTGTTGCATGACATCGATCTCGAGCTCGGCCATGGCGAGTTCCTGGCTTTGATGGGGCCGTCCGGCTCGGGCAAGAGCACGCTGCTCAACATCGTCGGTCTGCTCGATCGGCCGACGTCCGGCCGCCTCCTCATCAAGGGGCGCGACACCGGACTATTGGGCGACAACGAACTCACGCATCTCAGAGGTCACACCATCGGCTTCGTATTCCAGCATCATTTGCTGATCTCCGCCTTCACCGCCCGCGAGAACATCATGATGCCGATGCTCGCGGATCGCGGATTTCCGAGTGCGGAGATCGCGGCCCGGGCCGATCAACTCCTCGCCGAGGTCGGCCTGGAGAGATTCGGGAGCAATCTTGCCAACAACATGTCGGGCGGCCAGCAGCAGCGGGTGGCCGTGGCCAGGGCGCTCGCCATGAATCCGGATCTCGTGCTGGCGGACGAGCCGACCGGCAATCTCGATTCGAAGTCGGCCGACGCCGTCTTCGAACTGATGCGACGGGTCAATCGGCAGAGTGGCACGAGCTTCCTGCTCGTCACCCACAATCTGGACCTTGCGCGCCGCTGCGACCGCATCATCGAGGTGGTCGACGGCCGCATTGCGCAGCATTGAACGCCGAGAATTCGGCGCAGGCGTCGACGTGCGTTTTCAGTCCTGTCGAGTTCATCGGCCCGGTAGCGTGGGCCGCGGTGTTGACCTGAATCAAGCGGAGGCCGCCGTTCCCCATTACCATTCACACTGCAGATGGCGATGGGAGAAGCAGAGTGGAGTCCGATCAAGTTTCACGGAAGCAGGCCATGGTCATGGCCGCAATTCTGGCAGGCGGCCTGCTGCTCGTCGTGCTGCAGTTCGGTCTCACGACGTACGGTTCAATCGAAACCATTCCCTACAGCCAATTCGAGCAGCTGTTGACGCAGGACAAGATTGCCGAGGTGTCCGTTGGCTCGGATATGATTCAGGGAAAATTGAAGGAACCGCTTCCGAGTGGAAAGTCCGCATTCATCACGGCGCGGGTCGATATGGCTTTGGCCGAGAAGCTCGCGGCAAGAGGCGTGAGCGTGACCGGCGTTCCCAGTGCCGGCGTGCTGCAGAGCTTGCTGTCCTGGATCTTTCCGGTCATCGCCTTCTTCGTGATCTGGTTCTGGATCGGCCGCCGCATGAGCGGCGGCCAGGGCCTGGGCGGGCTGATGGCGATCGGCAAGTCCCGCGCGAAGGTCTATGTCGAAAAGGACATCAAGGTCACGTTCGCGGACGTAGCCGGAGTGGACGAGGCGAAGTTCGAGCTCCAGGAAGTCGTTTCATTCCTCAAGGACCCCAAGAGCTATGGCCGCTTGGGGGCGCACGTGCCCAAGGGAATATTGCTGGTCGGACCGCCGGGAACGGGAAAGACGCTGCTGGCCCGCGCCGTGGCGGGAGAGGCCGGCGTTCCGTTCTTCTCGATCTCGGGCTCGGAATTCGTGGAGATGTTCGTTGGTGTCGGCGCAGCGCGCGTCCGGGATCTGTTCGAGCAGGCCCGAAAGGCGGCACCGTGCATCATCTTCGTCGACGAGCTCGACGCGCTGGGACGCAGCCGCGGGCCGCTGTCGTTCGGAGGTTACGACGAGAAGGAGCAGACGCTCAACCAGCTGCTGTCCGAGCTCGACGGCTTCGACCCGAGCGCCGGCGTCATTCTGCTGGCGGCCACCAATCGCCCCGAGATTCTGGACCCCGCGCTGCTGCGCGCGGGCCGGTTCGACCGCCAGGTTCTGGTTGACCGGCCGGACAAGAACGGGCGCGTTGCCATCCTCAAGGTCCATGTCCGCAAGATTCACATGAGTAACGACGTCGACCTCGACAAGGTGGCCGGACTCACGACCGGGTTTACCGGCGCCGACCTCGCAAACCTCATCAACGAAGCCGCGATCGCCGCGACCAGGCGGAGCGGTGAGGAGGTCACGTTCGACGATTTCGTCACGGCGATCGAGCGGATCGTGGCCGGCATCGAGAAGAAGAGCAGGGTGCTCAGCAAGGACGAGCGGCGCAGGGTTGCCTATCACGAGATGGGCCATGCCCTCGTCGCGGCCAGCCTGCCCGGCGTCGACCCTGTGCAGAAGGTCTCGATCATTCCGCGTGGCATCGGCGCGCTGGGATACACCATCCAGCGTCCCACCGAGGACAGGTTCCTGCTGACGATCGAGGAGCTCAAGAACCGCATCGCGGTGCTCATGGGAGGACGCGCATCGGAGCGCCTGATCTTCGACGGTGCGATCTCCACCGGCGCCGCCGACGATCTTCAGCGTGCGACGGAAGTCGCGATCGAAATGGTGACCAAGTACGGCATGGACGAGACGGTGGGGCAACGCACCTATGCGCCCAAGCCGCAGGCGTTTCTCGGCGCGGCCCAGGACAAGATCGTCGGAGCTGCCGAGGCAACCGGCCGCGAGATCGATCTTGCCGTACGCAACCTGATCGAGGAAGGAGACCGCCGCGCCCGGGACATCCTACAGCGGCGGCGTGGCGACCTGGATGCCGGTGTCGAGCTGTTGATCGCAAATGAAACGGTGACGTCCGAGCAGTTCACGCCGCTGCTCGGCAAGCGCAGCGAGGAGAGCAAGCCGGTCGCCGCGTGATTGCGGCGCGCATGAGCGCTTGAAATGTATCTGATCCTCCTGAAGGGCGATCCGGGTCGCGCAGGATATCTCGGGACAGCTCGGGCTTGATCCGGATCAAGCCCGGGATCCGCGGGCCCGCTATTATTTGACTTGCGTAACGCGACCCCACGTTACGTTCCCCAGTTGCCGCCGAGGTTCATTCCCCCGCATCTCGGCGGCTCTTTCTGTCAGCATGACGATTTCAACCGAACTGCGTGGGGCCGCGGGAGTGAACCGATGCCCACCTACTACTTCGATATCAAGGACGGCGTGCCCGTCCGGGACAAGTCGGGATTGGAGCTTGTGAGCGACGGCGCGGCCATCGCGCACAGCAAGAACCTCGCCGACAAGGTACGCAGAGAAAAGCCGAAGGGCCATCCCGCGCTCAAGATCGTCGTCATCGACGAGAGCGGCCGGGAAGTTCACCGCGAACAGATTTATCCAGGCGCAACCTGAGCACCGGTAAGGGGATGGAGTGCGCTCACTCTGCCGGAGCCCGATACCTGCTCCACATCGCGGAATTCGGCCCCTCATTGATCTAGCGCAAGGCCGCGAGCCGATCGGCTTCTAGCCTGAAGCCGAAGCGCCGGGTCGGAGTGCTCGTGTCCCTCGCCCAACAGGCGCTCAACATAGGGGGAAGCACCGTGAGGCGGCAGCGCGTCAAGCAGACGGCATCGTTTCAGGATCGCCTTTCGGCGTGGGCCGAACGGCTCCGTGAGCAGGCCGCCAAACTGAAGCCCGGCCGCGAGCGGGACGACCTGCTCGCGCGGGTTCGTCGGGCCGACGTCGCAGCTCGTCTCGACGAATGGG
This sequence comes from Bradyrhizobium genomosp. I (2014), assembly GCF_000261685.1. Taxonomy (GTDB): domain Bacteria; phylum Pseudomonadota; class Alphaproteobacteria; order Rhizobiales; family Xanthobacteraceae; genus Bradyrhizobium. The sequence goes on along the minus strand of NZ_AJQE01000324.1, from coordinate 19,898 downwards.
TCAACTCTCGGGGTCTCCAGCCACCAAAATAGCGTTGCTCCGCTTCCAGCTGAATGTGGGGGCAATCGGCGCGCCGCCATCTTCACGCCCGGCACCAGGCCAAATCCACCGTTTCGAGCGTCAAGAACGCGAGATTGCCAGGCGTTTGGCGGCGTTGGCCGAGATCAGATAGGCAGCTGCGATGGCGACTATCACCGCAAGCAGTCCTGCGGAAAGCGCGGTGAAGCCAAACAGCCCGCGCCACGGACCAAGCGCAAGCGCCAGCCCGGCGACGAGGGCGCCGACTGACGTCGCGATCAGGATGTTGTGAGGGCGGTTCGCGCGCCAGGGCATGCGGCGAGACCGGATGATGAAGATGACCAGGATCTGGGTGAGTATCGATTCCACGAACCACCCGGTTCGAAACAGCGCCTCATCCGCGTCGAAGACGTTGAGGAGAACGACGAATGTAATCGCATCGAACAGGGAGGACGCCATTCCCATGACGATGGAGAAGCGAAGGATGCCCGTCATGTTCCAGGCTTCCGGCTGGGCAACGTCTTCGCGGTCGACCTCGTCGAAGGGGATCCCGATTTCGGAGAGATCGTAGATCAGATTGTTCAGCAGGATTTGCAGCGGCAGCAGCGGCAGGAATGGAAGAACGATCGAGGCCAGGGCCATCGAAAGCATGTTGCCGAAATTCGAGCTCGTTCCCATCCGGACATATTTCAGGATGTTGGCAAAGGTTCTGCGGCCCTCGCGCACGCCGGCCGCAAGCACCGACAGGTCGGGAGTCACCAGGATCATGTCGGCGGCTGCGCGGGCGACCTCGGTCGCGCCCGTGACGGATATGCCGACATGGGCTGCGTGGATCGCCGGCGCATCATTGACGCCGTCTCCCATGAAACCGACGACGTGATTGCGGTGCCGAAGTGCGGCAATGATCCGCCGTTTCTGATCGGGGTCGATCCGGGCAAACAGATCGACGTCATCGACCCGGGCGACGAGCGCGGCATCGGTGAGCTCGGAGATCTCGGCTCCGGTCATGACGCGCTCCGACGGAAGACCGACCGCCCGCGCGACGTGCGCGACCACGGCGTCATGGTCACCCGAGAGGATCTTTATCGTCACGCCGAGCGAGGTGAGCGCTTCAATCGCCGAGGCCGCATCCTGCTTCGGCGGATCGGCGAAGACACAGAAGCCGAGCATGGTCAGACCCGTCTCGTCACCGACGGCAATCGTCCGCTGCCCTGCCGGAACGGACCTGATGGCGACGGCAAGGAGCCGGAAGCCGTCGCGGGCATATCGAGCCTGGATGTCCGCCATTTTCCGCCGCCATGCGGCGTCGAGCGGATGGGCGAGGCCATCGATTTCCACGGCAGCGCAGCGGGCCAGGATGGATTCCGGAGCTCCCTTTGCAATCAGCACGTGCTCGTCGTGCCGTGCGACGAGAACGGACAAGCATCTTCGCTCGAAGTCGAACGGGACTTCCGCAAGCCGGACCCAGCCGTCCGGGGCATCGCGGCTGGCTGACAATATCGCGTCGTCGAGCGGGCTTCTGACGCCGGCCTGGAACGTGCTGTTCAGGCGCGCGAAGCTCAGGACGCGACCGCTGGGCCGATCCTGCGGATCGATATGCGCCTCCAGCGTGATCCTGGCTTCCGTCAACGTGCCGGTCTTGTCGACGCAAAGCGTGTCCATCGCGCCCAGGTCGTGAATGGCGGACAGTCGCTTGACGATGACTTTTCGCTTCGCCATGCGCAGCGCGCCACGGGCGAGGGTTACCGTCATCACCATGGGCAGCAGTTCGGGCGTCAGGCCGACGGCGAGCGCGACCGCGAAAAGGAAGGACTCCATTGCGGGACGATGCGCGACGAGATGAGCCATCAGCACAAAGAGGGTGAGAAAGAGTGTCAGTCGAAGGATCAGCACTCCGAGCCTTCGGACCCCCTCCTCGAGAGCCGTCGGTGGCGCGTTGGCGGCCATTGCCGCGGCGATCGCGCCGAAGCGCGTCCGGCCTCCGGTCCTCACGACCAGCATCTTGCCGCTTCCGCCCACGGTGCTGGTTCCCGCGAACAGGGCGTTCGTGGCGTCCGCCGGCAATGCCGCCGAGCAGGGGGCGTCCGTCTTGAAGGCCGGAAACGGCTCGCCCGTCATCAGGGCTTCATTGACATGCAATTCCTGGGCGTCGAGGACGATGCCATCGGCCGGTATCAGGTCGCCGATGCGGAGTTTCACGACGTCACCGGGGACGAGAGCCGTCACCGAAACCGTCATGTCCTTGCCGTCCCTGATAACGTCGGCCTGAATGGCGACGGATTCCCGCAGCGCCTCGGCCGTCCGCTCGGCACGATGCTCCTGAACGATGTCAAGCGTAATGGAGAGGGACAGCACGGTCGCGATGATGGCAAAACTGCCAATGTCGCCGCTCAGTCCGGATACGAGCGCAGCCGCCAGCAGCATCGCAATCAACGGATTCCAGAGACGTTGGCCGAGCTTGCGCAGGGCCGACCGGCTTTGCGAGACGTCAGCGCGGTTGGCTCCGAAGATCGCCAGCCTTCGGTTCGCTTCGAGTTGTGCCAGGCCTTCCGGACCTGAGCCGAGCGCGCGGCAGAGCTCGTCCTTCGGCGTTTGCCAGAACTCGGCAGCCACAGCCTTGGCCGGAATGGATTGCTCGATCATTGGGAGGGGCTCGCCGGTCGCTGACATCTGGGCCGGGCGAAGGTAAGACGCCGCCCAATTTCCGGGTTGATACGGCTCAATCCGGGTGAGGGGACAGGCTGTAAGCGGTTCCCGACGGCCGCGACATGGCGTCTCCTCGTACCGATGTTCCGAGCTGCGCGCCGCTTCAGCGCGTTATTTTTTCCGGCTGGTCCCAGATGGCGAAAATATCTGGTTGGCAGGTGGTTGCCCGCCGGTCGGAACAGCGATGGCAATGAAGCCGCGGCCCATCGAGCTGTGACAGGCGTTGCAGCCCTCGGTCAGCGTGCGCATGGAAACGGCGAACTTGCGATCATCGCCCGCCGCGATCGCATCGGCGATCGAGAGCAGCGGCTCCTTCATCGTGGTCACGTTGCTGACGGGCACCGCCGGATAGAAGATGGCTGCCTCGGCCAGGCTGTTCGTCAGCTGCCGCAACTCGTACGCGGCCAAGTCCCAGTTCTTCGCCTTGCCTGCATACCACAGCTTGAGATGCTCGAGCTGCGCCATGCCCATGACCTCGACGAGGCGAGGCGCCTCCTGTTTCGCATTCGCGGACGGCGGAAAATCGGACTGAGCGATCGCGGATGTCGCCGCACCTGCCGAAATCGCGAGAACCACGCACCAATTCTTAAGCGTCATCCGGGCATTCCCTGTCAATCTCGCCCTTTACTATCAGGGTTGCGTTCCATGCCCTTGCGCTGAATCAAGCTTTCGCGTCCCCCGCTGCCGGCGGGATCAACTCAGCCTTCCAAGAAGTCTTCGGATGATCTTCCTCAAATTGTCGGCGTACTCGTCGACGACCTGACGCCTCTCGGCCGACGGGGGAAGGTGACGATCATCTCCTTGGTCCGTCGTCGGAATATCCGTCCGGGATTTCCCGCGGATGATGGAGACGGTCGGCTTTGTCGCTTTCACGGGAATTCCGGCCTCCGAATAGGTCTGCGCGCACTGTTCAGGATGGGGGCCAACTCCATCTGCGGGCTTCACATGCGTTGACTGTTAGGCTACCGGCCAATCTCCGGCGTGCCCGCAGCGTGAGTTCCTGCGGCTCGATCCGGTCACTCGCGGCCAGCTGGGCGCCCCGAGGCGGTGGCATCGCACTTGGGGCAGCGGCCGTCCGCGGCTGTTCCGAGCTGACGGCCAAGCTCCATCCTGAGAGCTTCCTTCTCCCATTTCGTGCCGTCACTTCTGACTATTCGCTTGGCGCGTTCGAAGGCATGGCTCTCGGCGGCGTCATCTCCGATACGGATGATCATGTCGCAGTGGAACGGGCAGACAGTCGTCGCGCGGGTCGTCTCCAGTGCGTAGCGCACGACCGCGGTGAGATCGTCGGTCTGAATGTCGGCAAGCATGTCGGGTCTCCTGATCGGTGTCCTCCGTTGCCCAGACGATCCCGGAGGTTCGACGCAAATCGGCCCCGGGCTCCATGGGAGCGCCGAGGCCGATTGTTCGCTTGGTTCTTCCATCCGGGGGCTGAGCTCGTCCAACAAACCCGCGTTGCCGACTTTCGTTCCATCGAACTCTCCGGCGGAGCCGCTCTCCAGCCTGCTCCATGTTCGCGGTTTTCTGCACCTGTCTATGAAGGCGGCGCGCGGAATGCCTAGAAATCCGAACTTCGCTCCTTCCGGCAACGGTACCTCGGAAAGCGTTCCCGATGCCGAGATAATGCTACAATTGGCGTCACAAACATGTCTTGATCCAGCTCAAGGGGCGCGATCATTCGTCCTGACCGACGATCGCGTTCTCGCTCGGCAGCCTGCGCACCAGCGCTTCGCGGCATCCTTGCCACTCCCGCGTGGATCCGTTCAGGACATTTGCGTAAGTACTCGCCCGCAATTTCAATGCCGCAGCGCCGGGCGCATATGTGCGACATGGAGCGCAACATCCTGTTCAAATGCCCGCGCACTGGCATGAACGTGCAGCACCGGCTTTCCGGGCCAACGTCCGGTGCCGCGGCCACGCACGTATCCGTTCGATGTCCTGCTTGCGCCTCGTTGCACTTTGTCAACATCGCCAGCGGCAAGATGTTGAGCGATGGGGAGCGGTCGACGTCGAGCGGGCACAGGTGGTCTCGGCGTCCGGCCTGATCCGCCACGTCCTCCGGTCATATCCTGAGGCCATGGTGTGATGCGCGGCGCCACCTTGCCGTCGCAGCCAGTCCCTGTAATCTGAAGAAAACAGAAGGGAAGGGATCGATGGGAGGAGTTCTGGAGGGCGTGCGCGTGCTCGATTTCGGGCGCTATATCGCCGGGCCCTATTGCGCGACCTTGCTGGCCGAGTTCGGGGCCGAGGTCATTCGGGTCGAGAAGCGCGACGGCAGCGAGGATCGTTTCGTGGCGCCGGTGGGCGAGGGCGGCGAGGGCGCGCTGTTTCTCCAGGTCAATCGCAACAAGAAGTGCATCACGCTCGATCCGATGAGGGCGGAAGGGCAGGAGGTGATGCGCCGCCTGATAGCGACCGCGGACGTCGTGGTCGCCAATCTGCCGCCGCAGACGCTGCGCGCGATGAAGCTCGACTACGATTCGCTCAAGGCGATCAAGCCGGACATCATCCTGACCACGGCCACCGCGTTCGGCGGACCGGGGCCCTGGTCCGACCGCGTCGGCTTCGACGGCGTCGGGCAGGTGATGTCGGGCTCGGTGTACATGACGGGAGCGGGTGATCCGCCGTATCGGGCCGCGGTGAACTGGGTCGATTTCGGCACCGCGCTGCACTGCGCGTTCGGCACGCTCGCCGCGCTGATCGAGCGCGGCAAATCAGGGCGCGGGCAGATCGTCGAGGGCGCGCTGCTCGCAACCGCGCTGTCCTTCACCAATGCGACCCTGATCGAGCAGGCAGTGATATCAGTCAACCGCGTTCCGACCGGCAATCTCGGCCAGACCGCAGCGCCAGCCGACATCTACCGCACCAGGGATGGCTGGGTGCTCTGCCAGGTCACCGGCCATCCGCTGTTCAAGCGCTGGGCGAGGCTGATGGGCGAGGAGGAGCAGTGGCTGAACGATCCGCGCTTTGCCGACGACATCAGCCGCGGCAACAACGGACGCATCGTCAGCGAGCGGATGGCGCGCTGGTGTGCCGAGCGCAGCACGCAGGAGGCCGTCGACGCGCTGGGTCAGGCGATGATTCCGACCGGCCCCGTCCTCAGCCCGCAACAGGCGTTGGATCATCCGCACATCCGCGCCGCCGGCTTCATGCAGGACGTCGACTATCCGGGCCTGCCGAAACAGGCGCCGGTCGCCCGCGCCGCGGTGCGGCTGTCGGAGACGCCGGGCGAAATCGCGAGCCGCCCGCCGACGCTCGGCGAGCACACCGATCGCATCCTCGCCGAGCTCGGTTATGACGCGGCTGCGATCGCGGCGCTTCGGCAGGGTGACATCATCTAGGGGCACAGCAACTGCTTCAGCGCCTTTGCGTCGGCGGGTGCCGCGCTCTTCTGGTCGTTGTCGAAATAGATGTAGACGTCACAGCCCTGCCGCTTCCAGGACTTGATGCGCTTGGCCCATTGCGCCAGCGTCGCCTTGGTATAGTGCCCGTGATAACGCCCGCTCGGGCCGTGGCCGCGTACATAGACGAAGTCCGCCGTGCGCTTCCACGGCGCTGGCGCATCGTGATGGTCGGACAGGCACAGCGAGATGTTCTCGTCCGCCAGCATGCGCAGGATGCGCGGCTGGTACCAGCTCGGATGACGGAACTCGAAACTGTAACGCCGTTTCCGTGACAGCAGCTTGAAGAACGACGCGAGGCGGTCGGCATTCGCCTCGAATTGCGGCGGCAGCTGGAACAGGATGGGGCCGGCCTTGCCGCCGAGCCTGGAAATGCGGTCCTCCAGCAGCTCGAGGCTGTTGACGGAGCGCTCCGACAGGCGCTTCCAGTGCGTGATGAACTTCGATGCCTTCCAAGCGAAGACGAAATCGCGGCCAGTCTGCTCGCGCCAGCCTTTCACAGCCTCGGGGGTTGGCGTGCGGTAGAACACCCCGTTCAGCTCCGTGGTGTCGAACTGCCCGGCATAGTAGCTGAGCTGCTGCTTCAGCGTCACGCCTTCAGGGAAGAACGGGCCGCGCCAGGAATCGTAATGCCAGCCCGAAGTTCCGACCAGAACGCGCGCCATTATCCTCTCCGTGCCCTCCGTTGCCTTTGCCGGAGGGGAACGTCCAGGCAGCCGATACGTTGCTGGTGAACTGCCAACGCAAGGACCGGAACCGATGTACGCGCTGTTCGAGGGCAACAAGCAGATCGGCAGTCCCTTTTCGACAGAGAAGGAGGTGTGGGAAGCCGCCTTGATCGAGGGCCTCGTGACCGACGTTCCGGTCGCGGATGAGGAGGGCGGCCACCTGCTTCCTGCCGGCTATCACGTCGCGCGCATCGACGAGACGTTCGAGCCGCGGCCGGACTGGAAGCTGCCGCGCGAGATCTCGTGAGCTAGTTCGACGCTAGCGCCGCCTTGGCCACCTCGGCCATCCAGCTCGACGCGACGGTTAAGATCGCGTCGTTGAAATCGTAGCGCGGGCCGTGCAGCTCCGCGCCATCGCGCAAGGGCCCGTTGCCGATCCAGACGAAGGCGCCCGGCCGCTGCTGGAGATAGTGGGCAAAATCCTCGCCAGCCATGCTCGGCGCAAGGTCGCGGCGCACCGGCGCCTGTACCTTCTCCGCGGCGATACGGGCAAGGCCCGCTTCGGCGGGCGTGTTGATCACCACACCCACACCCCAGACGATCTCGGGCGTGACCTTGACGCCGAAGCTCGTCGCGATCCCGGCGCATGTGCGCTCGATGCCGTCGAGAATGACGCCCTTGACCGCCTCGCGGTGGTAGCGCAGCGTGCCGCGGATGGCGACGCGTCCGGCGATCTGGTTCGGCGCGGTGCCGCCTTCGATCGTGCAGAGCGAGAGCACGGCGGTGTCGAGCGGGTCGACGCCGCGCGAGGCGATCGATTGCAGCGCCACGATCAGATGGCCGGCCGCCACCACCGGATCGCGCGTCAAATGCGGCATGCCGGCGTGGCCCGCATGGCCCTCGATGGTGATGGTGACGCGCCCGCCGGAAGCCATGACGACGCCGTCATGCACGGCGATAGTGCCGGCGGCAAGGCCCGGCCAATTGTGAAAGCCGAAGACGCGCTGCATCGGAAAGCGGTCGAACAGCCCGTCCGCGACCATCGCGCGTGAGCCGCCAAAGCCTTCCTCCGCCGGCTGAAAGATGAAATCGACCGAGCCGCTCCAGCTCGTATCGGTGGCAAGCAGCGCGGCGGCGCCGAGCAGCGAGGCTGTGTGCCCGTCATGGCCGCAGGCATGCATCACGCCCGATGTCTTGGAGGCGTAGGGCAGGCCGGTGTCCTCGGTGATCGGAAGTGCATCCATGTCCGCGCGCAAGCCGACGCGGCTCTGCGCATGCCCGCGCGTCAGGGTCGCGACGATGCCGTGGCCGCCGACGCCCGAAACGAAGGGAATGCCGAGCTCGGTGAGCTTGTCCTGCACGAAGGAAGCGGTCTCTTTCTCCTGGAGCGACAGCTCCGGGTGCGCATGAAGGTGCCGTCGCCATGCGGTCAGTTTCTGGTGCAGCTCGGGTGTCAAGGCGGGTCTCTTTCGGTAGCGACCCGCCACCATACCGAAATCTTCGGCCTGTGGATCCGGGGCCAGCGAATAGTTCGCATGCAACCACATCGTCATGGCAAGGCTTGACGGCGCGCTATGCCGCCAGCTTCGCCAGTCCCTTCCAGTCGAAGCTGATGCCATGCCCGGGCCGGTCCGGCGCCAGCGCCTTGCCGTCCTGCAGCACCAGTGGATGCTCGATGTATTTGTCGAGGCCGAACCCGTGCGCCTCCAGATAGGAGCGGTTCGGGCAGGCCGCGAGCAGATGCACGGTGATGTCGTGGGCACCGTGGCTGGTGACGGGCAGGTTGAAGGCTTCCGCCAGCCGCGCGATCTTGATGAAGGCGGAAACGCCGCCGCAATTGGTGACGTCAGGCTCGGGATAGGACACCGCGCCGCTCGTGATGTAGTTCTTGAACTCCCAAAGCGAGCGCAGATTCTCGCCCGCCGCGATCGGCACGCCGCCGGCCTGCATGATGCGGGCATGGCCCGCGACGTCGTCGGGGATGATCGGCTCCTCGAGCCAGGTGAGATCGTAGGGAGCGAGGGCGCGCGCCGCACGGATGGCTTCCTCGACCGTCCACTTCATGTTGGCATCCGCCATCAGCGGAAAGCCGTCGCCGAGATGATTGCGCATCGCCGAGACCTTCGCGACATCGGATTTCAGGTCGGGCCGGCCGACCTTCATCTTGATGGCGCGAAAGCCCTTGGCGAGATTGCCGTCGGTCTGCGCGAGCAGCTCATCCACGGAGAGATCGAGGTCGATGCCGCCGGCATAGCATGGCACCCGCGCATCGAATCCGCCGAGCAGCCGGTACAGCGGCAGCGTGGCGCGCCGCGCCTTCAAATCCCACAGCGCGATGTCGAGCGCGGAGAGCGCCAGCACCACCGGCCCGCCGCGCCCGCCATAGTGCAGCGCCCACCAGACGTGGTGCCAGATCGCTTCGGTGTCGTCGGCCTCGCGGCCTTCGATCAGCGGCGGAATCTCGCGCCTGAGAATGTCCGCGACAGCGCCGCCATTGCGGCCCACGGTGGAAGTGTAGCCGACGCCCTCTACGCCATCAGTATCGCGGATGCGGCAGGTGATCAGCTCGAACGCCGCGATCTCGCCATGGGTCGAGTCGGACAGCGTGACTGGGAGGGGGATCCGGTAGAGCCCGGATTCGATGTTGGCGATGCGCGGCATGTTGGCCTCCCTTTTGTTTTTGTTTCGTACTTTCGTAGGGTCGGTTAGCCGCAGGCGTCGCCCACCATCCTTCCTATCCACGGAAGCAGAAGAGGTTGGTTACGCCTTCGGCTAATCTACCCTACAGACGTCAATCACCGCATCGTCGCGAGTTGCACCGCCAGCGCGCAGGCGCGGTCGTATTCGTCGAGATTGATCCATTCGTCGACCGTGTGCGCCTCGTTCTGCCCCGCGCCGAAGGTCACGGTCGGGACGCCGTGGCGGACCATCCAGTTGGCGTCGAGGCCGCCATTGGCCGTGCGGACGTTCGGCGTGCCGCCGACCGCGGACACGGCCTCGACCGCGCGCTTGATGACGGGCTGGCTGTCCTTCATGCGGAACGGATAATAATCGGTCTCCGCCTTGAACTTGACCTTGCCGGACTTGCCTTGTGCATTCGTGACTTTCTTGGCTGCCTTCTCGAACGCGGCCTTGTAGGCCTTCGTGATCTCCTTGAAGAACTTGCCGTCATGGCTGCGGCTTTCGCCGCGCACATGGACGTAGTCGGTGACGACATTGGTGGCGTCGCCCGCCGGACGGCCTTCGCCGCCGGTGACCGGGCCGACATTGCTGGTGCCCTGCCGCTTGCCCTTCACCACCTTGCCGAACCAGCCGCCGGCTTTCACGTCCGCCAGGGCGAGCGCCATGATCATGGTCGAGGAGATGCCGCGCTCCGGCGCGACGCCGGCATGCGAGGCGCGGCCGAAGATCTCGACGCTCCAGCGGTCGGCGCCGACGGCGCCGATGACGACATTGGAGGCGGAGCCACCGTCGTAGTTGAACGCCATCACCGGTGAGCCGAGCTCGTCGAGCTTGACGTGGCGTGCGCCGTAGAGCCCGCTCTCCTCGCGCACGCAGAACAGCAGCGTGATCGGCGGATGATCGAGCTTCTGCTTTTCGAGCTCGGCCGCCAGCGTCACCAGCACGCCGCAGCCGCAGCGATTGTCGCCACCGAGCGCGGTCCTGGCCTCATTGACGATCTTGCGCCCGGATTTCTTCGGCTTGGCGCCGGCGCACAGCGGCACCGTGTCCATGTGGGTCATGAACATGATGCGCGGCTGGTTGTGCAGCGCGCCGCGGCCGGGCAGGTCGACGATGAGGTTCCCGGTCTCGGTCGGCACCGGGATGCGCGTGTTGGCGTCGTCGAGCCGGATCGCCTTCGCCGGCACACCGGCCTGCTTCAGCGCGGCGGCAAGCTCACGCCCGATCGCCGCCTCCTGTCCGGTCACGCCCTCGACGGCGAGGAAGCGCATGAGACGGTCGGTGGCGGCTTTGGTGTCGACGGGCATGAATCGGTCCTTTGGTGCACGGGCCGTCAGCATCTCCTGCGACAGGCCGCAGCGCAAGGCCTCGGACAGTCCATGCAAGCCGACAGATCGGCATTCCGACGACAAGGGCCTAGATTTCGAGAACCTCTTGCACGGTCTCGAAGATGTCTTCGGCGTTTCCGCCTATCCTGCCTTCCGCCCAGGCCTGGAATGCCCTGGCGTAGACCAATTTTTCCGCATCCTGATCGTTCGTGGGGGTGATCTCCGCCTCGCTCTCGCTGCGTATGACGGCCTTTGCCTCGATCGCGATCGTCGTAATCGTCGCCACGCGGCCTTCGTGCTCGTCGTAAACAGTGTTTGCAGTGCTCATGACAGCGGCTCCGTTTCGTCGAGTTGCAACAGTTGCCCTGGCATAACGGGCGATGCGGAGATGCCCGGCTTTAGTTCGGGATCACAACATCGTCAAACCCGACGAAAGGCGGCTCTTCCCTTCTGGCGTGACGAGACTTGCGGAGCTATCGGGGGATCACGAACCGATCCAGGCACTGCGATGGCACGACCATCGTTTCGGGGATGACGATGAAACCGCGCTATCGGAAGAACTTGAACGTTGTCATACCCTGCCTTGCTGTCCTCGCCGTCATGTCCGGCTTGGTCGCCTATTCGCCGGTGCTCTACCGTTTATTTTGCGGTGCAACCGGATATGGGGGAACAACGCAACGAGTCTATTCGGATCCGGCCACCAGCTCCGAACGAACGGTGACGGTTGCGTTCGATGCCAACGTCGCGCCCGGGCTGCCCTGGCGATTCGCACCGGAGCAGCGCTCCGTACAGGTTCGTCTCGGCGAGCAGAAGCTCGTCTTCTTCAGTGCCGAGAATCTTGGTGACGAGGCCACGGTCGGACACGCGACGTTCAACGTCACGCCGGAAACGAGCGGCATCTACTTCAACAAGATTCAGTGCTTCTGCTTCAATGAGGAAAAGCTCGATCCGCATCAGAAGGTGGATATGCCGGTCGTGTTCTATGTCGATCCGGCCTTTGGCAAGGACGCCGACACGGAGCATGTCGACACGATCACGCTGAGCTATACCATGGGCCGCTCGGCGAATCCGTCCGAAGCAAAGAACCTGTCGCGCTTTCTCGCCGGTGCTCCGCCGGACATCGTTCATGGCCGGGAGCTCTTCGCCCAGCGTTGCAGCGCTTGCCACGCCCTCGACCGGAACATGGCCGGCCCCGAACTGGGCGGGGTGGTGGGCCGCCCGGCGGGCTCCGTCGCAGGATACGGCTATTCGTCGGCGCTCAGGACGGCTCACCTGAACTGGACCGGGGACAAGTTGGACGAATGGCTGGCCGGCCCGCAAAAATTGGTGCCGGGCGCGAGAATGCCGGTGCGCGTGCTCGATGCGCCGTCGCGCCACGACATCATCGCCTATCTGGCGACACTCGGCCCCAACCATGATGCGATCGCGCCTGGGAATGGACCGTCGCCGGGCTACTGAAGCAATCCGGACAAGTGCGAAGCGGTCTTCCGGAAAGATCATGCGGCGCGGATCAATCCTCGTAGCTGCCGATGACGGCATCGGCGATCACGCGCTTGGTGACGATACCGACGATGTCGTCGACGCGCGGACGTGAGCGGCCGCGAAAGACGATTGCCGCGCCGGCGCGGTGGCGACGCAACCTCGCAAGGACGAGACTGAGGAGATCCTCATCCCGGCAAATGACGAGCCTCCGTTCGGCGAATCGCTCGACGAGAAGATCGGGGTTGGTATGAGACTCGGCCCAGAGGCCCGAACGCGGCGGGATGAGTCCCACGATCCGGCCGTCTCTTTCGACCACGATGGCGCGGGCATCGTCGGTATCCTCCGCAATCATGGCCTGCTTCAGGGTCGTGCCGGCCCTGGCGACGATGAAGCGGTGCTCCATGATGTCCTGGGCCTGTTTGACCAGGTAGAGATTGATGTGTCGTTCCTTCGGGATGCGATGCCCGCGATGGCGCAGCTTCACGGTGTATATCGTCTCGTTGACGAGCGCGCGCCGTACGCCGGCAGCCAGCGCGACTGCGACGATCACGGGAACGATAATCGCATAGTCGCGAGTCATTTCGAACACCATGACGATCGCCGTCATCACGCCACCCGTTCCGGCACCGACGATGGCCGCCATTCCGACGATGGCGGCCGAAGACGGTGTCAACCCGGAATGCGGAAGGATCGAACTGGTCGCGGCGGCAAAAGCGGCGCCCAGGGTGGCGCCGAGGTAGAGCGACGGCGAGAAGATGCCGCCGGAGGCACCGCAGCCGAGGCTCACGGTCGTTGCGACGAGCTTGAGTGCAAACAACAGTGCGAGCAGGCCGGCTGCTGTCATCCTGTGGTCGAGGATATCCTGGATGACCGAATAGCCGACGCCGTCGATGTAGGAGTGCCCGAAGGCGTGTGTGAGGCCCACCATCATCAGGCCGATCACCGCCATGCCGAGAACGTTCTGGACGTACTCGTTCTGCGTCAGCCTTGGAAACCCGTCCTCCATGAAGACCAACACCCGAATGAAGGCCCAGGCCGCCACGCCGCAGAGCAATCCGAGCGCGACAAACGCGACAGCCTCCTGAATGTTGAACGAGGCGACCATTGGGAATTGAACGTCGGGTACGGCAAAGGCGGGATCAGGACCGATCAGGATTCGTCCGATCGTCGTTGCGGCGCCCGTGGCGACCACGACTGGAAGGAAGGTACGGTTTGATACCTCCGGCAGAAGGATTTCGAGGGCGAACAGAACGCCGCCCAGCGGCGTGTTGAAGGTCGCGGCAATGCCTGCGCCGGCCCCGGCGGACAGCAGCGTGATCTTCTGCCGCGTCGATAGTCCGATCAACTGCGAGAAGGCCGAGCCGAGCGCCGAGCCGATCTGGATGATCGGCCCTTCGCGTCCGACGGCAGCGCCGCTGCCGATCGATATCGCCGAGGCCAGGGCTTTGACCACCGCCACGGTGCCGCGAATGTTGCCGCGCTTGTAGAAGATCGCGTCCATCACCTCGGGAACGCCATGGCCCTTGGCCTCCGGCGCAAAGCGCCTCACGAGAAAAACGACGATCAGCCCGCCGATGATCGGCGCAAACAGGACGAGATCGCCGAAGCGGCTGGCGCCTTCGCTGACATTGGCGTCGTATACCAGGCTCAATCGGCCATTGTAGAACAGGTTGTGCACCAGTCCGATCAAGGCCCGGAACGCCACGGCGCCAAGGCCCGTCATCACCCCGATCACCAGCGCAAGGCCGCAGAGCACGAGCAAGCTGACGCGCCGCTCCTCGGACGGCGGCTTGTGGTCGCTGGATGCAATCGGCTTCGCCATTTCGGACACAATTGCTGCGGGCATTCGGATCATGGAAATCGAGGGGTGTGAGACGTCAATAGCCGGAAATCCCGCCACTCGAAAGACGAGGTGGCCCCCACTTTATGGCTAACTGATGAGACTTTTGTTTGTTTCGCCGCCGGGCACCTCCGGGTGGACCGCGCGACCGACGCGCTGTTCAGATGGTTCTCGTGTAGGCCAGAAAGATCAGCGAGCCCGCGAGAAGCGCCGCAGCCATGAACAGCAGCACGGCCGGCAAGCCCGCGAGCGCCGCCACCGCGCCGGTCACCGACTGCATCAACGCCGCGCCGAGGAAGAAGGCGAGGTTGACGGCCGCGAGCGCCTTGCCCGCGGTTTGCGCGTCGACCAGCTGCCGCGACATGCCGAACAGCAGCGGCTGCGCGGAGGTCGCAAGCCCGATCAGCACGAACAGCACGAGGTCGTATTGCGGCGGCATCACGGGCACGCCGAACAGCGTGGAGACCGCGTAATGCGGCGCGCCCAACGCCATCAGCGCCAATAGCACCGCCCCGGCCATATGCGAGCCCGCCACCAGCGCGCGGCGGCGGCCGAGCCTGCGGTCGATCATGCCGATGAGAAGCGGACCTATGATCATCGCCAGCGTGAACGCGCCGAGTTGATTGCCGGCCTCGACCCGCGACAGGCCCTTGGCCTGCATCAGCCACGGCCCGCCCCACAGGCCGCGCAGCACCAGCGAGGTCGCCAGCGACACCAGCGCCAGCGCGATCAGGCCGCGCAAGGGCCGGGAGAGGCCGAGGCGCAGCACCTCGATCATCTGCGCCAGCGGCGAGGACTCGTCCTTGTGCTCGGCCGGCTGGTTCGGCACCAGTGCGAACACCGCGAGCGCCACCGCGACGCCGCCGATCGCGGAGATCCAGAATCCGGCGCGCCAGCCCCAATTGTCGACCACAAAGGCGAGCGGGCTCGCCGACAGCAGCATGCCGATATTGCCGATCGAGAGGATCGCGCCCGACCATAGCCCGAACCGCGAAGCCGACAACTGCTTGGCCGCCAGCGTCATCGGGCACATCAGCATGCCCGAGGTGGCAACGCCCAGCAGCACTTGCCCGACCGCAAAGCTTTCCGGCCCCGTCGCAAATCCCGACGCCACCGCGCCGAACACGGTCCCCGCGAGCAGGCTGAGCGCCACCGGCCGCACGCCGAACCGGTCCATCGCCGCACCGACCGGGATCTGCGCCGCCGCAAAGGCGAAAGGATAGACCGACGTGAGGCTCGCCAGCGCTTGCGGCTCGATGTGGAAATCCGCGGCCATCAGGTCGAGGCTGACTGCCGGAATCGTGCGCAGCAGGGTGGAGAGCATGTGCCCGCAGGCCAGCGCGACCAGCGCAAAGATCAGCGCGCGGGTGGCGTGTCCCGCGTCGTGGGGGGTGGTCATGGGCGTCCCGTCCCGTGAAGGTTTTGGGTGAGGTACATGATTGGGGTGAGCCTGCCAATGGCAGGGGTGGGCCTGGCGCACGGGGGGGCCTTGGTCCATAGACCGACCATGGAGCTCCAGATGAGCCATCAATGGCTCATTGGGCGGAAGTTCAGACTCGGCTCGTCGGCTCGTTACCGTCGGGCTTCATCTCGACCAACAGCTTCCGCGCTTCATCCAGCAGCGCGCGGATCGCCCGCCGTTCCGCGATGCGCTCCTGTGTGAACAGTCCATGCTTCCGCGCATTGCGGTTGCCCCATGGCGCGCCCGATCCCGCGGCGCCGCCGTGCATGCGGCAGCGGACCTTGCCGCGCACGGCCGGCGCGCGGCAGGCGAAACCGCCGCGTGTGCCGGCGCCGCAGCGCGGGCTCGCCGACATCGCGCGCGTATTGCGGATGTGATCGGCGCTCATGCGGTGCCGCCGTGCAAGGACGCGGCCCGGTCGTGTTCGCGTTCACCGGCGTCGCGGGACGGGACCAGTCCCGCGTCCGTCGCATGACCCGGCTCAGCGGCGATCAGCTGCGCCTGTTGCGTGACATTCCCCACGATCGCGCTGCCGCCGTCCTGCACCGACAGGTTCTGCACCGTGATCGGACGCTCGCCGTTGCCGCGGTGGCGGTTGAGAGCTTCCATCTGGGCTGCGAAGGTGCGGGCCAGCCGGGTCAATGTGCGTGTGATGCCTTCCTGCTGCGAGAGGTCTTCGGTGAAGGCGAGCCGGCAGGCGGAGCGCATGGTGGCAACGTGAACGGACACCATTTGCGCCGTCAGCATGGCTTCGAGGGAATCCCTGGGCGCGATGCTCTTCATCATCGAGATCATGAAGGCGAGATTGGCCTCATCGGGCTTCTGCAGGATCACGCTGGCTTTCATCAATTGCCTGAGGATGCCATGCAGCGCGTCGCGGTCGACGGCACCGAGCGCCTCGCCCATCAGCCGTTCGCCGGCCTGCGCGTCGGGATGCTGGATCAGGATGCGTCGCCGGGTGAGCTTGATCCGCGGGCTCGGCCTGCTGCCGTCATATTTGGTGACGGGCGTCGTGCTGTTGCGTGCCAGGGCTGTCGTCATGTCGGTATCTCCTTGGGCCCACGGCAGGCGCGAGGAGGCTCGCCGGGCGAGGCCGACCCGCGCAGCTGCCGTGCGGCGGTTGCGATGTTCAGATGTCGATGAAGGGCTTGTGCGCGATCGCAGCGAGGCGCCATGGCCGGGCGGGCCGGGTTGCTCACGGTTATCGCGATGATGCCATTATGCCCCTGTTTTGCCCGACGAGTCAAAATCGATTTCGTAACATCCGAAGATTATTGCGCCCCGCGCAAGTCCTTGTTTCGACAGCGGCCGTCTACTGTGCATGGGGTTGTTTTCGCATTTTTTGTTTGGAATGGGTGCGCACGTGCCGTGCGGCGGAATGCCGGCGCCCAAACACGATTGCGAAATCCGGGATCGCCGCTATTCATGATCTTCCAATGCGTCGCATCAACAAGCCTGCACAAGCGGCGCCAAGAGGTCTGGGGAGAGAACCAATGCAACGAGTGGCCCGCCTGCTGGCAGTCATCGCCGGATTGTGCGCGTCTGCGCTGTCGACGCAGGCGCTGGCGCAGAAATATCCGGTGCGGCCGGTCAAGGTCATGGTCGGCTTCAGCGCCGGCGGGCCGGTCGACGTCGTCGCGCGCATCATTGGCGACCGCTTGGGCAACAAGCTCGGACAACCCTTCGTGGTCGAGAACCGCGCGGGCGCCAATGGCATGATCGCCGCCGAGGGCGTGGCGCGGGCGGAAGGCGACGGCTACACGATGCTTGCCTGCAACTCGTCCACGATCACGCTCAACAAGACGCTGTTCAAGGATATCCGCTACGATCCGCAAGTCGACTTCGCGCCGCTGACCACCGTCGTCTCGGCGCCGCTCGTGCTCGTCGTCAATCCCGAGAATCCCAGGACGGCGAACATCAGATCGGTGGCCGATCTCGTTGCCGCGGCAAAGGCCGCGCCCGGCGCGCTTGCCTACGGCTCGGGTGGCAACGGCAACCTCGCCCATCTCGCCATGGAGCTGCTCAGCCAGAAGGCCGGCATCAAGATGATCCACGTGCCGTATCGCGGCGGTTCGGCCGCCGAGGTCGGCATCCTCGCGCAGGAGGTGCTGGCGGTGTTCGATCCGCTTTCCGCGGTGCCGCTGGTCAAGGCCGGCAAGCTGCGCGCGCTGGCGGTGTCGTCGGCCGAGCGGCTGCCGGCGCTGCCCGACGTGCCGACCGTCGCGGAAGCGGGCTATCCCGGCTTCGATATCTCGTTCTGGGTCGGCTTCTTCATGCCGAAGGCGACGCCCGCACCGATCCTGGAGACGCTGCACCGGGAGATCGTCACCGCTGCCAAGGATCCCGCGGTCGCGGAGAAGCTCGGCTCGCAGGGCGTCGTCAGCGTGCTCGGCCCGGCCGACTACGCCGCCAAGATCGCAAAGGAGACGAAGGAGCTCGCCGAGGTCGTGGCGGCGGCGAACATCAAGGCGGAGTAGGGCGCGCGGGCGCCGCTGCACCTCTCCCGCAAGCGTGATCGGCGTCGCGGCAGCCTATTCGCCGCCCGCCAGCTGCGCCAGCCGATCGAGCAGGGGACGTTGTCCCGCGTTGATCTTGCCCTGCGCCGCTTCGAGCGTGAACCATGCGGCGCGGTCGACCTCCGGGAAGGTCTGCCGCTTGCCACTGCGAGGTGGCCATTCGATCTCGAACGTGTTGCTGCGAATGCTGCCCGTGTCGATGTCGAGCTCGGCCGCGAATGCGGTGACGAGTTTGCCCCCGCGCTGCTTGACCTGACCTAGCGCGATCAGCGGCACGGACAGTTCAAGCCCAAGCTCCTCGGCAAACTCCCGTCGTGCGGCGGCCTCTGCATCTTCTTCGTCCGCATACTCACCCTTCGGGATCGACCACGCACCGAGATCCTTGTTGCGCCAGAACGGGCCCCCGGGATGAACGAGGAAGACCTCGATCTCCCGGCGCTTCCGATAGGCGACGATCCCGGCACTCCTCGATGGCATCTCGGGTTCCGCGAAAGGGAGGCGCGGCCTTCGCTCGGGGAAACGTGGAGCCGAGCGTCTTGGCGCAGGTTAGCAGGCCTCGAACTAGTCTTGGGGGAAATCCTTGCGCATCGCGATCTCGGCGGCATCGCCCGGTGACAGCACGGTCTGATCGAAGGCCGGTTGTGGCCTCGTCATGATGTCGTAGAGCGAGATGCCTTTGATCGGTTTGCCCATGAGCTCGCGGACGCATTCGGCGAGTGTGCCGTTGTAGACGAGATAGGGCGGACCGCGATCCCTCTGCCTCTCGCCCTTCAGCGAGGGCCACTTCTTCAGCTCCGCCGGCGCGTCATAGGCGATCGGCGATCCCTCTTTGAACATGCGTATGGTCCCGGCGACTTGGATTGCCGGGAACCCTAAAGCGGCCGGGGTAAACACCCGTTAAAGAATTGGTTCAAATCAGCCGGCAATGAAGGCGAGCAGGGTGCCGTTGGCCTTGGCCGGCGGCACGCAGATCGCAGCCCCGCTCCGCACGGCAGCCGACCCCAGCGCCTTCTCTGTCGCCGCGAGATCGCCGCTGATGAGCACCAGTGCCGCGCCGCCGCGCTCGGACAGGCCGGCGAGCGGCACGCCGGGATAGCGCTTCCCGAGCTGCTCCAGCGTCAAATAGACGAAGTCGGCGCGATCGCCGCCGGAGGGCACCGTGACCGCGCCATCGGTCTCGGCCTTCGGCGCGCGGTCGATCAGCTGGCCGAGATGCGCGGCTTCCTTCGCCGGCTCGGGCGTTGCGATCAGTGTCTGCTCGATCCGCTTCGCCGCGTTGGCGTGCTGCATCAGTTCGGGAATCCACACGGTCTCGCGGGTCTTGTGCTGGCACGCGAAGATGCGCACGCCGCCGGGCGCTTCCGCGGTCGGCCACATGAAGGTGCGGAATTTCGCCGCCGAGACCGTGCCGTCGGACAGCGTCACCGGCCGCTCGAAATCCGTCGGGCCGATCGGCGTCAGGCCGCGCGCGCGGATCTCGTCCGCGCCGGCGGCGGCATCGACCGCAGTGAAGGCGATACGCTCGATGCCTTCGCCACGCCTGTCGAGGAAGGCGCGCGCCGGTGCGTTGTGCTCGGTCGCAGCGAGCACGCCGAGCAACTCCATGTAGTCGGGGTCGAACATGATGGTGTAGTTGCCGGTGCCCATATGCGCGCTGTGGGTGCCGCGCGGCGACACGGTGAAGCCGAGTTGCCGATAATTCCCGGCCGCCTTGTCGAGGTCCTTCACCATGACCACGGCGTGGTCGATACCGATGACGTTCTTGAGGGCCACTGTTCTTTCCCCGATTGCAAGC
>NZ_AJQE01000323.1 GCF_000261685.1 Bradyrhizobium genomosp. I (2014) | reverse complement strand
GGCGCCCGCCGGTCATGTCTACGCCGGACAGGCGGTCAAGTCATTTTCAATTCGGCGGCAGATGCGGAATTTCATTCCGCGCGACGCACCTCGTGTGGGAGCGTCAGCGCGCCCGCGCGATATAGGCGGCGAGGATGGCGCGCTCCTCGCCGGTCATTTCGGTGATGTTGCCCGGCGGCATGGCATTCGACCAGGCGGCCACACGGCCGATCAGGCGGATGTTGCGATGGATGTGCTCGGGCTTGTCGAGCAGGATGCCCTTCGGTGCGGTGACGATGCCGGCCCAGACCGGCTCGGCCGCGTGGCACATGCTGCAGCGGGACGTCACGATCTCCTCGACATCGGCGAGCGTCGGCTGCGCCGGCAGCGCGCCGGTCTTGACCTCGCGCGGGCCGGCCGCGGAGAGGAACAGGATCGCGACCACGCCGATTGCCGCCACGCCCCACGCCCACCACGGCGATCTGCGCCCCGCATGTCGCTCGTTGAAGAAGTGGCGGATCACCGGCCCCAGCGCCAGGATGATCGCGACGATGATCCAGTTGTAGCGCGTGGCGTAGAGCAGGGGATAGTGGTTGCTGATCATCAGCACGACCACGGGGAGCGTCAGATAGTTGTTGTGGACCGAGCGCTCCTTGCTCGCCTTGCCGAGTCTTGGATCGGGAGCCCGGCCCGCGATGAGGCTGGCGACGATCTTCTTCTGGTTCGGGATGATCAATGCGAAGACGTTGGCGACCATGATCGTGCCGATGATCGCGCCGATCTGGTTGAAGGCGCCGCGGCCGCTCAGCACGTGGGTGAACGCGTAGGTGAGCGCGACCAGGAACAGATAGCCGCCGACGGCAAAGGGCAGCTCGCGCTGCGCAAGCCCGCTGCGGCAGGCGACTTCATAGAGCAGCCATGCCAGCGCGAGGCTCGCGAGGCTGAACAGGCCGGCCTGGACCGGCGTGAGGTCGAGGATCGATTTGTCCACCAGGAACAGGTCGGCCTCGAGATAGTACACCACCACCATCAGCGCGAAGCCGGACAGCCAGGTGGTGTAGGCCTCCCATTTGAACCAGGTCAGCTCGTCCGGCATGCGGCTCGGCGCCACCAGGTACTTCATGATCCGGTAGAAGCCGCCGCCATGGACCTGCCAGGCCTCGCCCTGCACGCCATCAGGCAGGTCGCCCGTCAGCTCGCCCGTCAGGTTTCGCTTGGGCCTGAGGCTGAGGTCGAGGGCGATGAAATAGAAGGAACTGCCGATCCAGGCGATCGCGGCCACCACGTGCAGCCAGCGCAGCAGCAGGCTCGCCCATTCCGATATGACGGATCCCCACATGATCATCCCATCAATTGCGACAGCGATGCCGCAGCTTTGATGACCGCAGTCCCCGCCCTTACAATGTGTCGCACCTATCTGCGGTGTTTTCCAGTACGATGGGTTGCACCCGATGCACATCGCGCGTGCATCAGCTGACATGGGATGTGGCAGAGCTTCGATCTGCCGCTGCTGTGGCGTCGATGGTCGAGATTGCAGGCCGGGAGGACAACGTGAAGAGCAGAATTTTGTCCGTCGCGCTATCCGCGGGGCTGCTGGTGGCAACCAGTGCGCGGGCCGAGCCGGTGCTACGGGGCAAGGACGCCTATGGCGATTGGAAGGCCGACAAGCCCGGCACGGTCAGGCTGATCCGGCCGCAGGATCTGGTCAGGCCCGGCGCCACGCGGTCGGTCGCGAGCACCGCGCGCGTGGTGCCGCGTCCGCAGGACACCTTGCCCCAGGTGCCGGCCGGCTTCAGGATCGAGCTGTTCGCCGAAGGCCTGCGTGCGCCGCGCATCATACGCGTGGCGCCGAACGGCGATGTCTTCGTCGCTGAGACGCGCGCCGGCAACATCCGCGTGTTGCGCGCCGGCGAGGGCGGCAAGGTCGCGACCAGCGAGGTGTTCGCCAGCGGCCTGCGGCAACCGTTCGGGATCGGGTTCTTTCCGAACGGCGACAATCCGCAATGGGTCTACGTCGCCAACACCGACAGCGTCGTCCGCTTTCCCTATCAGGCCGGCGACCTCAAGGCGCGCGGCAAGGCCGAGACCATCGTGGCAAGCCTGCCGCATGACGGCGGCCACTCCACCCGCGATATCGTCTTTACGCCGGACAACAAGCGCATGCTGGTGTCCGTCGGCTCGCTCAGCAATGTCGCGGAAGGCATGGGCACGCCGCCGGGCGGGATGGAGGCGTGGTCGAAGACGCAGCCGCTCGGCGCGGCCTGGGCGAGCGAGACCGAGCGCGCTGCCGTGCTGGCCTTCAATCCCGATGGCAGGGAGCGCAAGATCTACGCCACCGGCATCCGCAACTGCGTCGGTCTCGCGGTCCAGCCGCAGAGCGGCCTGCCCTGGTGCTCCACCAACGAACGCGACGGTCTCGGCGACGATCTCGTGCCCGACTACGTGACCAGCGTGAAGGAGGGCGCCTTCTATGGCTGGCCGTGGTTCTACATCGGCGGTAACGAAGACCCGCGCCATGCCGGCGCGCGGCCGGATCTCAAGGACAAGGTGACGGTGCCGGACGTGCTGATCCAGCCGCACTCGGCCTCGCTCGGCATGACCTTCTATCAGGGCACGCAGTTTCCGTCCGAATACCAGGGCGACGCCTTCGCCGCCGAGCACGGCTCCTGGAACCGATCCAGGCGCACCGGCTACAAGGTGATCCGCATCAAGATGACGGATGGCAAGCCGACAGGGGAATACGAGGACTTCGTCACGGGGTTCGTGGTGAGCGATACCGAAGTGTGGGGCAGGCCGGTGGGTGTCGCCGTGGCGAAGGATGGATCACTGCTGGTGTCGGAGGACGGCAACGGCACGATCTGGCGGGTGACGCACTGACTTCACCCTCCCCGGGAGTGCCCTCCAGGGGAGAGTGAAGAGCGTCATCTACCTGAACACATGCAGCGCCGCATATTGCAGCAGCATGATCGCCTTGGCGTCGATGATGCGGCCGTCGGCGATCATCGCCAGGGCCTCGTCGATGCCGAGCTCCAGCACCTCGATGTCCTCGCCCTCGTGTTCGAGGCCGCCACCGTCGCTCACCCGCATCGAAGGCTCGTACTCGGCGATGAAGAAATGCAGCTTCTCGGTGATCGCGCCGGGGCTCATGAAGGCCTCGAACACCTTGTGGACGTGGTGCAGGCGATAGCCGGTTTCCTCCTCGGCCTCGGCGCGGATGCGCACCTCGGGGGAGGCATCGTCGAGCACGCCGGCGGCCGCCTCGATCAGGAGATCGTCGTAGCCGCGGATGAACGCCGGCAGGCGAAACTGGCGCACCAGGATCACGGTGCGCCGTGCAAGGTTGTAAGGCAGCACGGCAGCGGCGTTGTCGCGCTCATAGGTTTCCCGATGCTGCGTCTGCCATTCGCCATTGGCGCGCCGGTAGTCGAAGGTCGTGGTCTTCAGCGGAGTCCAGCCGTCAGAGAGCACGCGGACGTCCTTGATGCGGACGCGGTCGGAAATGGTCATGAAGCCTCTCTGTTTCTTCACCTCGCCCCGCTTGCGGGAGGGCAATCGCATATGACTTCCGAGCGGCAGTTTAGCAAGCGCCTCGTCCTTCGAGACGACCGCTTCGCGGTCTCCTCAGGATGAGGCTAAGCAGCGTTGGTGCCCGTTGAAACGCGTGCCGCGCACCAGGTCCTCATCCTGAGGGCCCGCCAACGGCGGGAGTCTCGAAGGATGGCCACAGGCGAGATCGCTCCCGTATGCGATTGCCCTGCCGCAAGCGGGGCGAGGGGGCGCAGCTGCGTTCGCGATCGCATCTCAGTTGCTTGGCGCGGTCGCGCGGCCGTCGAGCCACTTCTGGAACATCACGGAGGTGGATTCCTCGAAGCCGAGCGAGTCGTAGAACGCGTTGGCCTGCGCATTCTCGCGGCGGACCAGGAGCTGCAGTTTTGGAATTCCGGCGGCGCGCAGCCAGTCCTCTGCCGCAGCCATGATGACGCGGCCATGGCCGCGCTTCCGGCTGTCGGGGTCGACCGCGACGTAATAGACCCAGCCGCGATGGCCGTCATGGCCGACCATGACGCTCGCGACGATCGCGCCATTGTCGCGGCCGAGCAGCACGGTCGAGTTGTCGCGTTGCCGCGCCAGCGCGATGTCGGCATGCGGGTCGTTCCAGGGCCGCGTCAGTCCGCAGCGCTGCCACAGCGCGACGACCTTCTCGACATCGGCATCGGCGATGGCATCGATCGCAAGGGGGCTCACAGCACCTTCCCCGGATTCATGATGCCGAGCGGGTCGAGCATCGCCTTGATGGAGCGCATCAGCTCGATCGCGGTCTTGTCTTTCACCTCGGGCAGCTCGTCGCGCTTGAGCACGCCGATGCCGTGCTCGGCCGAGATCGAGCCGCCCATGCGCAGCACGATCTCGAACACCACCGCGTTCATCTCGTGCCAGCGCGCCAGGAAATCCGCGGTGTCGGCGCCGATCGGCTGGCTGACATTGTAGTGCAGATTGCCGTCGCCGAGATGGCCGAACGGCACCGGCCGCGCACCGGGGATCAGCTTCACCACGGCTTCATCGGCCTCGGCGATGAAGGCGGGCACGGCGGCGACCGGCACGGAGATGTCGTGCTTGATCGAGCCGCCCTCCGGCTTCTGCGCCGCGGACATCTCGTCGCGCAGCTTCCAGAACGCACCGCGCTGGCTGAGGTTGGCCGCGATCACGGCGTCGTCGACGATCTCCTCCTCCATGGCGCGGGCGAGGATCGTCTCGAGCGGCGTGCGGGCATCCTCGCTGGATACAGACAATTCCATCAGCACGTACCAGGGATGCTTCGCTTGAAGCGGGTCGCGCACGTCGATGCCGTGCCGCACCGAGAAATCGACCGCCATCTCCGACAGCAGCTCGAAGCTCGTCAGCGCATTGGCGGCCTCGCCTTGCGCGATCGTCAGCAGCTTCAGCGCCGCCGCCGGCGACTTCAGCCCGACGAAGGCCGTCTCGATCGCCCGCGGCTTCGGAAACAGCCTCAAGGTCGCCGCCGTGATGATGCCGAGCGTGCCTTCGGCGCCGATGAAGAGGTTGTGCAAATTGTAGCCGGTATTGTCCTTCTTCAGCTTCGAGAGCGCATTGAGCACGCGCCCGTCGGCGAGCACCACCTCCAGGCCCAGCGCCATCTCGCGCGCGACCCCATAGGCGAGCGCCGCGGTGCCGCCGGCATTGGTCGAGAGGTTGCCGCCGATGGTGCAGCTGCCCTCGGCGCCGAGCGACAGCGGAAAAAGCCGATCGACCTCGGCCGCCTTCGCTTGCGCGATCTGCAGCACCACGCCGGCCTCGCAGGTCATGGTGTTGGAGGCGGTGTCGACCTCGCGGATCTTGTCGAGCCGGCGCAGCGACACCACCACCTCGCCATTGTGCGGCGTCTGCCCGCCGACGAGCCCGGTATTGCCGCCCTGCGGCACCAGCGCGATTCCGTGTGCGGAGGCGAGCTTGCAGATTGCGGAGACCTCCGCGGTCGAGCCCGGGCGCAGCACCAGCGGCGAGCGGCCGTGAAACAGGTTGCGCTCCTCGGTGACGTAGGCCTCGATATCGGATGCATCGGTGATCGCGTGCCTGTCGCCGACGATCTTGCGGAACTGGTCGATCAATTCGGGCGCGAGCGGCGGGGTGGCGGATTTATTGACGTTCATTCTCGTGTCTCTTCTCAAGCTTCTTATCTCAAGCTTCTTATCGGGCAACCGCGGCCCGCCGCAGCCGGTCGTTGATCGCTTCGCCAAGCCCTTCCTCGGGAATCGGCATCACCGCGATCCCTCGCGGGCCCTTCGCATCGAGGCTGCGAAGATAGCCGAACAGATTGGCGGCGGCTTCATCGAGATCACCGCTGGGGGATAAATTCATGACGGCGGCGGCGGCGTCAACACCAGGCAGCCGCTCGGGGCCGAACGCCAGCAGCGCCTCGCCCGGCGCCACCTCGCGCGCATGGAGCCGCACGTCGGCGCGCGGCGCGTAGTGCGAGGCCAGCATGCCCGGCGCCAGCGGCTGGCTGTCGTCGCTTTCGGCTTCCCCCGGCGGCCTCGCCAGCGGCGCGCCCAGCACCGCCTCGATCCGTTCGCGCGAGAGCCCGCCGGGGCGGAGCAGCATCGGCGCGTCGATGCAGCCGACGATGGTCGATTCGACCCCGACCGCAACAGGCCCGCCGTCGACGATCAGGTCGATCCGCCCCGACAAGTCGCTCTCGACATGGGCGGCCAGCGTCGGCGAGACGTGGCCGGAGATGTTGGCGGACGGCGCCACCACGGCCCCGCCAAAGGCGCGCAGGATCGCCTGCGCCACCGGATGTGCGGGGATGCGGATGGCGACCGTGTCGAGGCCGGCGGTGGCGAGATCCGCCACCGGGCAGCCCTCCGTCTTCGGCACCACCAGCGTCAGCGGCCCCGGCCAGAACGCCTCCGCAAGCTCCAGGGCGCGGGCATCGAACCGCCCGATCCGCTGCGCGGCCTCGAGGTCGGCGACATGGGCGATCAGCGGATTGAACGCCGGCCGCCCCTTTGCGGCGTAGAGATGGGCGATCGCGGTGGCATTGGCGGCGTCGGCGCCGAGCCCGTAGACCGTCTCGGTCGGAAACGCGACCAGCCCGCCGGCCGCAAGTCGCCGGGCGGCGGCTTCCGCGCCGGCCTCGCCGGCCGGCAAAATCAGCGTTTCAACACCCGTTTTCACAGGGACAAAATTCCTCGGCTCGGCCGCTTGCAGTGCGTCAAACCCGACGCTATAAGCCGCCTTCTTGTCGGAGTGTGGCTCAGCCCGGTAGAGCACTGCGTTCGGGACGCAGGGGTCGCAGGTTCGAATCCTGCCACTCCGACCATTTTCCCTAATATTATCAATTGATTGCGTCACCGGGGGCGAGCACTGTGCTCAGCTTCCGGTACTCCTACGGTACTCCTACGTCACGTCAATCGAAAATCGTGCCCAGTTTAGGGGTGAAAACGGTTCGCGAGTTTTCTGGGAGCGAAAAAAATTCGCTGACAGCGAATTTTTTCCATTGTAGGGTTGAGGCGAATCAGACACGTATCATACGTCGAATTAAAGCAGGGATAGCCTTCACTCATTGGAGCCTGGCAACGGGTCTCCGCGGGGGGCGCGCAATTGCTCCCTACCAACTGGCCGGTTCGCGCTGTGCGTATCGGGCGGGCGAGCGCCGAAGGGGCGCTCGCCCGTACATGCAGGGAATACTGTTCTCGCCCTTCCTCAAGGCCCCGAAGGGGCTAGCGCTTTTGCTAGTCGGCTAAGAGGAGACCCAAATGAGTACTGAGGGTTATTTCGATCGAGGACGGCGGCGTACGAAACTGAGTAAGCGGAAGCGATGGGCAACCATCTTCAAGCGACCGCTCACATTGAAGACGTTGGTGATCGTTGGTGTATGGACGACCCGCGTTATTTGGGCCGTCTACCGAATCTCCGATCGTGTCCCCGGGCGTGGTGTAGC
>NZ_AJQE01000322.1 GCF_000261685.1 Bradyrhizobium genomosp. I (2014) | reverse complement strand
AAGCTCGGGCGAAACGCGCCGCGGGAATGCGAAGGCGTGTCTGCTGATTGAAAAAACCAAGCGAGAGACCGATGCAGTTGCCCAGTCCCCGTCATTGCGAGCCGACGGGGCCGCGCAATCCCGTCTACGCCGCCGCCTTTTGCCGCTCGACCAGGGCTTCGCCAAAGGCCTCGAACAGCTTGCGGTTAATCGGGTTATGCTGCGGATCGTACTCCGCATGCCATTGCACCCCGAGCGCAAAGGCCGGGGCTTCGGCGATGCGGATCGCCTCGATGGTGCCGTCCTCGGCGACGCCCTCGATCAGGACGCGCTTGCCGGGATCGAGGATGCCCTGGCCGTGCAGCGAATTGACCCTGATCTTCTCGCATCCCAGAATCTTTGCGAAGGCGCCTCCCGGCGTCAGGTCGACGTCATGGCGGTCGGCGAACACCACGGTCGGATCGGGGTGAATCTCGCCATTGTCGAGCCGGGGCATGCGGTGATTCATGCGGCCCGGGATTTCGCGGATTTCGGGATGCAGGGAGCCGCCAAAGGCGACGTTCATCTCCTGCAGGCCGCGGCAGATGCCGAACAGCGGGATGCCGCGCGAGACACAGGCAACCGAGAGCGCCAACGCGACCTCGTCGCGGTGGATGTCGTAGGGCTCGTGCTTCTCGCAGGGGTCGACGTTGAAACGGGTCGGGTGCACATTGGCGCGGGCGCCGGTGAGGATGATGCCGTCCACGCTATCGAGCAGCGCCGCGATATCGGTGATATCAGGCGAGCCCGCGAACATGACCGGCAAGCCGCCGGAGACCTCGGCCACCGCGCGCAGGTTTCGCTCGCCGACCATCTGGACCTGAAATCGATTTTCGACGCGATGGGAATTCCCGATCACGCCGACGACCGGCTTTCTCATCTGTCGTTCCGTGCCTCCAGGTAAGAAGATTCTGCAAAGATGCCCCTCCGATGGAACAAATTCAACAGAAGGGATCGCGGGACGGCAATGCTATTTTCGCGCAAATGCCCGGACCGCCGTGGCAGGCCGGGCGGAGGCGAGTCCGATCACTCGGAGGGGGCCCGCGGCCCCGCAGCGACGACGGGCGCGCCAAACCGGCGCGCGCCCCGCTTGATCCCCGGCGAGATTTCGCGAAAGAGTGCGCCTGGCGCCGCCTCCCTCGAAAAGGACCCAATGTGACGATTCCCAGAGATGAACGTCCCCGGACCCGCAGCGACCTGGCGCGGGATCAGGCCTGGGCGATTTCCGTCGGCGGCATCGGCATCGTGCTGTTCACCGCGCTGCTCGCCTTCACCTGGTATTTTGCAGCCACCCTGTTGCTGATCTTCACCGGCATGCTGCTCGGCCTCGGCCTCAACGCGCTGGTCAATGCGCTCGGCCGCCGGGTCCACCTGCCTCACACGGTCCGACTTGCGATCGTCTGCGTCGCGCTCGCTTTGCTTCTCGCAGGCATCGCCTATCTTGGCGGGGCCACCATCGCCGAACAAGCCTCGGTGCTGAGCAAGACCATCAAGTCGCAGATCACGAACGTCAGGTCCTTGCTCGAGAACCACGGCATCGACACCAGCTTCTTCGATCTCGGCAATGCTGCGTCGGGCTCCTCGGACACGACGTCGCCGGACGCGACGCCCGCGCCGGCGGCGCCCTCGCGCGGCCCGTTGCCCGGCGCCGGCGCGCTCGCCTCCAGCGGCGGGGCGATCGTGAGCCAGACCTTGAAGCTGCTGCTCGGCACCATTCACGGCGTGGGCAACATCTTCATCGTGCTGTTCCTCGGCCTCGCCTTCGCTGCCCAGCCGGGCGTCTATCACGACGGCCTGCTGTTCCTGGCACCGGCGAGACACCGCACCCGTGTCGCCCTCGTCATCGACCGTATCAGCGAAACGCTGGAGCGCTGGCTGATCGCCCAGATCGTCGTCATGATCGCGGTCGGAATCGTGACCTGGATCGGGCTTGCGATCATCGGCATCCCCGGCGCGTTCATCCTGGGAATCCAGGCGGGCTTGCTCGCCTTCATCCCCACCGTCGGAGCCATCATCGCCGGCGTCATCGTGGTGCTGGCAAGCCTCGCCTCGGGCTGGATCCCCGCCTTGTCGGCCTTTCTCCTCTTCATGGGCGTGCACGCCATGGAGAGCTACGTGCTGACGCCGATCCTGCAGCGGCAGGCGCTCGACATCCCGCCGGCCACGCTGTTCGCGTTCCAGATCCTGCTCGGCGTCGTGTTCGGCATCTGGGGCCTCGCGCTGGCGCTGCCACTGGTCGCCATCGCCAAGGTCATGATCGACCATTTCAAGACGTATGAGGCGCCGCCGCTGGCCGAGGCGGCCTGACGTGGCTCGGGCCGTCAGGTCGTCAGCACGGTCTCGGTGTGCTCGACCTCGGGGGGCGAGGCAAAATACTGGCCGACGAGACCACGCCATTCGGTGAAATTCTCCGAGCCGCGGAAATCGACGGTGTGGTTCTCCAGCGTCGCCCACTTCACCATCAGCCGGTAGCGCTGCGGCTTCTCGATCGATTTGTGCAGCTCGAAGCCGTGAAAGCCCTTTGAGCGCCCGAAGGCGGCCTTGGCCTTGGCGACGGCGGCCTCAAAGTCCTTCTCGCTGCCCGGCTTGACGTCGATTTGCGCGATCTCGGTGATCATCGGCTTTCCACCCTTTTTGTTCGATCGGCGTGTCTACCGCAGCCGGCAAAAAAGAAAAAGGCGCCGAAACGGCGCCTTGTTCCTGCTCAGGCCGTCGCCGGCCGTGGCAGCGGTGCGCGCGCCGCGCTCTGGCGGCGCCAGTTCTCCAGCGAAAGCGGCAGCTCCTCGGCCGCCTCGACCCGGTTGCGGCCGCCGCGCTTGGCCTGGTAGAGCGCGGTGTCGGCCGAGGCCAGCAGCACCTCGAGCTCGGTGCCGGCCGGACCGCCGGCGACGCCGATGCTGACGGTGGTGTCGACCGGACCTTCATCGACCACGACGCCGGAGGTCTCGAACGCCTCGCGCACGCGCTCGGCGACCAGCACGCCCTCCTCCAGCGAGCACGGCAGGAGCGCGGCGAACTCCTCGCCGCCGATGCGGCCCGAGAGGTCGGAGATGCGCAAGTTGCTGACCACGACGGTGGAGAACAGCTTCAGCATCTCGTCGCCGGCGGGATGGCCGAAGCGGTCGTTGATCGACTTGAAATGGTCGATGTCGAAGATCATCACGGTCACGGGCCGCCCGGCCTTGGCCTCGCGTTCGATCACGCGGCTGCAGGCTTCCGAGAAGCCGCGGCGATTGAGCATGCCGGTCAGCGGATCGGTCGACGCGGCGGTCCGGTGCGCGGTCACCGTGCGCTCGGACACCAGCATGAAGATCACGAACACGGTACCGACCGCATAGAGTATGAGCTCGACTGCGAACACGGTGACCCAGATGCTCGAGGAGAAACCGGCATCGTGCGGGCGCAGGAAGCTGCCGAGCAGGATCGGCAGCATCAACACGCAGCCATGCAGCACCGGCACCACGAAGGCGGGCCAGCGCCGTTGCAGGCTCTTGCGCCGTTCGGTCCAGAGCTCGCTCGCAGTCAGCGCCGCATAGACCGAGACGATGCCGGCACCGATGAGCATGCGCAGCATCGATGCCGCGGGATCGAGCAGCGTCGCAGCAGTGACCCAGGCGAACGCGCCAAGCACGAGGCCGGGCCAGTTTGGCTTGCGGCCGTGGAAGACGCGCGCCGCGTTCCACACCATGCCGCAGGCGACGAAACCGACGGCGTTCAGCGCAAGGTAAATATGGGGGCCCAGCCTGTCGCCCGCCGCGGTCCACAGCGCGACCGAGGCGGCACCGAGGAGATAGGCGGAGCCCCACCATTTCAGCGCCGGGCTGCTCTCCTGCCGGCCGAAAAACACCATCATGGCGCCGAGCAGTGCGGCAACCATGGTGGCGACCAAATAGAGCGTGATGCTATCGAGCGACATCATGTCGGCCCCCTCTAGAACATAGCAGTTACGCGATCGGTACATCCGACTTGCGCGCCCTTCCGAATGCGACGCTATGTCCCGCGGGTTCCATTCAGGTTTTCGCGCGAGCCCAAGTTTTCGGGAAACACGCCATCAATTTGCATACAAACGAGCAGCAAAAAGGGCGCTGAAATCAGCGCCCTTTTGCATCTCATTGAAGCCGCTTTCGCGGTGAATGCGACAGAAGCGATTAACGCTTCGAGAACTGGAAGGACCGGCGGGCCTTCGCCTTGCCGTACTTCTTGCGCTCGACCACGCGGGAGTCGCGGGTGAGGAAGCCACCCTTCTTGAGCACAGAGCGCAGCTCCGGCTCGAAATAGGTGAGCGCCTTGGAGATGCCGTGACGGACCGCGCCGGCCTGGCCGGACAGACCGCCGCCGGCAACCGTGCAGATCACGTCGTACTGGCCGGAACGCTGCGCCACCGAGAACGGCTGCTCGATCATCATGCGCAGCACGGGACGGGCGAAATAGACCTCGACCTCGCGCGAGTTGACGGTGACCTTGCCGGCGCCCGGCTTGATCCAGACGCGGGCGACCGCGTCCTTGCGCTTGCCGGTGGCGTAGGCGCGATTGAACTTGTCGACCTTCTTCTCGTGCTTGGGCGCCTCGGGCGCGGCCGCCGTCTTGAGCTGCGAGAGCTGGTCGAGCGACTGGATGGATTCGGCCATGTTATGCGGCCCTCGTGTTCTTGCGGTTCAACTTGGCGATGTCGATCTTCTCGGGCTGCTGCGCCTCGTGCGGATGATCGGCCCCGCCATAGACGCGGAGGTTGCCCATCTGCACGCGACCGAGCGGGCCGCGCGGGATCATGCGCTCGACGGCCTTCTCCAGCACGCGCTCGGGATGACGGCCCTCGAGGATCTGGCGCGCGGTGCGCTCCTTGACGTGACCGACATAGCCGGTGTGCTTGTAGTAGGTCTTCTGCTCGCGCTTGCGACCGGTGAGGACCGCATGCTGCGCGTTGATGATGATGACGTTGTCGCCGCAATCGACGTGCGGGGTGTAGGTCGGGAGGTGCTTGCCGCGGAGCCGCATGGCGACGATGGTGGCGAGACGGCCGACGACCAGACCCTTGGCGTCGATCAGCACCCACTTCTTCGTCACCTCGGCCGGCTTTGCCGAAAAGGTTTTCATGTCAGAATTCCGTGAGGGAGACATCGGCGCGAACACCGCACCGGACTGCGCGGCTTTCTAAAGAAGAGACGCACAATGGTCAATGTCCAAAGAAGTAAATTACATCTATAAAATCAATGACTTAAAAATATGGTGCCATATTACCTGCAAAAAGCTCAAACAGTTGGAATGGAATAGGTCGAGGTGACATGAGCGATCGGATCGGGTGATGTGCCGGACAAAAGGTTCACCTCCCCGACCGCCAGCCGCTTGCCGAGCTTGAGCAGCCGCGCCTCAGCCAGCACATCCTGCCCGGGCTGGCCCTTGCGCAGGAAGTTGATGTTGAGATTGGTCGTGACCGCGAGCCCGATCGGCCCGATCGCGGACAGCAGCACCACGTACATCGCGAAATCAGCCAGCGCCATCAGGGTCGGGCCCGACACGGTTCCGCCCGGCCGCAGCATCCTTTCGCTATAGCGCTGACGCAACAGGCTGGTCTGGCCGTCCGCGCTCTCGATCGTGATGTCGTCGCCACTGAAGGCCTGGGGAAATTCCTCACGGAGGAACTGCTCGAGCTCCGCCACGCTCATTTTCGCTAACGCCATGCCGTTCCCCACCCTCGCTTCGCTTGCCCTGTTACATTAAGTTATCCGTGTCATCCAACTGCAATCATTCCACGGAAATCGCGTCAATGCCCGCCCCGGCCGCCCGCGCCCCCTCCCCGCAACCACAGATCCTGCTGCGTGAGACCGCAGGCCCCATCGCGGTCCTGACGCTGAACCGCCCGGCCGCGCGCAACAGCCTGTCGGAGGCGATGATCTCGAGCCTGCATGCCGAGCTCAACGATATCCGCAACGACAAGGCCGTCCGCGGCGTCGTGATCGCGGCCAACGGTCCCGCCTTTTCCGCCGGCCACGACATGAAGGAACTGACCGCGCGCCGCAGCGATCCGGACCGCGGCCGGGCCTTCTTCGCCGAGATGATGACCGCCTGCAGCGCGATGATGCAGGCGGTCGTGCACCTGCCAAAGCCGGTGGTCGCTGCCGTCCAGGGCATTGCGACGGCGGCTGGCTGCCAGCTCGTGGCGAGCTGCGATCTCGCGATCGCCTCCGAGGCTGCAAGCTTTGCGACGCCGGGCGTCGACATCGGCCTGTTCTGCTCGACGCCCATGGTGGCGCTGTCGCGCAACGTCCCGCGCAAGCAGGCGATGGAGATGCTGCTGACGGGCGAGCCGATTCCGGCCGCGCGTGCCCGCGAGATCGGGCTCATCAATCGCGTCGTCCCCGCCGGCACGGAACGCGATGCAGCAATTGCGCTGGCGCAGAAAGTGGCGTTGAAATCCGCCTACACGATCAAGCTCGGCAAGGAGGCCTTCTATCGCCAGGCCGAGATGAGCCTTGCAGACGCCTATCGCTATGCGGCAGAGGTGATGACCGAGAACATGATGGCGCGCGACGCCGAGGAAGGCATCGGCGCCTTCATCGAGAAACGCATGCCGACATGGCGGGATGAGTGAAATCGTCATTGCGAGCGAAGCGAAGCAATCCGGAAATCCCTCCGCGGAAACAGACTGGATTGCTTCGTCGCTTCGCTCCTCGCAATGACAAGGAAGAAGAACGACGAATGAACCACGACGCCTATCCCGACAATTACATCCGCGGCATCCTCAACAGCGTGAAGTCGATCGCGATGGTCGGCGCATCGCCGGTCAACGTGCGGCCGAGCTATTTTGCGTTCAAGTATCTGGCGCAGCGCGGCTACGACATGATTCCGATCAACCCCGGCCATGTCGGCAAGGAGCTGCTTGGAAAGCCGTTCGTCGCCTCGCTCTCCGACATCGGCCGTCCCGTCGACATGATCGACATTTTTCGCAACTCCAGCCACATCATGCCCGTGATCGAGGAGGCGCTCACGCTCGATCCGCTGCCGAAGGTGATCTGGATGCAGCTCGGCGCGCGCGACGATGCGGCGGCGGCAAAGGCAGAGTCGGTCGGTATCAAGGTGGTGATGAATCGCTGCCCCAAGATCGAATACGGCCGCTTGTCGTCGGAGATCTCCTGGATGGGCGTCAATTCGCGCACGCTGAGCTCGAAGCGTCCACCCGCGCCGACGCAAGGCATGCGGTTATCCCTCAATCGGAT
>NZ_AJQE01000321.1 GCF_000261685.1 Bradyrhizobium genomosp. I (2014) | reverse complement strand
ACGGCGGCATCCGATCGCGCCGCGAAAAACAAGAGCGAGCAGAGCTGACGCAGTTGCGAAGGATTTCTTTCGCGAACGCGACAATGCGTAGCACGATCATTCCGATGTGAGGCCGCGCCTTGACGGCGAGCGCGGCGCCGATCAGCATGCCGCGCGATTTCAGACCACAAGACATAGGACGCCCAAATGAGCGATCGCCTTCCGGGATTTTCAACCCTTGCCGTGCATGCCGGTGCACAGCCCGACCCCACCACCGGTGCGCGCGCAACGCCGATCTATCAGACGACGTCCTTCGTCTTCAACGATGCCGACCACGCCGCTTCGCTGTTCGGCCTGCAGGCGTTCGGCAACATCTATACCCGCATCGGCAACCCGACCAACGCCGTGCTGGAAGAGCGCGTCGCCGCGCTCGAAGGCGGCACGGCCGCGCTGGCGGTGGCCTCGGGCCATGCCGCGCAGGTCGTGGTGCTGCAGCAGTTGCTTCAGCCCGGCGACGAATTCATCGCCGCGCGAAAGCTCTATGGCGGCTCGATCAACCAGTTCACGCACGCGTTCAAGAGCTTTGGCTGGAACGTGATGTGGGCCGATCCCGATGACATCGCAAGCTTCGAGCGCGCGGTGACGCCGCGCACGAAGGCCATCTTCATCGAGTCGATCGCCAACCCCGCCGGCAGCATCACCGACATCGAGGCGATCTCGACGGTGGCGCGCAAGGCGGGCGTGCCGCTGATCGTCGACAACACGCTGGCCTCGCCCTACCTGATCCGTCCGATCGACCACGGCGCCGACATCGTCGTGCACTCGCTGACGAAATTTCTCGGCGGCCACGGCAATTCGCTCGGCGGCATCATCGTCGACGCCGGCACCTTCGACTGGTCCACGGGCGGAAAATATCCGATGCTGTCGGAGCCGCGCCCCGAATATCACGGCATCCGCCTGCAGGAGACCTTCGGCAATTTCGCCTTCGCGATCGCCTGCCGCGTGCTGGGCCTGCGCGATCTAGGCCCCGCGCTGTCGCCCTTCAACGCCTTCATGATCCTGACCGGCATCGAGACGCTGCCGCTGCGCATGCAGAAACACTGCGACAATGCCAAGGCGGTCGCCGAATTCCTCGCCGGCCATCCGGCAGTGGCCTCGGTGAGCTATGCGGGTCTTCCAAACGACAAGTACCACCAGCTCGCGCGCAAATACGCGCCGAAGGGCGCGGGCGCGGTGTTCACCTTCAGCCTGAAGGGCGGCTATGACGCCGGTGTCAGCCTGGTGTCGAAACTGCAGCTGTTCTCGCACCTCGCCAATGTCGGCGACACTCGCTCGCTCGTGATTCACCCCGCCTCGACCACGCACAGCCAGCTCGACGACGCCGCCAAGATCAAGTCCGGCGCCGGCCCCGACGTGGTGCGGCTCTCGGTCGGCATCGAGGACAAGGAAGACCTGATCGCGGACCTGGAACAGGCGCTGGGAGCGTAGTCCCCTCCGGTCGTTCCGGGGTGGTGCGGAGCACCGAACCCGGAACATCGAGGTCATTTGCTCACCTCTGGATTCCGGGTTCGGTCCTGGCGGACCGCCCCGGAATGACGACGCCGGTTAATACTCATTAACCATACCCGCCCCATACATCGTCCTTGGATCGCCCCTTTGATTCGGAGCCGACGATGCTGCGCTGGATGGTGCCTGCCCTTGCGGCGATGCTGACGGTCTCAAGCGTGCTCGCCGCCGATCTGCCGGCGACGGCGAAGCGGCGCGTTGTCGTGCCGCAGGACCCGCCACAGGTCTATGTCGAAACCGATCCGGATGCGCTGATCTCGCCGGCCTATGGCATCGGCAGCTACATCCGCAACCTGCCGGGGACGCCGCTGCTGCCCGGCTCCCACGCGCTGCCGGGCTATTATGGTCGCCCCTGGAGCTACGATTATCAGGGCGCGTATTACGGCGGGAAGCAGGTCGACTATTTCTGGCGCCTGCCCTACGCGTGCGGCGTTTACGGCTATTGCTGATCAGCCGGGGCGATGGTGATCAGCCGGGCTGATGGTGATCAGCCGGGCTGACTGACCGGAACCGCGCGCGGCTGTGCTTCCGCAGATTGTCGCGAGGCCAGCCGTTCGACCTGCATCACCGCAAGCGTCAACACCACGATCGCGACTGCCTGGTGGGCGAGCGCGAGATCGATCGGCACCTGGTTGAGCAGCGTGAGAATGCCGAGCACCGCCTGCAGGCTCACTGCCGCAAACAGCCACAGCGCGCCGGTCGCTGCCGACCCTGCGCGCGAGCGCGCCGCGTCGATCGCGTGCAGCGCCGCCAGCATGAACAGCGCATAGGCCGTCATGCGGTGTTCGAACTGCACCGTCAGCACATTGTCGAACATGTTGCGCCACCACGGCGTCTCGAACCACAGCCGGTCCGCCGACGGGATGAACGCGCCATCGATCTGCGGCCACGTGTTGTAGGCACGCCCGGCGCGCAGGCCCGCGACCAGCGCGCCGAAATAGATCTGCACGAAGGTCACGACGAGAAGCAGCGCGCTCGTGAACCGCAGCCGGGCCGGTGCTGCGATCTGCGGCCGCTCTTTGAGCCGCCGCACCGTCCAGACGATCCCGGCGAAGATCAGAAGCGCGAGCAGCAGATGTGTCGCCAGCCGATATTGCGAGACCTCGACCCGCTCGGTCAGGCCCGAGGCCACCATCCACCAGCCGACCGCGCCCTGGAGTCCGCCAAGCGCGAAGAGCAGCCATAGACGCCGCTTCAACTCGCCGGGGAGGCCGCCGCGCCACAGGAAGAACAGGAACGGCAGGAGATAGGCGACGCCGATGAAGCGGCCGAGAAGCCGGTGGCTCCACTCCCACCAGAAGATCTCCTTGAACTCGGACAGGCTCATGCCCGCGTTGAGTTCGCGATATTGCGGGATCTTCTTGTAGGCCTCGAACGCCTCGGTCCACTGCGCCTCCGATAGCGGCGGAACACTGCCCGCGACCGGCTTCCATTCGACGATCGAGAGGCCGGATTCCGTCAGCCGGGTCGCGCCACCGACCAGCACCATCAGCGCGATCAAAGCGGCCACGGCGATCAGCCACCAGCGCACGGCGCGATGCGGGTTGATTGGAGCGGAAATCGTCGTCATTTCAGGGGCAAAACCAAGCCTTGGACCCAAGAGACTTGAACCGGACTGCGTGCCCCTTATA
The DNA here is from genome assembly GCF_000261685.1 of Bradyrhizobium genomosp. I (2014). Taxonomy (GTDB): domain Bacteria; phylum Pseudomonadota; class Alphaproteobacteria; order Rhizobiales; family Xanthobacteraceae; genus Bradyrhizobium. The sequence goes on along the minus strand of NZ_AJQE01000321.1, from coordinate 610 downwards.
GTCCCCCGCTCCCTCAGTGCAAGTTACGCGAAAGCAGCAAGCTCCCGCCATGACGATCCGCACCCGCAAGTTCCTCGGCGCCATCCTGCTCCTGGTGCTGGCCACCGTCTGGGCCCTGCTCGGGATGGCGGCCGCGCAGATGCCGTGGATCGCCGAGTCCGGCTGGCGGCAGGCGATCTACTACGTGGTGGTCGGCATGGGCTGGGTGCTGCCGGCGATGCCGATCGTGAGCTGGATGCAGCGGCCCGACCGGGTCAAGTCTGGCTCGTAGCGGTCGGCTTCACCGGCGCAAAGGCAACACCCGACACCAGCACGCGCAACATGCGCAGCGAGCGCACCCGGCCGTCCCAGGAGATCCGCGGCAGCGCGCGCAGATTGGTCCGCCCCTCTGCATCCACGATGCCTGATATCGTCGACACCGCGCTGGCAAAGCCGGCCTCCTCCGCCATCACGACGTGGCTGCGCCGAAACGAAGAGCGATCGCCGAACGGAAAGGCGAAATGCCTGATCTCGCGGCGGAAAGCCGCTTCCGCCACCGCCTTGCCCATCGTCATCTCGCGCAGCGCGGCGGCGTCCTTCATGTTGGCGAGGACAGGATAGTTGACGGTCG
>NZ_AJQE01000320.1 GCF_000261685.1 Bradyrhizobium genomosp. I (2014) | reverse complement strand
ACGAGCGGATCGGCGGCCAGCGTCGCCAGATCCTCCCAATCCATCGACGCCTCGCGCGAGAGCGCGGCGAGGTCGATCCGGTAGCGCGTGCAGAGATCGGCGACCGCGGCCGACAAATCCGCCGGCGGCAGCGAACGCAGCCAGCTCTCGAGATACGAAAACAGCGCCTGCTTCTCGGCATTGTCGGTGACGGTGAAGCGCTGCTCCTTCTCGCCCATCATCAGGCTGATGCGGTCCTCACGCGCGATCACCTGTTCGAGCCCGAGCCACCAGGCCTCGCCGACGCCGTCGGGAAAGGCGGTGGGCACATAGATCGAAAAAGGTACGGCATGGCGCGTCAGCACCGGATAGGCGAAATTGATTAGATCCTTGTTGGCGCCATCGAAGGTCAGCGCCACGAAGCGACGCTGCTCCGGCAGCGTCACCGCGCGCCGGCAGACCTCGTCCATGCCGAGGAAATCGTATTTCCACCGCTTCAGCGCGCCAATGGCGAGGTCGAGAAATTGCGGCGTGATCTCGTGCGCGCGCAGCGGCTGAAATCCGCGCCGCCGCGGCCGCACATGCGCAAGGCGCAGGATGGCGCCGGCACCGCGACTGCGCAGCACGGCCTGACCGGTGAACCAGGCCAGCTCGAGCCGCAGCCGTTCCAGCCATCTGTCGTCGGATGCCAAGATCCCACCCTTCGCGCTCGACGGCGCCCGTTGGCTCTTCCATCGTCATTACCCTTTGTTGACCTTTGTTTGCAAAGGTCGACCACAGGCCGAAATACGTATTTTCGATTTCTCGACAGGTTCCGCGAATGACCATGGCTGCGGCGATGCAAAGCCGGACGGCAGAAGCGCCAGCGCGGTCGAAAGCGAGCCGTATCGCGCAGGTCGATATCATCACCGATCTCGCCGAGGCCGAGGCGATCTGGCGTGCCTTCGAGGCGAACGGCGATCTCTTCACGCCCTACCAACGCTTCGATCTGCTCGGCCGGTGGCAAAGCCTGGTGGGCGCCCATGAAGGTGCCCGGCCGTTCATCGTGATCGCGCGCGATGCCGAGCGCCAGCCGCTGCTTCTGCTGCCGCTCTCGCAACGCCAAAGCCACGGCGTACGCGTGGCCTGCTTCATGGGCGGCAAGCATACGACCTTCAATATGGGCCTGTGGAATGCCGAGTTCGCGACGCAGGCCGCCAGCGCCGATCTCGACGAACTGCTTGCGCCGCTGCGCGAGCATGTCGACGTGCTCATGCTGACGCAGCAGCCGCTGCGCTGGCACGACCAGCGGAACCCGTTTGCGCTACTGCCGCGACAGAGCGCGATCAACGGCTGTCCGCGGCTGGTGATGGAGCCGGGCGAACCGCCGGCATCGCGGATCAGCAATTCGCTCCGCCGCCGACTCAAGAGCAAGGAAAAGAAGCTTCAGTCACTCGCCGGCTATCGCTATCACCTGGCCACGTCAGACGCAGACATCACCCGCCTGCTCGACTGGTTCTTCCGCGTCAAGCCGGTGCGGATGGCAGAGCAGAAACTCCCGAACGTCTTCGCCGAGCCCGGCGTCGAACAGTTCGTCCGCGGCGCCTGCCTTGCGCCGCGCGGTGAAGGCCGCGTCATCGACATCCATGCGCTGGAATGCGACGACGAGGTGATCGCGATCTTCGCCGGCGTCGCCGACGGCGAGCGCTTCTCGATGATGTTCAACACCTATACGATGTCCGAACACGCCCGCTACAGCCCCGGCCTGATCCTGATGCGCTACATCATCGATCACTGCGCCGAACGCGGCTACCGCTCGCTCGACCTCGGCATCGGTTCGGACGACTACAAGCGGATGTTCTGCAAGGACGACGAGGACATCTTCGACAGCTTCGTGCCCCTGACCTCCCGCGGCAAGCTCGCGGCAATGGCGATGTCCTCGCTCAGCCGCGGCAAGCGGCTGGTGAAACAGAACCAGATGCTGTTCGATATGGCCCGACGGCTGCGGCAGGCGTTCGGGTAAGTATTCTCCACCAGGGAGTTGCTCTTACCCTCCCCTGGAGGGGGAGGGTCGTTACGCATGCAGCGAAGCGAAATGCGTAACGGAGTGGGGTGACGGTCTTCCCACTCCCAACAGAACCCGTGGGGAGAGATCACCCCACCCCGCTCGCGCGGCGCGCGATCGACCCTCCCCCTCCAGGGGATGGTAAGAGAGACGCTTCACGGAAACTGAAGGAGACCGACGAAGACTTCTCTCGCCTACGCCGCCACCACGCGCGGCGCTTCCATCGCATCCGACGGCTGCACCGGCTTGCTCAGCAACGTCACTTCGCTGAAGCCGACAGCCTTCAGCTGCTCGCACATCAACGTGCGCGCATCGGGTGCCATCGAGGCATCGGGCACCACGACGGCGCGGGCATGCGCCGTCAGCAGTTCGGCCGGAAGGTCGGAGGCGCTGCCGGCGTCGATCAGCACGTGATCGTAGGCGCGCAGCAGCGCGTCGATCGCGAGCGCCACACGCGGCGATTGCAGCAGGCTGCGGTCGAAGCCGGGACGCCCGGCCATGACCAGATGCAGCCGCGACAGCTTGTCCCGGGTGATGATTTGCGTGAACGACGCCTCGCCCTGCATCAGTTCGGCAAGGCCCGGAGCCGACGCATCGACGGACACCGCGGCAATGGTCGGCGAGGACGCCGCGAGATCGACGACGACGATGCGGGCATCGCGCGCCAGGTGCCGGGCGAGCGTCAACGTCGACAGCGTGATGGCTTCGCCGGGCGCCGTGCCGAGCACTGTGACCTTCTTCGCCGCCGCGCCCGCGGCACGCAGGCCGTCGGCGAGATGCTCGATCTCGGTAAACTCCGTCACACCGGCGTCGGCCGCCATCTCCGGCTGAAGCGGCGCAGGCTCCTCCATGACGGGTTCGACGGCGGGTTCGACGGCCGGCTCGACCACCGGCTGGACGAATGGTTCCTGCCGAACCGCCGCCTGGGCTTGCGCCCGTGCCGGCGTGAACACAGCCGCCGCGCGCGGCGCGGTCTGACGCAACAGCTCCCCGGTGACGACGACACCGGACGAGAGCAGCAGCGTCGCGATGGTCGCGATCAGAACGATCGGCAGCTTCTTCGGATAGGCCGGCGTGTTGGAGACGATGGCGCGCGAGATGATGCGGCCATCCGTCGGCGCAGTGTCGATGGTCTCGCGGGTATTGGCCTCGCGATACTTGGCGAGATAGGTCTCGAGCAGATCGCGCTGCGCCTTGGCTTCGCGCTCCAGCGCCCGGAGCTGGACATCCTGGCCGTTGGTCGAGGCCGCCTGCTTCTTGAGCTGCTCGAGGCTCGTCGTCAGTCCGTCGACCCGGCCGCTGGCGATCCGGGCGTCGTTCTCCAGCGAGCGCGAGATCTTGGCCGCCTCATCGCGAATTTGATTGTCGAGGTCGCCAAGCTGCGCCTTCAGCTCCTTGATCCGCGGATGATTGCCAAGCAGCGTCGATGACTGCTCGGCGAGCTGCGCGCGCAGCGTCACCCGTTGCTCCGACAGCCGCCGCATCAATTCGGAGTTCACGACCTCGGATGCCTCGATCGGCTTGCCACTCTGGAGCATCTCCTTGATTAGCCGCGCCTTCGATTCCGCATCCGCCTTCATCGAGCGCGCGTTGTTGAGCTGGGTGTTCACCTCACCCATCTGCTGGTTCGACAGCGTGGTGTTGTTGGTCCCGACGAACAGGCTCGACTTGGAACGGAAGTCCTCGACCCTGGCCTCGGCCTCGGACACCTTCTTGCGCAAGTTCTCGATCTCGCCGGCCAGCCACTGGCTGGCGTTCCTGGCCTGCTCCTGGCGCACGCCCTGCTGGAGCACGAGATAGCCGTCGGCGATCGAATTGGCGACGCGGGCGGCAAGCTCGGGATCGGCGGACTGGAATTCGACCACGATCACGCGCGACTTGTCGACCGCATAGGCCTGGAGGCGTTCGTAGTAAGCATCGAGCACGCGCTCTTCCGGCGTCATCGAGAACGGATCGCGGGCGATACCGATGAGCGCGGCAAGCGACTTCAGCGGCGAGACGCCCTGCAGCACCGGGTCGAATTCGGGGCGTTCCGCGAGCTTGTTCTTCTTGATGATCTCGCGCGCGAGATCGCGCGACAACACCAGCTGCACCTGGCTGGTGACGGCCTCGGCGTCGAGCGCCTGCCGCTCCTCGGTGCGATCGCTGTTCGGGCGCAGGAACACGTTCTCGCGGCCGTCGATCAGGATGCGGGCTTCAGACTTGTAGCGCGGCGTGACGAGATTGACGATTGCGAGGGACGCAACGAGCGCCAGCACCGTCGGCACGATGATCCAGCCGCGCTTGCGCGCCAATGCCGCGCCGAGCGCGTGCAGGTCGATGTCGCCGGATTCGACTTGCGCCTGCTTCGCGATGACGGGCGCAGGGCTTGCTTCAACCTTGGCTTCGATCTCGACTTCGATCTTGGGCGCGGGTTTGGGCTTCGGCTTGGAGACAGCCCGCTCGATCACCGCCTTGTCCTTGCCGGCACGCCAGAACGCTAAACGCATCGAACACTCCCGCAGGGCAACGCTGCGACTCTACCTCAATCGGGGCGATTACACTCCATTAAGGTTGCCGCTGGGTTAATCGCGACGACCGGCGCATGCGCGCTCGTCACCTTTTGTTAACCACGAAGGCCCTTAATCCTCCTCGATTATTTCGTGAGAATTGTTCGGCAGTCGCCGTCGAGCTGGTTTTGATCATGCCCCCCTCTCCCGACCGGCCGCTTCGCATCCTGCACGCCGTGCGTGCTCCGGTCGGCGGCATTTTCCGCCACATCCTCGACGTCGCCAACGGCCAGGTCGATCGCGGCCATCATGTCGGCATTCTCGCCGACAGCCTGACCGGCGGCGAACGCGCCGACAAGGCGCTTGCCGAGCTCGCACCGCGGCTGAAGCTCGGCGTGCACCGGATGGCGATCCGCCGCGAGCCATCGCCCGACGATGTCCTGGTGTGGTTTCGCATGCGGCGCCTGATCGCCGCGCTCAAGCCCGACGTGATGCACGGTCACGGCGCCAAGGCCGGCGCCTTCATCCGCATGCGGCGGCGCTCCGACGACGCCATCCGCATCTACACCCCGCATGGCGGCTCGCTGCATTATCCCCTCAACACCTTCAAGGGCGAGTTCTACGCGCGGCTCGAGCGCGCGTTGATGGATTCGACCGACCTGTTCCTGTTCGAGAGCGCATTTGCCCGCGACACCTATCAACGCATCGTCGGCACGCCCAAGGGCGTGGTGCGCTGCGTCTTCAATGGCGTCACTCCCGAGGAATTCGAGCCCGTCGTGACGGCCGACGACGCCACCGACCTCGCCTATGTCGGCGAGTTCCGGCACATCAAGGGCGCGGATCTGCTGGTCGATGCCGTGGCGCAGCTGCATGCCGGCGGCAAGAAGATCACGCTGACGCTCGGCGGCGACGGCGAGGAAACGGCGGCGCTGAAAGCGCAGGTCGAGAGGCTCGGCCTCACCAGTGCCATCCGCTTCATCGGTCATGTCAAGCCGCGCTACGGCTTCTCCAAGGGGCGGCTGCTGGTCGTCCCCTCGCGCGGCGATTCCATGCCTTACGTCGTGATCGAGGCGGGTGCCGCCGGCATTCCGATGATCGCGTCCCGCATCGGCGGCATTCCCGAGATCTTCGGCTCCGACAGCCCCGCTTTGTTTGCGCCGAGCAATCCCGAGGCCATGGCGGAGGCGATCGCCGCTGCGCTGGACGATCCGCAAACGACGGCAAAGCGCGCGGCGTCCTTGCGCGAGCGCATCTCGGCGCATTTCTCGCAAGCCGCGATGGTCGAGGGCGTGCTCGCCGGCTATCGCGACGCATTTGCCAATCATTAACCATCCTTGAGCCCGTTTTAGAAAATCTTCCGATTTGTTCGATAATCGAAGCGCCAGGGGATGCTTGCCCGGGCGCGCAAGGCCGTGCCGCGGGCTTCTGGAATGGACGTGGACGCCGGTGGAACCGCTCAACGCACGCTCGATGCTCGATGCCGCGACCAGCGCCGCGGCAAAACCCGTTGACCAGCCCTTCGTGGAGCGCCGCCGCCGGCTCTCGCCTGCCGCGCTCGAAGTGGTCAACCAGAAGGTCGCCCGCGCCTATTCGCCGATCGTGATCGCCGGCTTCGTTCGCCTGGCCGATTTCGCGCTGCTGAGCCTCGTCGGCATCGCGCTCTATGTCGGCTATGTCATGCCGCTCTCCGGCGCCTTCAGCTGGATTTATCCCGCCGAGGTCGTCGCCGTCGCGGTCGCCGCCGTGGTCTGCTTCCAGGCTGCCGACATCTACCAGGTGCAGCTGTTCCGTGGTCAGCTCCGGCAGATGACGCGCATGATCTCGTCCTGGTCGTTCGTCTTCCTGCTGTTCATCGGCATCTCCTTTTTCGCCAAGTACGGCAGCGATATCTCGCGGCTGTGGCTGGCCGCCTTCTACTTTCTCGGGCTCGCCGCGCTGATTGCCGGGCGTCTGGTGCTGCGCTCGCTGGTGCGCGGCTGGGCGCGCCAGGGCCGGCTCGATCGCCGGACCATCATCGTCGGCTCCGACAGCAACGGCGAGCAACTGGTCGAGGCGCTGAAGGCGCAGCAGGATTCCGACATCCACGTGCTCGGCGTGTTCGACGACCGCAACGACAGCCGCGCGCTCGACACCTGCGCCGGCGCCCGCAAGCTCGGCAAGGTCGACGACATCGTCGAGTTCGCCCGCCGCACCCGCGTGGACCTCGTGCTGTTTGCGCTGCCGATTTCGGCGGAAACGCGCATCCTGGAGATGCTGAAGAAGCTCTGGGTGCTGCCGGTCGACATCCGCCTTTCCGCGCACACCAACAAGCTGCGCTTCCGCCCCCGTTCCTATTCCTATCTCGGCGAGGTGCCGACGCTCGACGTGTTCGAGGCGCCGATCACCGACTGGGACCTGGTGATGAAGTGGCTGTTCGACCGCGTCGTCGGCAGCCTCGCGCTGCTGGCAGCGTTGCCGGTGATGGGACTGGTGGCGCTGGCGGTGAAGCTCGACAGCCCCGGCCCCGTGCTGTTCCGCCAGAAGCGCTTCGGCTTCAACAACGAGCGGATCGATGTCTACAAGTTCCGCTCGATGTACCACCATCAGGCCGATCCGACCGCCTCGAAGGTCGTGACCAAGAACGATCCGCGCGTCACCCGCGTCGGCCGCTTCATCCGCAAGACCAGCCTCGACGAGTTGCCGCAGCTCTTCAACGTGGTGTTCGCCGGCAATCTCTCCCTGGTCGGCCCGCGCCCGCATGCGGTGCAGGGCAAGCTCCAGAGCCGTCTGTTCGACGAAGCCGTCGACGGCTATTTCGCCCGCCACCGCGTCAAGCCGGGCATCACCGGCTGGGCCCAGATCAACGGCTGGCGCGGCGAGATCGACAACGAAGAGAAGATCCAGAAGCGCGTCGAGTTCGACCTCTATTACATCGAGAACTGGTCGGTGCTGTTCGACCTCTACATCCTCCTGAAGACGCCGATCTCGCTGCTGACCAAGAACGAGAACGCGTATTGAATTTGCGACCCCCGAGTCACGCTGTCATCGCCCGGCTTGACCGGGCGATCCAGTAATCACCGGCAGCGCGAACTGCCACGAACGGCTCGGAATACTGGATGCCCCGCCTTCGCGGGGCATGACGGCGGAAGTTGTGTCTAAGAGTTGCGTAAGCGTATGAGCATCTGATGGTGTATGCGGCGACAGCCGATGGAGTGAACGTAGCCGCACCGGCTGCGCCCGGCGTGCTGGCGCTGCAGCGCGCGCTGGTGTGGCTGGTCGGCGCCTCCGGCGCGATCGTCTTCATCGAGCCGAGCCCCTATGAGGTCGCGACGCTGCTCGCGACCGTCACCTTCTTCGCCACCGGCCTGCGGCTGAAGCTCGTACTGATGCCGCTGGCTGCAATGCTGGTCCTGCTCAATATCGGCTACACGATCAGCGCAATCCCGCTGTTCGAGCAGTCCGAGGTGGTGAGCTGGATCGCGACCTCCTGGTACATGGGCGTGACCGTGGTGTTCTTCGCGATGGTCACCTCGGAGGACACGGCGGCCCGGCTCGACATGCTCCGCCGCGGGCTCGTGGTCGGCGCGATGGTTGCCTCGCTGTCGGCGGTCGCCGGCTACTTCCACCTGGTTCCCGGCGGCAACGACCTCCTGACGCTCTACGGACGTGCGCGCGGCACGTTCAAGGACCCGAACGTGCTCGGCGCCTTCCTGATCCTGCCGGCGCTGTTCGCGCTTCAGAGCGCGGTCTCGGACAGGCTGGCCAAGGCCTTCCGCAACGTCATCGCCTTCGGCATCATGTCGCTGGCGATCCTGCTCGCCTTCTCCCGTGCCGCCTGGGGCGGACTGGTGCTGACCTCCGCCTTCATGCTGGCCCTGATGGTGTTGACCAGCCGCACCAACGCGCAGCGCTCGCGCATCATCATCATGGCAATCGTCGCCGCGGTGCTGGGGCTCGCTCTGATCGCGGTGCTGCTGTCGCTCGATTCCACCGCCGAGATGTTCAAGCAGCGCGCGAGCTTCGACCAGAGCTATGACGAAGGCCGCTTCGGCCGCTTCGGCCGCCACATCCTGGGTGCGCAGATGGCGCTGGATCTGCCGTTCGGCATCGGTCCCCTGCAATTCCACCGCTTCTTCCCCGAGGACACCCACAACTCCTACCTGAACGCCTTCATGTCCGGCGGCTGGCTCTCCGGCGTGTGCTATCCCGCGCTGGTCTTCACCACCGTCATCATGGGTTTCCGGCACATCTTCATCCGTGTGCCGTGGCAGCGCGCCTATCTCGCGATCTTTTCCGCCTTCCTCGGCACCGTCGGCGAAAGCTTCGTGATCGACACCGACCACTGGCGGCACTTCTGGATGATGCTGGGCGCGATGTGGGGCATGATCGCCGCAGCGCAGGTCTACAAGACGGCTAGCGACGAAGCTTCTTCAGCTTGAGATCGGGACGCTTTTCCGGCGGCGTATCGAGCAGTCCCTTCAAGGCCTCTGTCGCCGCGAGCACGCCCTTGTAGCCCTCGTTGGCGAAACGCAGCAGCAGGCGCAGTTCCTCGTCGGAATAGGCGCCGAAAACCTTCTCCATCGCCTGCTGCATCGGCACATAGAGCTCACCGATCTTCATGGCCTTCTCCGGCACGACGGAAATAAACACCTTGCGGCGGTCTTTCTCGTCCCGCTCACGACGCACCAGCCCCGCCTTCTCGAGCCGGTCGATCACGCCGGTGATGGCGCCGGTCGTGAGGCCCGTGACCTCGGCGAGCCTCCCTGCGGTGACGCGGCCTTCGAGATACAGGATGTCCATGCATTCGAGGTCGGAATTGGCAATTCCGGCAACGTTGGCAACGGTCTGGCCGTAGAGCACGCCCTGCGCGGACGACCTGCGCATCGCCTCTTCGAGTTCCTGCAACAGCGCAGCGCGCGCCTTCGTCCTTGACAAGGCCGACCTCTTCTCTTACTCGATATATATCTTAGCCACTAAGAGATTTAGCGACCGTAATTTCTCCTAGCACCACGGAAACGTCGCGAGCAAGCCATGTCCTATCGTCCCCGCAAGGCCCTGATCATCGGCGCCGGCATCGCCGGGCCCGTCGTCGCGATCCTGCTGCGCCGCGCCGGCATCGAGTCCGCGATCTACGAGGCCTGGCCCTATTCGAAGGGCATCGGCGGCGGCCTCCAGATCGCGCCGAACGGCATGCATGTCTTGGACGAGATCGGGCTTGCGAACGAATTGATCAGCCGCGGCTCGGTCGCGGAGGCCTTCGACTTCTATTCGCAGGGCGGAGAGAAGCTCGGCTCGATCAACCGCGACATGGCCCGGCGCTTCGGCCAGCCGGCCGTCAACATCTCACGCGCCACGCTGAACGAGATCCTGATCGACAAGGCCTGGTGCGCCTGCGTCTCGCTCTATTTCGAGAAGCGCCTGATCAAGATCGAGGATCGCGGCGACCAGCCGATCATCGCCTACTTCGCCGACGGCACCACCGCCGAAGGCGACTTCCTGATCGGCGCCGACGGCGTGCACTCGGTGGTGCGCCGCCAGGTGGTTCCGGACGGGCCGCAGCCGTTCGACACCGGGCTGGTCGGCTTCGGCGGCTTCGTGCCGCACGCCGTGCTCGACGGCAGGCCGATCGGCCGGCGCGTCGAGACCACGTTCGGCCAGAGCGGCTTCTTCGGCTACGGCTATTGCAGCCCCGATCCGACCGACGGCGTGATGTGGTGGAGCACCCAGCCCGCGCACGGCACGGACGCGGCGATGTTCCGCGCGCTCGACAAGGCCACGCTGAAGCAGCATCTGCGCGGCTTCCATCACGGCTGGCACGATCCAATCCCTGATATCATCGAGGCCGCCGAGAACATCGTGGTGACCGACACGCTCGACGTCGCGACCCTGCCGACCTGGTCGCGCAAGCGTTCGCTCTTGATCGGCGATGCCGCGCACGCGACCAGTCCCCATGCGGGCCAGGGCGCCTCGCTCGCGCTGGAGGACGCGATGCGCCTCGCGCGGCTGATCCAGGAGGGGCAGGAACTCGGCGCCATCTTCCAGGCCTTCGAGGCCGAGCGCCGCCCCCGCACCGAAAAGATCGTCGCCATGGCCCGCCGCAACGGCAACAGCAAGCGCGAGTTCAGCGCCACCGGCGCGTGGGTGCGCAATCAGATGCTGAAATGGCTGCTGCCGATGGGATCGAAGAGCATGGAGTTCATGTACGCGTACGACGCGCGGACGGTGTAGCCACGCACGCCCCTGTCATGCCCCGGCTTGACCGGGGCATCCAGTACGCCGCAGCCTCTCGACTCAATCACTGCCGCCTCTGGAATACTGGATCGCCCGCTTTCGCGGGCGATGACACCGTCCCTGGTGCGCATTGCGCGCTCAGCTCTCCACCTCGAACGTCAGCCCCGCATTGTCCTGCAGCCGCTTGATCAGCTTGTGCTGCATCGCTGCGCCCGGCGTCCAGATTCCGCCCGGCACATCCGTTGCGTCACGCAGCAGGCAGATCGCGCATTCGGAGATCATCTTCGAGGTCGAGCCGTAGCCGGGATCGCGGTCGCCGGTGACACCGGCGCGGACCTGGCGGCCGTCGGGCGCGATCGCGACGTACAGCAGATTGAAGAGGCCCTTCTCGCGCTCCTCCTTCGAAGGCCCCTCGCCCGGCTTCGGCGCGTTCGGTCCGGTCTTCTCGGCGTTCGCCGCCATCACGCGCCTGGCATTGGCCTCGCCCTTCTCGCCGGGACCGGTCAGGACCATCTCGTCGTAGACGAACTCGCGGCCATAGGGGAAGCCCATCAACATGTTGGAGCGATGGACGTTGCGCGTGTTGATCAGGGCCATCATGAACGGTGCGGCCCAGGATTGCAGATCCTCTTCGTAAGCCGCCCGGTTGCCCTTGGGCTGCTTCGGGCCGGTGAAATCAGGCGTCAGCGCGAAATGATCGTTGAGAATGGCGACGAGGCTGAGATCCTTGGCGACCGCATCGAAGGTCGCTTTCGCGCTCGCCGCGGTGCCGCCTGACAACGTGCCGCGCATGTCGCGCACGCGGCCCTTCACGCGCGCAGCCGGCGCGCCGAACACGCGCCTGGCCTCTTCCTGCACGAAGAACGTGCCGAGCTCGAACGGCACGGAATCATAGCCGCACGAGAACACGATGCGCGCGCCGCTCGTCTTGGCCGCCGCTCCGTACTTGTCGATCATCTGCCGCATCCAGACCGGCTCGCCGCAGAGATCGAAATAATCCGCACCCGCAGCGACGCAGGCCGCGAGCAGCTCCTCACCGTAGAACTGATACGGACCAACCGTTGTGATCACCGATTTGGCCTGCGCCACCATCGCCTTCAGCGACGCCGCATCCGATGCATCCGCCACGATCAGCGGCGTGTCGGCAGGCGCGCCGATGGCATCACGCACCGATTTCAGCTTGTCGAGGCTGCGGCCCGCCATCGTCCATTTCAGCGCCTTGTCGTCCTTGTAATGCGCCGCCAGATATTCGGCGACGAGCTGGCCGGTGAAACCGGTCGCACCGTAGACGACGATGTCGAATTCTCGAGAGCTCATGGTCGTCCCTTACTTTTTCGCGTAACTCACGCCCATGCCGGCACGGACGTCGCTTTGAATGCCATAGGGCGGGATCGGATAGCGCAGGCCGTTTTTGGCCAGCGCCTTCATGCCTTGAACGGCCTTGGCGAGATGCGAAGGCTTCAAGGCCATCAGCATCTCCTCGTCCGGCACGCCGCCATAGCGCCGTTCGGCATAGCATGGCAAGGACAGGCTGGGCTCCCCGGTCTTGAGCGCCCGCCCCCATGAATCTGCGCAAGCGGTCTCGCCGACGACGCCCCATTCGAACTTCTTGTAGCCGGTATATTGCAGCCCGTTGATCAGGATGATCATCTGCCCCGGCGTCGCATAGACGAGGCAGATGTCGGGCGGATCGAGCCGGCCGCTCTGGAGCGGGCTGACGGCCAGCGCCTGATACTGCCCGAACGGCACCACGTCCAACGCCTCCTGGCGCTTGCGCGCGTCTTCCGCCGTGCCGTGCCAGACCCCGACATAGCTTTCGCCGGCGAGCCACTTCTCGTCCTGCGGCGCAAGGCCGATCACCGCGCGACACTGGCTGCCTACGAGATCGTCGGCGGTGATGCCGACGGTCCAGCCGAGACGCGCGGCCATGCTGACGATCTGATCGGTGGTGTGAATTGCGTTCGGACGCCGGATCTTCGAGATCGCCTCCATCTCGGCCGCTTGCGCGAACAGCTTCATGCCGATCACCGTCGTCTTCAGCCGCAGCAGGCTGTTGAGGTCGGCGACGAGTCCGGCAAGATCGATCCTCTCTGCGCTCTGCTCCTGCATGGCGGTCCCTCCCGGCCGGCGATCGCGCGCCGTGTGTTGTTGTTTTGCGACCCTCGTTCTAGTCCTTGCCCGGTCCCGGAAGCAACTCGCCGGTCCTGCCCGTCAGACGGTAAGCCACGAGGCCGATCCACTCGCGTACGGCCACGTCGGTTCGACCCAGCCCGTCCGCTCCGATATTGGTGAAGGAAAAAAGATCGTCACGCCCCCCCATCCGCCAGTCCACGGGATAGGCCTCGACGTCAAATCCGGCCTTGCGGAAGATCCCCATCGAGCGCGGCATGTGGAAGGCCGACGTCACCAGGAGCCAGCGCTCGCCCGGCTTTGGTGATACCAGTTTCCTGGTGAAGATCGCGTTCTCCCAGGTGTTGCGGGAGTGACGTTCGAGGATCAGGCGCGGCTTCGGTATGCCGAGATTCTCCAGGATCGGCGCAGAATAGTCGGCCTCCCTCGCCTCGGTCGAAACCAGGTTCGCCGTGCCTCCGGTGAAGACGATACGCGCGTTCGGATAGCGGCGGGCGAGCTCGGCCGGTGCAAGCAGACGGTCGGCCGCGTGCGCGACGACCGGCGTGCGGTGCGCCGCCGACAGATCGGTGTCGACGGAGCCGCCGAGCACGATGATGCCGTCGGGCGCGCCGCGCGACGGGTCCCACGCCGGAAAGCGCGACTCCAGCGGATAGATCAGGAGATTGCCGAGCGGCGAGAACGCCGCAAGCCCCAGCACCACCAGCGTGATCACCGCGAGCCTGCGGCCGAGCGCGGCAAAACGCGTGGCCATCAGCACGACGGACAGGATTCCGAGCTCGACCAGGAGATTGATCGGCAGCAGCGCGGTGCCGAGGGTCTTGGAAAGAACAAAGAACAGGAGAGCCTCGCTGAAATCATCGTGCCTGTCTGCGCAGGGCTTGACCGGCCCCGCCATCTTCAGAAATCTTCTTGAAAGAGGATCGATCGCCGGGTCAAGCCCGCGCTGATGAAACCGAGCGGACGAGGCACATGACCCATCATCACCTGCATTCCAGCCCCGAAACCTGCCATTGGGGCTTCTTCGAAGCCGCGCTTCAGCCCGTCCTCACCATCGCCAGCGGCGACGAGGTGACGGTCGACACCATCAGCGGCGGACCCGACATGCTGCCCGACCGCGACAAGTTTCACATTCCGCCCGAGATGCACGAGGTTCATGCGAAGAACGAGCGCATGCTGCCCGGCCACATCCTCACCGGTCCGATCGCGGTCGAAGGCGCCGAGCCCGGCGACGTGCTCGCGGTCGAGATCCTCGACGTCCAGCTCCGGCAGGATTGGGGCTGGAACATGATCAAGCCGCTGTCCGGTACCCTGCCCGACGATTTCCACGAGACTCGCATCCTGAACATCCCGCTCGACCGGGCGCGGATGGTCGGCCGCATGCCGTGGGGCCTCGACCTGCCTCTGAAGCCGTTCTTCGGGGTGATGGGCGTATCGCCGCCCCCCGGCTGGGGCCGCATCTCCTCGCTGATCCCGCGCGCGATGGGCGGCAATCTCGACAACAAGGAGCTCGGTGCGGGTGCGACGCTCTATTTGCCGGTGTTCGTGCCGGGCGCGATGTTCTCCTGCGGCGACGGCCATGGCGTGCAGGGCGACGGCGAGGTCTGCGTCACCGCGATCGAGACCGCGCTACAGGGCCGCTTCCGCCTGACGCTGCGCAAGGACTTCAGGCTCGACTATCCGCGCGCCGAAACGGCGACGCACTACATGACCATGGCGATGGACCCCGATCTCGACCAGTGCGTGGTGCGCGCGCTGCGCGACATGATCGCGCTGCTCGGCGAGACGCGGAATCTGTCGCGCGAAGACGCCTACACGCTGTGCAGCCTGGCCGCCGACCTCAGGGTGACCCAGACCGTCAACGGCGCCAAGGGCATCCATTGCATGATCGAAAAGGCGATCGTGCACGGCTGAGCCGGCCCCGCCCCTCCTGCGCTGCACGCGCCACGCCGCCGCCCGGTCTTCCGCGCGGCGCGCCGCCGTGCGCCAATTTTCCCAAATAATTCCAATGCGCTGAGCTGCGGCCTGTGACCGCATTTGACTTCCGCCCCCGAACCTAAATAGAGTCTTAATCGTTACTTTTATGTACCCGAGTAAGAGGCTAGCGTTCGGGCCATGGCCACCGAAAAAGCCGAGACTGACCGTATTCCCGTAACCTTGGCGCTCTCGACCATCGCCTATCTGGAGAAGCTGGTGAGACAGGGCACCCACGGCACCAGCGTTCCCGGCGTCGCACGGACATTGATCGAGGAAGGCATCCGTCTCGCCATCAAGGACGGGCTTCTTTCGATCCGCGACAATGGCAGGACGTGAGCGCGCGCCGGACGTGAGGCGGACGGATCTCGAGCGGGCGGATGGCCGACATCTGCAACCTGGGACCGCACCACATGCCTGTTCTCTCGCCAATCTCTTCACGAACCTGGACCGACGAACGCATTGAACTGTTGAAGCGGCACTTCGAGGCCGGCCTCTCCTGCAGCGAGATCGCCGCCGACATCGGCGTCAGCCGCAACGCCGTGATCGGCAAGTTGTCCCGGCTGAATCTGACGCGCGGCCGGACGGTCGAGGACAGGGCCTTTGCGCCGCCGCGGGCCCCGCGGGCCGTGCCTCGGCTGCAATATGAGATGCTCGCCACGATCTATGGCGAGACCGACGCATCCGCGGCCGCAGCCCCCATCGACGAGACCAATCGCTGCTCGCTGCTGGAGCTTGCCGAGAACCGCTGCCGATGGCCGATCTCGACGCCGGGCGAAGACGATTTCTGCTTCTGCGGCAACACTGCTCCCGACGGCCAGCCCTATTGCGCCGGTCACAGCCGCCTCGCCTACCGGCCGCACACCCGCGCTCGCGCGATGCGCGGCTGATGCTGCGCCGTCCTCCAAAAACAAAAAACCTCCGGCGGGGCATCACCGGAGGTTTCTGGAGGCTTAGCATGAAGCTAAGAGCCGCAACTTTCGTATCTGGCTGAAGGCTATATAGCTTAGTAACTCAGGTAAGTAAATAAATTTGAGAGCGATCTAATCGCATGGCTCGTCTTCGTGCTCTGCAAAGGCCAGCCCATTTTCCGAATGCCCTTCCTTGCAAAAAAGCCCCGGCGGTTTCCCGCCGGGGCTTCATCAAGTCCGAAACCTTCGAGCTTACCAGTTGCGCTGGGCGCGCAGCAGCAGGCTGTAGGTGTCCTGGTCCTTCAGCTCGTAGGTCGCCGCGGGCTTGGCCACGCTCGTCAGTGCTCCGGTCGTGATTGCGCCCGAATACTTCTGATCGAGATGGCTGTAGGTGAAGTCGGCCGAGAAGGTCAGGTTCTTCACCGGCGTCCAGCGGGTGATGACACCGACCTGGCCGATGTTGAAGTCCGGGTTGCAGGTGCCGGTCAGGGTGGCGAACGCGGCGCTGCCGCAGATCAGGCCCTTCGCGGTGCTGCTGTAGTTGACCGCGGCCCACGCACCATAGAGCGCGGTGTTCCAGTACGGGCTCCAGTTGTGGGTGTAGGCACCGCGGAAGCCGTAGGTCTTGGTCAGCTCGAGGTTGCCGCCGGGGCCAAACACCGCGTCAGACACGCCGGCGAAGCCGATGCTCTGATACGCCGCGTTCGAGCTGCCGAACATCGAGTAGCTGGTCGCTGCCAGCGACTGGAAGTTGTAGCGGCTCGCGCCGTCGGTGTAGACGCCCGAGATGTTGATCACGTCGCCGGCGCCGGTCGGAATGTTCTTGATCGACAGAGCGAGCTGGACGGCCCAGCCCCACTTGTCTTCCGGATGGCCGGTGGTTTCGGTGGCGCCGTAGTAGCCGACGTGATTGTCATGCGCAGCAACCGACGCCTGGAACAGGCCCCAGGCCTGGTCGACGCGGACCATGCCGACAAGGTCGGGCGACCGGGTGCCGCCGATGTCGTTGGAGCCGTAGGCGCCGCCGAGGACGCCGCTGGTGCTCATGCCGGCGGTGTTCCAGAGGTTGGTCGTGAAGAACTGAGTCTGGTCCTGCGCCGAAATCGCGGCCGTCACGCCCTGGCCGAAATCGGCCGTGTAGGTGAACTGGGTGACGCCGTTGGTCGAACCACTGCCGCCGACCAGCTGGTCGAAGTTGTTGCCGGGATAGTTGATCCAGGGCGCGTCGAACTGCGACACCGACTTACCCATGGTGAAGCCGGCGAACTGGATGAAGGCATAATAGACGCCGAGCGCACCGCCCGAGACCGAGCCGTTACCGCTCGTTCCGGCCGGAGCTGAATCGTAGGCGGTGGTACCCGTGCCGGCACCGGCATAGCTGCCGGTCGTCCAGGTGAAGACCGCGTCGAAATAGGTGCGAACCACGCCGTACTCGGTCGCGGTGCGCGTATCGATGTTGAGATCCTCACGAGCGCGCATTGAGTAGTAGTTCGTCAGGCGGTTGTTGGCCGCGGAGACGCCGTTGTACTGGGCGCTGTAGTTGCCGCCGGCGTTGAGCGCCACTTCGGCACGCAGATAGCCGCCCAGCTTGATGCAGGTGTCGCTGCCCGGGATGTAGTAGAAGCCGGCGCCGTACAGCGAGCAGATCTTGACGTATTCGACCGCCTTGGCCTTGACCGGAAGATCGGCCGCCTGCGCTCCGCCGACGGCGATCAGACCCGCCGCAGTGCCGAGCAAAAGGCTCTTCACCATTCTCATTTAAAACCTCCAAGTTGCTCATCTTGCGGAGACTGGACCGTGAGGCCCCCCAGATCCCCGTCTCTCTCAAATCCGCTCGGCCGCTTTGCGCTTTCGGACACACCCGCTTTCGACGCGAGGGACGTGAGCGAACCACCTGCAACGGGACGATCGAGTACCCCCCACCGTCACGAAGCAATATGCCTGCGCCGTTCCGCTAATCAAAATACTTTATTAGATCAGCTTTCTGGTTTCGCCGAGCCTGTGCCCCGCGCGCAACACCGCGCCGGGCCCAATCTGCTGAGCTGATCATCTTTGTAGTTTTAGTGACAAAATTACCCTGCTCTGCACTTGCGTCAGAGCAGGCTTGCGTGGACTATGGCATTCCACGAACACTGACCTGAACAATCGGTTCACGGAGTGACGCTGTGTCCGCGACGAGGAAAGAGGGAGCGCGCCTGCGCACCATCGGCAACCTGGATATCATCAGGCGCTTTACCTGGGAGATATCGTCGATCAACATGTATCTCGAGGAGCTGCGCCAGTTCTGGGCGAGGACGCTCGGCATCAGCGGGCCGCAATGGCTGATCCTGATGGCCATCTCCGACCTCGACAAGGACGACGGCATCCCGGTCAACGTCGTGTCCAAGCTCCTCCACGTCGATCCGTCCTTCGTCACCACCCAGTCCAAGCTGCTCGAAAAGAAGGGCCTGCTGCGCCGCCGCCCCTCGCCGACCGACGCGCGCGTGGTCCGGCTGTCCCTGACCGAGAAGACGCAGAAGCACCTGGCGAGCCTCAACGAGCAGTACAAGACCATCAAGGAATTCGTCTTCCAGGAGTTCGACGAGGCCGAGCTCACCGAATTCACCACCAAGCTCGCGACGCTGAAGACCCGTCTGGAAAAAGCCTGCGTCCGCCTCACTCTCGACTTCTGACGCGAAGCTAGATTCGCCCGGCGGCGCCGAGCCGCGATTCGAGCCAGTCGAAGATATATTCGTTGGCGAGGCTCGGATTGTCCGCATGGGCCTGCGCCGCGCCCGTCTCCGCCGCGGTGAACACCTTCAGCATGACATCCGAACTGCCGAGCCGGGAGTTCTGGACCAGCTGACGCACCCGGTCGGCCTTGAGCCAGCCGTCCTCGCCGAGCGTGATCAGCACCGGGCAGTCGGCGCTGGAGGCCATCAGCGGCGCATGCGGCACCGGGACGATGCTGACGTCGCTCATCGCGAATCGGCTGGCAAAGAAGGCCCGCTCGTGCAGGTCCC
>NZ_AJQE01000319.1 GCF_000261685.1 Bradyrhizobium genomosp. I (2014) | reverse complement strand
GGGGAGCCGCGGCTCCTGCAGCACCGCGCGCGCCACGAAGGACGAGCCCCAGCCGTCGGCGATGATCCCGATCCGCGCGAAGTCGACGTCACCGCGCGTCTCCAGATAATCCATGACGCCGGGGATCGCGCTCTCGAGATCCCGGCGCCGCAACAGCGCGTCGAGATAGTCGTCGCGCTGTTCGCCGAACAGGTCGAGCGCCAACAACGAGAAGCCGCGCTCGCGCGCATGCGGCACCAACTTGAACAGGAACTCTTCCTTGCGGTGGCCCGGCTCGCCGATGCAGATCACGGTCGGAGCCCGCCCGCTGGCTGACGGCACAGGAAGGAAGTAGCCCTGCAGCGAATGCCCATCGAGCCAGGGTATCGTCACCACTTCGCCGGCCGGGCTGCGCGCGGCCAGGTAGCGGCGGGCGCAGTCCTGCATCGCCAGCACCGCAACCCAGCGGCGCTCGTCCGCCGGGTCGAGCGGCATCGCCGCGGCACCATAGTAGTTCATCGCGCGCAGCCAATTGCGCTGCGCGCTCGCCAGATGGCCCTCCGCGAACGCGGCCTCGGCGCGCTGCCGATTGGTCTGTGCCAGCCTCTTCCACTCGCGATGCCAGGACCGGCCGCCGCCGCGCCTCAGCTGCCGCGCGATCATGAGGCATTCCGCGATCGTGGCGCCCCCCTCCTGGGCCGCAGTGAGCAACCGCGTGAACTCAGCGGAAATGTCCTCTCGTTCCGGGCAAAGAGTCCAGTCGTCGGAGAGGCATGCGGGTATCATCGGGAGCTACGCTCTATCATCGCGTTACCCCCTGATGATTAAACCATTTCACTTCGCCAACCAAGCGGCCGCGCGCCCGGTGGGAGGCCTTTCAGATCACCATCGCTTGAACATCGTCACGTCGCATGCGTGACATTCCCATGGGTCATGGAGCGGGCGATCATTGGCAGGAGATGGCACGCGATATTGCTTGCGCATCCCTTGCCATGACGATCATCATATCCATATTTTTCGCCCGCCTTGGAGGCGGTCTCAACCAAGCCGCCAGCCGACCTCCTGCGTGAAGCTTTCGTAGAAGGAACGTTCATAAGCCTGCTCCGGCGCAGCACGAACGCGCTCGTCGAGGCGCTTGGCGTCCTCGCCGACGAGAATGCGCCAGCGCTCCGCCCTGACCCCGTCGAGAATGATCTTCGCCGCCTCTGCCGCCGTCGTCGGCGCATCCTCCAGGAAGCTGCGGGCGCGCTCGGCAAACACCGCCTGGATGTCCTCGTCCGACATTCTGTCGGCATCCGGCACGCCGGCCGCGACCATGCGCTTGCGGGTCAGCGCGACCTCGTCGGCATTGAGTCGCTCCGAACCGTCCGCGCTCTGCACCTTGCGCGAATTGGAGACGATCGAGGTGCCGATGTGACCGGGCATCACCACCGAGCATTTGACGTGCGGGGCGTGCAGGCGCAGGTCGTTGATCAGCGCTTCGGTAAATCCCTTCACGGCGAACTTGGCCGAGCTGTAGGCCGTGTGCGCCTGGTTCATGCCGATCGAGGCCCAGAAGCCGTTGACGCTGGCGGTGTTGACGATGTGGGCCTCGTCCGC
>NZ_AJQE01000318.1 GCF_000261685.1 Bradyrhizobium genomosp. I (2014) | reverse complement strand
CCGCCACCAGCATCGGCAGGAAGGTGCGTACGCCGAGATAGACGCCGCCCCAGCAGATGTTGAAGGTGCGCTCCCACTGCTCGCGCGTGTTGGTGAACAGGCTGCCGCCGCCGCCGATGCCGGCATTGTTGAACAGAAGATGGATCCTGTCCGTCTTGTGCTGCTCGGCGAGCTCGTCACGAAACCGCTTCAGATGATCCTCGATCGCGACGTCGGCGACATGCGTCGTGACGCGCAGCCCCTGCGGCAGTTTCTCGACTTCGCACAGCCGCTTGGTCTCGGCCATCGCCGCTTCCGAGACGTCGCACATCGCGACGTTGCAGCCTTCGGCAACGAGCTGCCGCGCGAGCTCGCGCCCCATTCCCGTGCCGCCGCCGGTGATGACCGCGATCTTTCCAGCAAAATCTCTCATGGGACTTCGGTCCCTCCCCTTGTCGGTATGTTTCTTCGTCACCGCGCCGCTCGGCGGGGCGCGCGCGAAACTGTAGCAGCGCCGCATCCGCAGGTAAAAGTGGATCGGCGATACCATGTTCGGCATTATTTCGGCGCGCGGACTATGGTCGCTCCGGTGCGGTCGCAGTCCGTACGGGTGAGGCAGCTTCGCCCGCGGCGCATCCTTCGAGACGCCCGCCGTTGGCGGGCCCTCAGGATGAGGGCGGAGTGCGCGGCCGCCGTTTCAACGAGCACCGATGCGCTTAGCCTCATCCTGAGGAGACCGCTGAAAGCGGTCCGTCTCGAAGGACGAGGCGCTTGCTCCGTCTTCGCCGGGAAGCACCGTTGCAAGGCGCGCCGGCGGCGCGGGCTCATTATTTACCGCGGTTCCCGTATTTGTCCGGCTTCGGGTGAAGCGCAATCTTTTTACAATCCGAATCGCCAAATGGGGGTGGACGCTGGATCGAGTCGGCCAGGCCAGCGCGTGTTGTTTCCGTGTCACAGGCTCTGGCACTCCGCTTGCATCCTCATCGTGGTCAGAAACAACCGATGAGGTGACAGGAATGTTCGTGACCGTCGTTGCCGTGCTCTGCCGGCTTAGCGCAGCCAGCTCAGGCAGTTGCGTCGAGGAAATCGTGACCGACAGCAACATGACGCCCGAGATCTCGATGATGCAGTGCGCGGTCGGCGCACAGGCACCCCTTGCGAAATGGATGGGCGAGCATCCGATCTATCACGCCAATTGGCGCCTCGAGCGCTACAAATGCGTACCGGGTCACTACGAGATCAAGGGGCACGCCTAAGGCCCCGCAAAACTACTGATCCGAACAGGACGGATCGAGGAAACGCCCCGGAGGTCGCCTCCGATGGGCCCAGCAAGCGCAACTCCGCCGAGACGGCGCGTCCTGTGACAACGGTCACATCCCATCAAGCCACCGCGCGCATGACGAGCGCACGCGCTCGCCGCCCCTCCGGCGTCGGCATCAGCGCATAGTTGTGCGGCTGGTCGCGCAGCAGATGCAACTCCACCGGCACGCCCACCGCCCTCGCCCGCTCCGCCAGATCGACGCTGTCGGGGTAGAGCAGATCGCGAGTCCCTGCGAAGATCGTCATCGGCGCGAGGAAACGGAAGGTGCCGTTGAGCGGGCTGACGAAGGGATGACCGATATCGAGTTCGCCGGCATAGAGCCGCCCGGCCTCGACGATGCCCGGAATGTCCTGGACCGGATCGCGCTTGGCGATCGCAACCTGCTCCGGCCGGCTGACCGAGGCATCGGCGGCGGG
>NZ_AJQE01000317.1 GCF_000261685.1 Bradyrhizobium genomosp. I (2014) | reverse complement strand
CGGCTGCCGATGGCCGCGATCGCGCAGCCACTGACACGCGGCGAGCGCGAGCCCCGCGCCGGCCGAATTGCCGACCACCGTGACCTTTGCGTCGCCTGCGTCTTCCAGCAGCATCCTGAGCAACTCGCCCGTCGCCGGCACGACGTCCTTCGCGGTCGCGCGCGGCGCCAGCGGATAGATCGGCACGACGCAGCAGACGCGCGCCCTGCGCGTCATCTCGCCAATGAAGCGCCAATGCGCCGGCACGATCTCGTTGATGAAGCCGCCGCCATGCAGGAACATGACGTAGTTGCAGCCCTCATGCCCCGACGACGGCGCGGTGTAATAGACCGGCCAGCCGCCCATCTTCGTCAGCGTCGCCTCGACGTCGCGGCCGAGCCCCGTCGGCTCATGCGAGGCCGGCCGCAAGGCGAGCTTCTGCACGTGTGCCTGCACCGCCTCGGCGGACGCAAGTTGCCGCTTGTACGGAAGCAGCCCGAGCAGCAGGTTGAAGGCGCGGCTCTGCAAGCTCGGCGCGGGATCGCGCGGCGCCCGCGTGCCGAACACACAACCGCCCGGGCAGAGCTGAAAGGCCGACACAAGTCTTGCAACGCTCATCGCCACATCCCCATCCGGCTCTTTTCGATGCGGCGACCAAGAGGCTTGCCGACCCGCCGCCACTTGCCGATATAATGCGAGCATTCACTCGCTTTTCCTACTCGCATTCAGATCACAAGACCGTGGCCCGCAAATCACTCACAACACCTCGGAAAAGCGCCTTGCAGCAGCGATCCCGCGCCACCGTGGACGCGCTGGTCGAGGCAACTGCTCGCATTCTGGTCAAGGAAGGCTTTGAGAAGGCGAGCACCAACCGCATCGCCGAAATCGCCGGCGTCAGCGTCGGCTCGCTCTACCAGTATTTTCCGAGCAAGGAGGCGCTCGTCGCCGCCGTGATCGAGCGCCACAACGAGGAGATCATGGCCATCGTCCGCACGGCGCTCACCGAGATCGCCGACCTGCCCATCGACAAGGCCGTGCGAAAACTCGTCACCGTCGCGATCGAGGCCCACCGCATCAACCCGAAACTGCATCGGGTCCTCGCCGAGCAGATCCCCCGCACCGGCCAGCTTAAGGATGTCGAAGCCTTCAACCGCGAGGTCCACACGCTAGTGCGCACCTATCTCGAGAGCCGCCGCAAAGAGATGCGCAAGGTGGACGTCGATGTCGCAACCTTCATCTGCGTCAGCGCGATCGAGTCGGTTGCGCACAACACCGTGCTGAACCACGCGGAGATGCTGTCGGAGAAGACGGTGCGGACGCTGGTGGAGGAGACGACAAGGATGGTGGTGGGGTATTTGAGACAGTGAAGCCTTCAAGCGCATGAGCTCAGCGGCATTAGGAAGGCGCCATCCATAACATCCTTTGGTCGAGTGCAACTTGGAATTGTCAAAACCGCTCGGAATTGCGGTGAACAGTGCTGGCACCGTAGCTCCTAATGCGGCCATCGATGCATCGACCCAGGGCGCGCGTCGCCTCTTCAATCAAACGGTTTCGTCCCGAGCCTGCTGTCTGGAGCATCACGATGTCACTAGATCTGCAAGTGTTCACCGTTCATGACGCAACCGACTTTCCGATCGTCCGCTCCCGAGCGGAGGCTATCATACCCGGTATGCAACTCGCTGGGAAACCGAGATGAACGCAATACTGACACATGGTAAAGCTTTTGTCCTGATCTTCCCGGGCGAGCGGATCGACGAGACGCCCGATGACAGAAAACGCAGAGGCATATGGCTAAAGCGGAACAAGCAAGCTCTACGCCGCCTTTGCCTTTCACTGATCACAATCGAACCAGATGCTCTCAAACGTATCGCGCTGAAGGCCCAGATGGTGATGGCGGCGAGGCGTTCGGCATCCCTATGGAGATCGCTTGTTCACTCGAAGGAGCGAATGCCACGGCGCAACGGCTCCTCGCGACTACGAATTCGATCAGTGGCACGGCGGGAAGCGAAGTCCGTCAGCCCTAGCTCCAGCAACGGATGTCCAACTAAGTCTGCCAGGACAGCGGAGTCCCGCCGATAGCCGCTTCCCATTAATCTATTTGACCGCGCCTCCGGTGATCCCCGAGATGAAGCGATCCAGGAACAGGTTGTAAGCGATGGCAACAGGAATGCTGGCGATCAATGCGCCGGCCATGATCTCGCCCCAAAAGAAGATATCGCCGCGGACGAGGTCGGTGGCGACGCCGAGCGTGACCGGCTTTTGCGCTGAGGTGGAGATGAACGTCAGGGCGTAGACAAATTCCTGCAAGGTCAGCGTGAAGGTAAAAATTACGACCGTCAGAATAGCCGGAATCGACAACGGTAGCACCATCCTGACGAAGGCGCCGAACAGGCTGCAGCCATCGACGATCGCCGCCTCCTCGATCTCGACCGGCATCGCCTTGAAGAATCCCATGAGCAGCCAAGTGCAGAATGGGATCGTGAAGGTCGGATAGACCAGCACCAGGGACCACATCGAATTCTGCAGACCCAGCGAGGCAACAACGCGCGAGAGTGGCAGGAACAGAAGCGTCGGTGGAACGAGATAGGTCAGAAAAATGCCAATCCCAAGCGCCTCGCCATTCCGACCGGTCATTCGCGCCAAGCTGTAGCCGGCGGGCACAGCGGCGGCGAGCGTGATAGCAACGACACAGAGACCGATGATCAGCGAATTGAGGAGCCAGCGCGCGAACAGCGTCTGCTCGAAGAGATATCTGAAATGCTCAAGCGTTGGGGTTTCGTTGAACCAGAATGGCGTATTGGCGACATTGTAGAGATCGGGATTGCTCTTCAGCGAGGTGATCAGCATCCAGTAAAACGGAAAGGCAGTCAGAACGACGAAGATCGCCACCGCGCCGTAGAACGCGCCGTCGCTCGCGGCGTTGAGAACGGCGCGACGCATGTCAGATCTCCCGCCGTCTGATGAAATGCAACATTCCGATGACCACGAAAAACAGCACCGGGAGCATGAACAGGGAGATGGCGGCGCCATGCGACACGTCGCCGGAGACGATACCGACCTGGAAGCCCTCGAACCCCAGCACCGATGTCGCGTTGACCGGCCCGCCTTTGGTCAGAAGAAACACGACGGAGAGGTCGGTGAACGTGAACACGATGCCGAAGATGAGGCCGACTGCGACAATGGGCAGGATCATCGGCAGGACGATCTGGTAGTTGCGGCGCCAGAAGCCCGCGCCATCCACGGTTGCCGCATCGATGACGTCTTGAGGGATCGAGGTCATGCCGGCGAGAAAGATGACGATCGCGAATGGAAAGAACCGCCAGGCATTCACGACAATCACGCACAGCATCGCCAGATGCGGGTTGCCGAGCCAGTTCGGCGCATCAGAACGGGTGATGACACCGAGCGAGATCAGCGACCAGTTGATGACGCTGTAGAGCGAATCGAACATCCATTCCCAGGCGACGGTGGCAAGCGCGATGGGCACGGCCCACGGCAGAATGATCAGCGCCCGGACGATCTTGCGGCCCGGGAACTGCCGCAGCAACAGGAGAGCGCCGAACTTGCCGAGCACGAGTCCGAGGAACTGGGATCCAAAGGTGAAGAGAAAGGTGTTGGCCAGGGTGTCCTGAAAGACCGGATTTTGGACGATCTGCCTGAAATTCGAGAGACCTACGAACCGCCAGGACGGATCGTAGATCGTGTAGGCGCTGACCGAATAATAGACGGCGAGCAGAAACGGCAGGCCAACCAGCAAGAGCACGTAGAGGATCGCGGGCGCGACCAAGACACCGCCGAGCACGTCGCGCCGGTCCAGGAGGAAGCGATAGCGCGGCGCCGGCTTTACGACTGGTTCGGCAATCGAGACCATGGATGATCACCTGCCCTAATGCGACATCGCCCGCTTGCCGTTCGCATCGAAATACCGCAATGCGCCGCGACGCACGGCGAAACGATGCCACTCGCCCGGCCGGATGCTCTCCTCGGCAACATGCGCAGGCGGCAGCTTCGCGGCGATCACCTCGGCCGGATTGAAACCATCGAGGACGCCGTAGACGATACGCTCCGAGCCGAGATACTCCGAGCGATCCACCCGGAACGAGAACTCCGCCGCGTCGGAGCCATTGATCATCTCCTTGGGAAGGAAGTTCTCGGGTCGAAAGCCGAGATACCCGCCATTGCGTGCGACCAAGTTCATCGGCGGCGTGCCGACAAAGGTTGCGACGAAGCGATCGGCCGGATCTTCATAGATCTCGACCGGCGTTCCCACCTGGCGAATCCGTCCATGGTCGATGACCGCGATGCGGTCACCCATACCCATAGCCTCGACCTGATCGTGCGTCACGTAGATGGTCGTGATCCCGACGCGTTGCTGGAATTGCCGGATGTCCTGGCGGGCCGAGGCGCGCATCTTGGCGTCCAGATTGGACAACGGCTCGTCGAGCAACAGCGCGGTCGGCTCGCGTACCAACGCACGAGCGAGCGCGACCCGCTGGCGTTCGCCGCCCGAGAGCTGGCGCGGCCGACGATCGAGCAGATGCGAGATTCCGAGGAGGCTTGCCGCCCAGTTCACCTTCTTATCGATCTCCCCTCGGGAGACGTGTTGCGTCTTCAGCGGGAAAGCGATGTTGTTGCGCACGGTATAGTGCGGATAGAGTCCATAGCTCTGGAACATCATGGCCACGCCGCGGGCCCGTGGCGGAATGTCATTGACGAGGTTGCCGCCGATGATGAGATCCCCGCTGGTCTGCCGCTCGAGGCCGCAGACGATGCGCAGGAAGGTCGTCTTCCCGCAGCCCGATGGACCGAGCAGAACCATGAACTCACCGTCCGGGACAGTGAGACTCATGCCGTTGACGGCGAGAACGTCGTCGAATTTCTTGAAAATGTTTCTTGCAGTTACTGGGGCCATTTTCGTATTCCAAAACCCTCCGATGCGGATTTGCAGCGCCCCCTCTGTCTCTTTTCGCTTGGCGCCCCACCTGCGAACTGCACGCAGCCCGTAGGTGCGCGGCCGTCAATCAAGTCTTGTGCAGCCACTTGTCGAAGATGCGCTCGCATTGCTCTGCGGCCCATTTCACGGACTCCTCGGCCGACATCGCGCCGGTTGCTGCCTTGGCCATCATGTCGCAGACGATGAAACTGTTGTAGATCTCGTCCGTGGCTGGCCATGCCGGTCCGGGATAGCCTGGCACGGCGGACCATTCATCGGACGTTTGCAGCACTGAGAGCTTGTCGCGGGGTGTCGATGTCGGATCGTCGGACAACAGAGGCATCGGTTTCGGGACGATGTTGGCGAAGATCGGGTTGTTGTAGCCCGAGCTGGCCTTGAAGGCGTCGACCCAATTGTCGGCGTAGTGTTTCAGGAACTCGAGCGCCGCTTCTTTGTTCCTGGCGAATTTCCAGATGCCATAGAATTCTGCGGCACCACCCATGATCTGCCGGACGGGCCCCTTCGGCGGCTTCATCACGAAGATATCGTCAGCAACTTTCTTGTTGAGTTGCTGAGCCGTCCGGTAAGCGGAGATCGGGTTGATGATCAGGGAGCTGACGCCGGAATCGATGTATTGGTTGTTGCTGGCGTCATTCCATGACAGCACATCCGCCGTCATCGCCTCCTTGTAGAGCGCAGTAACGAACTTGACCGCCTCGACCGTCTCCTTGCTGTCGAGCACGACGTGCTTGCCGCTCTCGTCCTGGAACGCCCCGCCATAGCTCCAGAGCAGGCCGCGCCAAGTCGTGTTCGGATCGTTGCTGTGACCGAGCGAAATTCCGACTGGATTGCCTTTCTGCTTCAGCTTGGCGCCGCCGGTCCTCACGTTATCCCACGTGTCGGGCACCACCCCGATCTCCTCCCACATGCTCTTGCGGTACATCACCGGGAAATTGATGTAGAAGTCCGGGAATGCGGACCACGTCTTGTCGTCCTGGTTGTAGCCGATCTGCCGGCCGATGACGGTGATCTTGCCGTATTTCTTCTCCACCGATTCGACGAGATCCGTCACGTCGACGAGGAACTTGCGGTAGAGATGCGCGCCGCCGGCGCCATTCCAGCCGAAAAGATCGTGGCCCGATCCCGCTGACGCCTCGGCAGCAGCGCGTGCAGCGACGTCGCCCACCGGGATGTGATCGACGGTAACATCGATGTGGTTCTTGTCTCCCCACTCCTTCGCGAAATTGTCGAACCATTGGTCATAGGCTGGGACGAAGTGACTCCACTGTACAATGGACAGTGTTTTGCTCTCTGCCATCGCGCTGGAGACGAATGGTGTCGAAAGAACTGGCGCCGAGCCGACTGCCAGAAGGGCAAGCCCCGTGTCCTTCAGGAGACGGCGTCGCGTCACACGTTTGCTCGTGCTCATCTGCGACTCCTCCCATGTCCAGCTGGCTCGGACGCGCCTTGACGGAGGCCGCCTAAGATCGCTGGACGATATTTGCGGACAAGATAGAGCAGCCATGCAGATCGCAATAGCTCGACAAAAGCCGGTCAATGCAGGTGACCTTCAATCCGCGCACGGTCCGATGCCGTACACACATGACAACTCTTCGTTGCACTGGAGACACCGTGCTACCGGCTCCTGAACGGATGCTTCACTTGCGGCGAACCTTGAGCCAATGAGCGCGGCAGCCTCGTTTCCGCTCCGCCGCCGAAAAACACGCCAGGCTCGACTATCGCTTGCAGATCACTCGGATCGTTTGATATCCGCACTTGCCGTTCGAATCCGCCAGACGGACTTCCCAAACCTCATCGATAACCCGCCTTCACCTCTGGAACCCCAACAGCGCATCGATTGCCCATATGCGGTCGAGGATACCTCTTTGTGTAGTCGAACCGCTCGACACCGGTGATCAGTCTTTGTCGTTTCGGCTAGGTTGAACTGCCGAAAGATGTCGGAGCGGCATTCGGCACTCTCTGGCCCCGTTTCGATCGAATGCGGTGGCCATTCAGCCTCATCGCACTCGCCATTGTCAGAAAGAACGCGCCTCGCGCCCAACTGCTCACCGCGTCTGGACAGAACCGAGAGATGGATCAAGGGCGGACGTCTCGAACAGAGCGTCGTCCTCCACGTGATCGATCTGTCGCACCGAGGCCAGCTGCCGATCGTATTCCCGATCAATCAGGCGAAAGCAATCGCAACACATGTTGGCAAGTTCGCCAAACCGGCAAATGGAAATCTGTCCACGCTTGGTCCTGATCAGACCCTCGCTTTCGAGCAGATCCAGGCAATCCGTGACACTTGCTCGTCGTACGCCGAGCAATTGCGCCAGCACGCTGTGGGTCAGCGGAATCTCGTCCGTGTTCAGGAGGATCGAGCGAGGAGCAACCATCTGGCGAGACGATGCTTCAGATCGTGCGTGGCGTTGCATGCGCCGGATTGCGAGGTCTGAACGAGAACAACACCCAGATAGGCATTGAGGACGGCATGAAGGACCTGAAGCCGTTTGATTGCGTCTCGAAATTCCCGCGTCCTTATTCGCAAGGCATGTCCGCCGACCTGAACAGTCCTGCGGTGCAGCGGCTCGGTGCCGGCCCCCAGCAGGACCGGCGATCCCACCAGGCCCTCCGACCCAATCAGCCAGACTTCGACGAATTTCTCGCGACCTACCTTGGCTCCGACGGACACAAGTCCACTTTCGAGGAAGTAGACGTGGTCCATCGGCAACTTGTAGTGATGAAGAACCTGACGCGGAACAGCTTCACTTTCTCGGAAATCGCGAGGACTTGAGACAGTTCATCAGCAGGAATGATCCGCAGCAGCCGGTTCGTCGTGGAGATGACATTTGACGTGGCGGTGTGCGGTTCCATACGCCTTATTCCCGGATCCAGCCGAACGCGATCGTAGGAGGACCGGCGGCTGCATGCAATGCGTCTGGAGCCGCGTCAAAATCGGTCGTGGTGCATGGATTGGTCTATTCCATACCTTCCCACAACGGTGCTTCGGATTTACCTACGATGCAAATCGCCCTGGACGCACCGAGCGGGGCGGACCTCGCGTTTGGGCGACTGTCCGCCAGGACTTGTGGAACAGACGAATAATCTATTCGTTACTGCCTCAAGGGCGACATCCCAGAGAGGATGTAAACCCATGAAAGTTCCTGCCATCAGCGTCGCGCTGGCGATTATACTCGGCAGTACCGCACTTTCGCTGGCGCAACAAAGCGGTCGAGGCGCCGTCGAACTGAGCAACGGCACAAAGGTGCCCCAGAATCCATCGCTGCCGAAGCTCAACCTGACCAACATGCAGCGCGAGCAGATTCGCAAGTCCGTACTGCCTGAGAACACCGAGGTCGAGTTCAGGCTGAAGAGCACGAAATCCGCCAAGGACTTTAACTCCGCAATCGGGGAGAAGCTTCCAAAAGGCGTCAAGGCCAACTCGCTGCCAACGCAGGTTCTGTCGCAAATTCCGGATTTGCGTGACTATCTATACGTGAAAATGAAAGATCAGGTGCTGATCGTGAACGGCATGACCAACAGGATCGTTGATATGTTTTCGGAGACGCAGCCACTTTCCTAGCTAGCACCATAACAACTGTTTTGCTCGACGGATCAAATCCGCTTCGGAGAAACATCATTCTGTCAATGACATCGCTACTGTGCATGGGGTTGTTTTCGGCATTTTGTTTGCCGACCACCGAACCAGCCACCGCGAGACCAGCCGTCATGCAAGAGCAATCGGCGGGAGCAGTCTCCACGCCGACAATCAATCCACTGACAGATAGCTGAAAAAATGGTCGGAGCGAGAGGATTTGAACCTCCGACCCCTAGTCTCCCAGACTAGTGCGCTAACCGGGCTGCGCCACGCTCCGAATGTCGTTCCATTAGCTAGGATCGCCGCTTTGCGCAAGGCGAGGTCGCAGCATTTTGGTGCCTCTCCTCAATCGGGAGCCCAAAGCGCCCGGAACTGCCGGCAAGCCGGTGGGACCACCGCCCCTACCCGTCCTTCAGCGCCTGATCCAGCATCTCCCTGATGGCAACGAGGTCGGCGAGTGCCCGGCCGAGACGTTCCCGGTCCAGCGCACTGGGGCCGGCGGGCGCAGCAGTGGCGCCGCCCTTGCGGAAGGTGGTGAGGATCTCCTCGTCGTCGACCTCCGTGAAGCGGAAGTCGATGCCTTCTTCCTCGTCACCCTGGTAGTCGTCATCGTCGGTGTCGGTGACGCCCTTGATGGGCGCCTCGTCCTCAGGCTCCATCAGGCTCGCGCCGATGGCGTCCTCGATGGCGCCGAACGAGACCGCGGCCGCGCTGTCGGCGAGGCCCTGCACCGATTTGACGCCGTGCTCCTTCAGGATCCGCTGCACCCCGCGGATGGTATAGCCCTCGCCGTA
This sequence comes from Bradyrhizobium genomosp. I (2014), assembly GCF_000261685.1. Taxonomy (GTDB): domain Bacteria; phylum Pseudomonadota; class Alphaproteobacteria; order Rhizobiales; family Xanthobacteraceae; genus Bradyrhizobium. Next base: position 36 of record NZ_AJQE01000317.1, on the reverse strand, counting down.
GAGCAGCCGGCGGATGCCCTTGAGCAGGTCGACGTC
>NZ_AJQE01000316.1 GCF_000261685.1 Bradyrhizobium genomosp. I (2014) | reverse complement strand
CGGCGCCCGCCGCTGCGCTTCATCGGCTTGATCTGGGAGAACCGGGTCTCCCAGAACCGCAGCACGTGCTGCGGAATGTCGAGTTCCTGCGCTACTTCGCTGATGGTTCGGAACGCATCCGGCGCCTTGTCCAAATGCCAAATCCTTTGCGAGAGGCGCTACGCCTCTTGTGGAGCCTTGCTGGCGTCGCCGTTGGCGCGGTGCTGGCCGTTGATCCGCTGCTTCAGGATCGCCGACGGCTTGAACACCATGACCCGGCGCGGCGAGATCGGCACCTCGGTGCCGGTCTTCGGGTTACGGCCGATGCGCTGACCCTTCTTGCGGACCATGAACGACCCGAAAGAGGACAATTTCACCGTCTCGCCCTTCTCCAGGCAGTCGGTGATCTCCTTCAGCACGAGTTCCACGAAGGCGGACGATTCCGTGCGCGACAGGCCTACTTTCTGGTAGACGGCTTCACAGAGATCAACACGCGTTACGGTTTTACTTTGATCGGTCATCGCCCTGCCCCACATCACGGCGAACAATTGTTGTCTGAAATTATGAGGTTACGATACGACGGTCAACAGCGCTCATCAATGCCGACGCATCGATAATCGGTGCTGATTCGGGCAGAATTCGATCGACTGTGGCTTACCAGCGCACCAGCGCCGAGCCCCAGGTGAAGCCGCCGCCCATCGCCTCCAGCAGAACCAGGTCGCCCTTCTTGATGCGGCCGTCCCTGCGCGCCACCGCCAGCGCCAGCGGGATCGAGGCGGCGGAGGTATTGCCGTGACGGTCCACCGTCAGCACCACCTTTTCCGGCGCGATGTGAAGCTTGTGGGCGGAGGCGTCGATGATTCGCTTGTTGGCCTGGTGCGGCACGAACCAGTCGATGCTGTCGGCATTGAGCCCGGTCGCCTGGAAGGCGTCGACGATCACGTCGGTGATCATGCCGACCGCATGCTTGAAGACCTCGCGGCCTTCCATGCGCAGATGGCCGACGGTCTGGGTCGAGGACGGGCCGCCGTCGACGTACAGCTTGGCCTTGTGGCGGCCGTCGGAGCGCAGGTGCGTGGTCACGACGCCGCGGTCGCTCGTGGCATTGCCCGGCTGCTCCTGCGCCTCCAGCACCACGGCGCCGGCGCCGTCGCCGAACAGCACGCAGGTGCCGCGGTCGTTCCAGTCGAGGATGCGCGAGAAGGTCTCGGCGCCGATCACCAGCGCGCGTTTGAAGGCACCCGTGCGCAGGAAATTGTCGGCGGTGGCGAGCGCGAACACGAAGCCCGAGCACACCGCCTGGAGGTCGAAGGCCGCGCCATGATTGATGCCGAGCCCGTGCTGCACGGCGACGGCGGTCGCCGGGAAGGTGTTGTCCGGTGTCGAGGTCGCCAGCACGATCAGGTCGATCGCCTGCGCGTCCAGGCCGGCATCGCGGAGCGCGGCCTGCGCCGCCTTGATCGCCAAATGCGAGGTGAACTCGCCCTCGGCCGCGATGTGCCGCTCGCGAATGCCGGTGCGCTGCACGATCCACTCGTCGGAGGTGTCGATGCGCGCCGCCAATTGGGCGTTGGTCACCACCTGCTCCGGCAGATACGAGCCGCAGCCGAGCACGACCGAACGAATTTGAGTCACGAAACAGCCTCCTGCGCGGCCTGCACGGAACTGAGTGCACCACCCTCGCGGTTGAGCATCTGATTGATCTTGTTCAGGAGATCGTAGTGAGCCATCTCATAGCCAACATCGATCGCATAGGCAAAGCCTTCGGCGTTGGTTCCGCCATGGCTCTTCACCACCACCCCCCTCAATCCCAGCAGCACGCCGCCATTGGACTTGTTGGGGTCCATCTTGTCGCGCAGGGCCTGGAAGGCGCTGCGGGCGAAGACGTAGCCGAGCTTGGAGAGCCAGCTCCGCTGCATCTCGTTACGGAGCAATTCCGCCATCTGGCGCGCGGTTCCCTCGGCAGCCTTGAGCGCGATGTTGCCGCTGAAGCCCTCGGTCACGATGACGTCGGCCAGTCCCTTGCCGATGCCGTCGCCCTCGACGAAGCCGATATAGTCGAGCTCCGGCAGGTTTCTCGCCCGCAGGATCTCGCTGGCCTCGCGGATCTCCTCGTGCCCCTTGATCTCCTCGGCGCCGATGTTGAGCAGCCCGACCGTCGGCCGCTTCTTGTTGAACAGCACGCTCGCCTTGGCCGCGCCCATCACCGCCATCGACACCAGATGGTGGGCATCGCCGCCGAGGGTGGCGCCGAGATCGAGCACGACGGACTCGCCGCGCATGGTCGGCCAGATCGCCGAGATCGCCGGGCGGTCGATGCCCGGCAGCGTCCGCAGGTGGAAGCGCGCCATCGCCATCAGCGCGCCGGTATTGCCGGCGGAGATTGCGACATCCGCCTCGGCCTTCTTGACCGCATCGATCGCGAGCCACATCGAGGAGGTCTTGCGGCCGTGCCGCAGCGCCTGGCTCGGCTTGTCCTCCATGCTGACGGCGACGTCGGTATGGACAATTCTGGAGGCGGCTTTCAGCTTCGGGTGCTTCTCGAGCTCGGGCTCGATCCTGGCGCGGTCGCCGACCAGCAGGAACTCGGTATCGCGATGCCTGCCAAGCGAGATGGCGGCGCCCGGAATGACCACGGCGGGGCCGACATCGCCCCCCATGGCGTCCAGCGCGATGCGAACCTTGCTTGGCATGAAAGTCCTGGAAACCTGGTCTGGTGCGGTCTTGAGCTAGCGGGGCTGCAAAATGGGTTCGCCACGGACATGACGACCGGCCAAGCGCCACGCCGCACCCGGACCGGGGCGCGACAATAGCGTTTTGTTACCCCGAAACAACCTCTTGCCCCCAGCCTTTTGCATTCAGGGCGATCTTGCCGCGAAGCGCGAAATTTGCAAGAAACATATTGAAATCAGTCGGATAAGGACCGCTTTGAAACCATCCCGGGAAATGCCTCGCACGCCCTTGCAAGGCGATCTGCCGTGGAAGGCCCGCTACTGGCCCTTCTTGTTGTCCTGCAGCGCCTTCAACGCCGCGAATGGATGGTCCTCCGGATCGGGGGCGGTGACCTCCGCCTCGAACACGGCCCCCTCCTTGCGCGGATAGGGATCGATCGCCAGGAACAGGGCATCGGTGGCGAGCCGGCCGAGGTCGATGATGCCACCAAGGATCGGCTCCGGAGGATCGGCGACCTCAGGCGGCCCCTCCTCGTCCTGCCCCTCCTCGATCAGATCGGCCAGGCGGCGCGCCTCGGCCTCGGGGGCGAACATCAGGTCCACCTCCTCCTCGATCTCGCTCTCGATCGGATCCAGCGTGACCACGCAGGTCTGGCCGACCCTAGCCCGGACGGTGCCGGTGACCTGAACCCGGCCGCCGCTCTTGGGCACCACGTCGAACTCGGCCCGGGCGGACAGGATCTCGCGGAGGCCTGCGACCTCCGCCATGGCCTGCCGCTCGGCCGCTGATGCCTCGAGCTCGCGATGCAGGCCGGCATCGGGGATCTGCGCAACGATGACGGGCACCCGCCAGGGATCGGGCTGGGATCCGGCATTCGGTCGGGTCATGGCGTGACATCCTCAGGGAGCGCTGGAGGAAACTTGAAGGAAGCGCGCAACAGCGCGCCCTCGTCGGTCCGGCCAAGATCGGCCTCGCTGGCCCGGGCATAGGCCGCAAGCCGCTGCGCCTGATCGAGGCCGGTCCCATTCAAGATATTCTTGCAGATCGCCGATGCCAGCGCCTCGCCGCCGGCCTCCATGGCCTGGTCATAGGCCTGGACGCGACCGTAGAACGCCTCGCCGAAGGCCCGCATCCGCTTCGGCACGGTCTGGTCGCCGACCCCCATCTCGCGCAGATTGTCGTCCATGTCCTCGCAGAAGCGGTCGAACAGCGCCTGGGACAGCTCCGTGGCGCTTTGGACCGTGCGCAGGCGGCGCAGCAGCAGCCAGAGATGTAGCAGCAACAGGTCGAAACGACCGTTAACCGTGTCGGGCACGCCCAAGCCCCGGTAAAATATGGGTTCTCGCGCCTGCGTCACGATCATGCCATAGATGGCTTCAATGGTGCCCGGCGGGGTTAGTCGGGGTTTCCTGAAGTGGTTGAACGGCCAAAGCATTGTGGTTTCCGCAAGCGGGCGCGCGCGTGTTGCATTAAGACGCCCAGCCCGGTACTTCAGCGCCTCGCGCGACGCAAGGGGACGGAATCAGTTCCGCTATGACCACAACCAACCAGACCAGCCTGCGCGCAGGTAAGCGGCGCGGCCTTCACGCATGCTGGCGCGGCTTGCGCATGCTCGCCGCCGCGGCCGTCGTCGGCGCGGCACTTGCGGGCTGCACGGGCGAGCAATTCCAGAAGGGCTACATCCTGCCGCCCGGCGCGCTCGAGCAGATTCCGATCGGCGCAAGCCAGGACCAGGTGCTGATCGTGATGGGCACGCCCTCCACGGTCGCGACCCTCGACGGTGAGGTCTTCTACTACATCTCGCAGCGCTCGGAGCGCCCGGTCGCCTTCATGAACCAGAAGGTGGTCGACCAGCGCGTGATCGCGATCTATTTCGACAAGAACCGGCGCGTGCGCCGGCTTGCGAATTACGGCCTCCAGGACGGCAAGATCTTCGACTTCATCAGCCGTACGACGCCGACGTCGGGCCAGGAGATGAGCTACCTCGCGCCGCTGTTCAAGCTGCTCAGCTTCAACTGAGTCTTCGGCGTGTCTTCGAGCGAAGTGGATACGGTTCGCACGAAGAAAACGCGTCGAACAAGGATCGAGGGCCCTTCCAATTCCGCCGGAAGGTAAATGGCGCGAGCCTGCGGCGTCGTGCCGCTCTCCGCGCAGCACTCATCGTCGCACGCGACTTGCGGTCGCACGAGCTGTTCCATACGGTCCCTGCAAAGAAAGAAGCAGGGAGTGGATTCGTGCCTAAGCCTTTGTTGTCCCGCCGTCGCGTGCTTACCGGTGCTGCCGGCCTTTCGGCTGCAGCCATACTGCCGCGATCGAGCCTCGCCGACTGGAAGCCCACCGAAAACGTTCGCCTCGTCGTGCCAGCTGCGGCCGGCGGCTCGACCGACGTGATGGGCCGGCTCCTGGCCGCGCATCTGCAAACCGCCTGGGGCCAATCGGCGGTGGTGGAAAACCGCTCGGGCGGCGGCGGCACCATCGGGACTGCCGAGGTGGTCCGTGCCAAGCCTGATGGACACACCATCCTGATCGGCAATCCCGGTCCGAACGCGATCGCCTACAGCATCTTCAAGAATCTCACCTACAAGCCCGACCAGCTGCAGCCGGTCTCGAACATGATCCGGATCCCGAACATCGTCTCGGCGCATCCGAAGACCGGCATCAAGTCGATCCCCGAGCTCATCGCCTATCTCAAGGCCAATCCGGACAAGCTCAGCTACGCCTCCTCGGGCGTCGGCCAGAGCCCTCACCTCACCGGCGCCTGGTTTCTCCAGCTCACCGGCCTGAAGATGACGCACATCCCGTTCCGCGGCGCCGGACCCGCACTCCAGGCGGCCCTCGCCGGCGACATCCAGATCCTGTTCGACAATCTCTATCCGAGCCTGCCTCAGGTGCAGAACGGCACACTCAACGGTCTCTGCGTCACCACGACCGAGCGCAGCGACCTCGCGCCGAACCTGCCGACGATGCGAGAGAGCGCGCCGGAGCTGGCCAATTTCGACGTCTCGTCCTGGTTCTCGGTGTTCCTGCCGAAGGGGGTCTCACCCGAGGTGCTCAACGCGCTCAATCTCCAGGTCAAGGCGATGCTGGAGCGTGAGGAGATCAAGAAGCAGATCGCGGCCATGGGCGCCCGCGCCGACTACGGCACCCCGCAGCAATTTGCGGCCTTCCTGGACGCCGAGACGAAGAAGTTCGCCGGCATCATCCAGAAGGAAGGGCTGCAGATGGACGTGCAATAGTTCTCGTATCCCGGATGCCGCCTGCGGCATCCGGGACTTGAGCGACTGCTATCCGGTCGTGACCCCGTCGATCGGACTGATCTCTCCGACGAAGCGCAAGAGATCGCTCATCAGGAAAGTGCCCGGAGTCTTCGCCGGCAGCGTCGGTTTCCAGTTCTGCTGGCTGAGATAGGATTGGTTATCGCCAGCGACGATGCCAATGAACACCTCGGCCACGATACGCGCGCCGACCGGACCGAGCCGAAGACCGCCGGTCTTCACCTGGGCCTCCTTGAGGATGTAGTACCAGAGCGGCGTCTTTCGATCGAAGCCCTGGGCGGCCGCAACGGCGCCGTCCGTACCGGTTGCGATCTCCGCTGGCTTGAGCACTGGAATCCCCATCGCACGAGCCACGTCTTGCCCCGACGGCAATCCGAGATTGACTCCGCGCTGCAGGTTGCGGAACGGAAGGCTGCCGCCGCCACCTGGGAGATCGTGCAATTTCGGAATGAGGAATGGATCGATCTTGCGCGAATGGTTGAACAGGAAGTTCGGCGTCGGCGGAATCGCAGGATCGAATTCGTAGAAGCGGCTCCAGTCGATGATCCAATCCGTGGGCAAGGTGCTGACGTTGGGCGGGGAATTGGGCGCGTTGGGAGTGGTACCGGCGATCTCGCCCAGGATGCGGCCGGAGAGCCCGGAGAAGAAGAACTCGAGGCTGAGGGTCGCCGCAGTGAAGCCGCCGGGCTGCGTGAACACACGGTTGTGGCTGTATGTTTCGCGAACCATGCTGTGACCGAGCCGGTAGGCCGCCGCCGAGAACTCGACCGGCATATAGGGCACCTTCTGGAATCGATAGAACTTCCGGCCCTCGTGCAGAATCCTGGCGACGATGCCCTTCTCCGTCAAGCGCTCGACGAAATCGTGCAGCACCATCCATTGATAGTGCCAGGTCACCAGCTTTCGTGCTTCAGAGAAGAGCTTGTCGGGCGCCGGCGCGCTGGGACCGGCCGCGAGCATGTCGACGACCTTGTTGTGGAATTTCAGGAACGCAAGGTGCGTCTGTGCGACCAGCAGATTCTCGTCATTGCGGTGGTCGCCGATCAGGGCTCGCCCTTCCGAATTCCTCGTCAGATCATTCGGAAAGACGCCGGCCGCGCGCGGCGTGGGCGCTGTCTTGCCGAGCAGGAACTTCGGCCCGGGCTGTGTGATGTTGTTGGTGTCGCGAGCGTAGAGTTGGGGGCTGCCATCCGGTCCCAGACCGTAAATGCTGTCCAGATCCAGCCTCGGCGTGCGGAAGTTGGTGGTGGCGTTGGGATCCTCCTGCTTCTCGGCGAGCGAGGTGAGATCGAGCGTGATGTCGTGATCGACGAATTGGCCGAGATAGGTAAAGCCCGACGGAATGTTGGAATTGTCACCGGTCACATCGTCCGGACTGGCGTCCTTCATCGCGGTGGCAAGCGCCTGCAGCGAGGCCTCCGGCGCCGTGAATGCCGGCAGGTCAAACATCCGGCCGAACAAGCCGGGGTCTGCATTCGCGCTGGGCGGTTTCAAGCCGGCTCTGGTCGGCTGGCGTCCGGCTTTCCCGTGTCTTGGATTCAGGTTTGCAGCTTGCGTCATTCTTCCCTCCAGTGGTGAGACAGCGGCTGCACGGTAGTCCCCGGAGGGAAGACACTTTGTAATTGAGGTCACAGTTCCCCTGCGACAAAGCATGCCGCGAAGGAACGATATCGTGAAAACAAAAGCCCCGCGGCTCACGCCGCGGGGCTTTTTCTGCAAACGCGTGACGCCGCTCAGTGCGCCAAAATCGCCAGCAGCAGCAAGGCCACGATGTTGGTGATCTTGATCATCGGGTTCACCGCGGGGCCCGCCGTGTCCTTGTAGGGATCGCCGACGGTGTCGCCGGTCACCGCCGACTTGTGGGCATCGCTACCCTTGCCGCCGAAATGGCCGTCCTCGATGTACTTCTTGGCGTTGTCCCAGGCGCCGCCGCCGGAGGTCATCGAGATCGCAACGAACAGGCCCGTCACGATCACGCCGAGCAGCATTGCGCCCACGGCCGAGAACGCCGCCGACTTCCCAGCCGCGCCGCCGCCCGCGATCGCATAGATCAGGAAGTAGACCACGATCGGTGACAGCACCGGGAGCAGCGAGGGGATGATCATCTCCTTGATCGCCGCCCGGGTCAGCAGGTCGACCGCCTTGCCGTAGTCGGGCTTGTCGGTGCCCTGCATGATGCCCGGCTTCTCGCGGAACTGACGCCGCACCTCCTCGACGATAGCGCCGGCGGCGCGGCCGACGGCGGTCATGCCCATCGCGCCGAACAGATACGGCAACAGGCCGCCGAACAAGAGGCCCACCACCACATAGGGGTTGTTGAGCGAGAAGTCCGGATTGACGCCCGCGAAGTAGGGATGCTGCGCGGAGCCGGCGACGAAGAACTTGAGGTCCTGATTATAGGCCGCGAACAGCACCAGGGCGCCGAGACCGGCGGAGCCGATCGCGTAGCCCTTGGTCACCGCCTTGGTGGTGTTGCCGACCGCATCCAGCGCGTCGGTCGACTTGCGCACCTCCTTCGGCAGGCCCGCCATTTCGGCGATGCCGCCGGCGTTGTCGGTGACGGGGCCGAAGGCGTCGAGCGCGACGACCATGCCGGCCAGCGCCAGCATGGTGGCGGTCGCGATCGCGATGCCGAACAGGCCGGCGAGGCTGTAGGTGACCAGGATGCCGGCGATGATCACGAGCGCGGGCAGTGCGGTCGCTTCCATCGAGACGGCGAGGCCCTGGATCACGTTGGTGCCGTGGCCGGTGACCGAGGCCTGGGCGATCGACTTCACCGGACGGTAGTCGGTGCCGGTGTAGTATTCGGTGATCCAGATGATCAGCGCGGTGACGACGAGGCCGACCACGCCGCATTCGAACAGCGCCATGCCGGTGTAGTCGACGCCCTCGAGCTTGCCGAAGCCGATCAGGTAGTAGATCACCAGCGCGATGCCGATCAGCGACAGGATGCCGGTCGCGATCAGGCCCTTGTAGAGCGCGCCCATGATCGACTGGCTCGGCCCGAGCTTGACGAAGAACGTGCCGATGATCGAGGTGATGATGCAGATGCCGCCGATCGCGAGCGGCAGCGTCATCATGTTGGCGAGGATCGGCGTCTTGGCGAAGAAGATCGCAGCCAGCACCATGGTGGCGACCGCGGTCACCGCATAGGTCTCGAACAGGTCGGCGGCCATGCCGGCGCAGTCGCCGACATTGTCGCCGACGTTGTCGGCGATGGTCGCGGGGTTGCGCGGATCGTCCTCGGGAATGCCGGCCTCGACCTTGCCGACGAGGTCGCCGCCGACGTCCGCACCCTTGGTGAAGATGCCGCCGCCGAGACGGGCGAAGATCGAGATCAGCGAGGCGCCGAAGCCGAGCGCCACCATGGCGTCGACGACGGTGCGGCTATCGGGCGCGAGCTTCAGCGAGTGGACCAGGAAGCCGAAATAGAGGGTCACACCGAGCAGCGCGAGACCGGCAACCAGGAGGCCGGTGATGGCGCCCGCCTTGAAGGCGAGTTCGAGACCGCCGGCCAGCGACGTCGTCGCAGCCTGGGCGGTGCGGACGTTGGCGCGGACCGAGACGTTCATGCCGATGAAGCCGGCGGCGCCGGACAGGATGGCGCCGATGGCAAAACCGATCGCGACATAGAGCCCGAGGAAATAGGCAAGCAGCACGAAGATGACGATACCGACGAGACCGATCGTGGTGTACTGGCGTCGCAGATACGCCTGTGCGCCTTCGCGCACGGCACCTGCAATCTCCTGCATGCGCGGCGACCCCGCATCCGCGCCCAACACCGAAGACGTCGCCCAAATCGCGTAGACGACGGAAAGCACTCCGCAGAGCACTATCAACCATAATGCTGTCATGTGATTTTTGCCTCAGATCCTTGATGTACCCCCGGCGCCTTTGTTGTCCGTCGTGCGGTGCGGCGCCTTGATTTCGAACAAGGCCGCCCCTTGCCCAAAAGGGGCGGCCTTAGTCGGTCGCAAGCTTGCCAAAATCAAATTGAGGGTGCAACGCCGGATGAGGCCGAAAACGCCGATCTCGGCAGGTATTTAGGCCAAGTGCCGAGAACCAGGATGCCGTTTGGAGCGATTCTCACAGCATGATCCGGAAAAGTGCACAGCGGTTTTCCGAAAAGATCATGCTCAAACAGTGACCTGAAGCGCGATGACGATTCATCCTGATCGTATCGCGCTTTGGAAGTGGCTGTAGGACAGCCGCGTCAAGAGCAGTTCCTGGCCCTGCCCGTCCAGGAAGCGCGGCCGCTCGTACCCCTCCACGATCGTACCGATCGCGGTCACGGCAACGCCCATGGTCCGCCCCGCGGCAATCAGCGCGTCGCTTTGCGCCGGCGGAACGGTACACAGCACCTCGTAGTCATCGCCCCCCGCAAGCAGCGCCTCGATGCCGACGACGTTGCTTGCGAGCAGTCCGGCCGCCGCGGCCGAGAGCGGCACGCTCGTCACGTCGACCGAAGCCGAGACCCCGGACGCTGCACAGAGCTTGGTCAGGTCGCCAGCGAGGCCGTCGGAGACGTCCATCGCCGCGGTCGCGTGATCGCGCACCGCCTGCGCCAGCACGTTGCGCGGCTGCGGCACCCGATAGCGTGAGACCAGAAAATCCCGTGCAGCGGGATCGGATGTCAGCGCTCCGGCCGCAGCGCCGCCGCGGAGCACGTCGAGGCCGAGCCCGGCATCGCCGATCGTCCCCGTCACCAGGATGCGGTCGCCCGGCCTTGCCCCGGTCCGGCCGACCATCCGCCCCCGAGGCACGCGGCCGAAGGCGGTGATCGAGATCATCTGCGGGCCCGGCGTCGACACCGTGTCGCCGCCGAGCAGAGGACAAGCGAAGTTCTTTGCGTCCGCGCCCAGCGCGTCGGCAAAGGGACGGAGCCAGGCATCTTCCTGGCTGCGCAGCGCCAGCGTCAGCACGAATCCGGCTGGCATCGCGCCCTTGGCGGCGAGATCGGACAGGTTCACCCGCAGCGCCTTGCGCGCGATGGTGTCGGGCGGATCCTCGGCAAGATAGTGCACGCCCTCGACCACGGCATCGGTGGTGACGACGATGTCGTCGCCGGATGAGGACAGGACCGCGGCGTCATCGACCAGCCCGAACGCGCCGGGGTCGGTCGCCAGCGGCTTGAAATAGCGCGCGATGAGGGCGTCTTCGGCGGAGGGATTGTGCGGGTCTGCCACGTGCCTAGCCCCATTCTCCACTGTGATCCCCCGGCTTGACCGGACGATCCAGTATTCCAGAAGCGGTCGTGTGAACTCGATGGGCCGCGGCGTACTGGATCACCCGCCTCCGCGGGTGATGACAGCGGAGTATGGGGCAGCCATCGCGCATCAATTCACCGCCCTTGCGGGAAACTACCCCCGCCCGAACTCGTCGCCGCGAAACTGGCGGCCGATCTGGTCGAGCACCGCATTCACCATGCCGGTTTCCTCACGATCGACAAACGCGTTGGCGACGTCGACATATTCCGAAATCACCACCCGGCCCGGCACGTCCTTGCGATGCTGGAGCTCATAGGCTCCCGCGCGCAGCACCGCGCGCAGGATGGCTTCGATCCGCTTCAAGGGCCAGCCCTTCGACAGCGCCTCGTCGATCAGCGGATCGAGCTTCTTCTGGTCGCGCACAACGCCCGAGACGACGTCGCGGAAGAACGCTGCCTCGGCCGGCAGGTAAGTGTCGCCCTCGACCTCGTTGCCGAGCCAATGGCTCTCGAACTCGGCAAAGATGTCGTTGATGCCGGCCCCGGCGATATCCATCTGGTACAACGCCTGCACGGCTGCGAGCCGCGCCGCGCCGCGGCGGTTCGCTTTCTTCTCCGGAGCGCCCGCCGGCTTCTTGCTGTTGTCAGCCATGGCTTCAGGCCTGCGCCAGGCGGCGCTTGATGCGCAGCATCGCAAGCGCGGCGCGCGCGGCATCGCCGCCCTTGTCGAGCTCGCTGGCGCGTGCCCGCGCCCAGGCCTGCGCTTCGGTGTTGACGGTGAGGATGCCGTTGCCGAGCGGCAGCTTGCGCGCCACCGCAAGGTCCATCAGCGCGCGCGAGGATTCCTGCGACACGATCTCGAAGTGAATGGTGTCGCCGCGGATGACGCAGCCGAGCGCGATCACGGCGTCATAGGGCTTGCCGTTCGCCGCCGCGGCATCGACCGCGATGGCGACCGCCGCGGGGATTTCCAGCGCGCCGGGAACCGTGATGACGTCATGCGTCAGGCCAGCCGCCTTCAGTTCAGTCACCGCGCCATCCAGCAGCGCGTCCTGGAGATCGTCATAGAACCGCGCCTCGACAATCAGCGCGCGCGCGCCGGAAATGTCGGTCTGATCCTTCAGGGGTGCGCGCCGCGCGTCTGCCATCGTTCAATCCGTTTCGAAAGGGGTCGGCGCTATGTAGTCGCCGGAAGCATGTAAGCCAAGCTAGAAACCGTCATTCCGGGGCGATGCGATGCATCGAACTAGGGCGCGCCCTTGCGCACCCGAGAATCTCGAGATTCCGGGCCTGGTCCTGCGGACCATCCCGGAATGACGGCTACGCCGTCATTTCCGTCAGCCGCGCCGCGTAGCGGGCCATCAGGTCGACTTCGATGTTGACCTCGCCCCCCGCCTTCCAGCCGCCGATGGTCGTGACCGTCAGCGTGTGCGGGATGATCAGCACTGAAAAGGTCACGTCTGCAACTGTATTGACTGTCAACGAGACGCCGTCGAGCGTGATCGAGCCCTTGGTCGCGATGAACCGCGCCAGCTCGCGCGTCGTCGAGAGCACGAACCGCGCCATGTCGGGCAGATCCTCGCGGCTGACGATGGTGGCGATGCCGTCGGCATGGCCGGCGACGATGTGGCCGCCGAGTTCGTCACCGATCTTGAGCGCGCGCTCCAGATTGAGCCTGGTGCCCAGCTTCCAGTGCTTTGCCGTCGTCAGCGCCAGTGTCTCGGCGGCCGCATCGACGTCGAACCAGGTCCTTTGCTTAGAGTCCTTGCCGTCGGCGACGCCGGAGGCAACCACCGTCAGGCAGACGCCATTGCAGGCGATCGAGGCGCCGTCCGCAATGGTGGTCTGATCATAGCGGCAGGCGATGCGCAGACGGTGCAGCTGCCCCTGCGCCGTGGGCGTGAAGCTGACGATCTCGCCGATATCGGTGACAATGCCGGTGAACATTACGCACGCTCGTAGATGGTGAGAGTATCCTTGCCGAAGGTCTCGCTAGCATGAAGCTTGTAGGCCGGCGACTGCGTGATTTTCGACAGGGGCAATGCATCGAGCGCATCGACGCCGCCGGAGCCGACCTCTTCCGCGCCGCGGAACAGCCAGGTCTCGTCGACGAGATCGGCCGCAACGAAGGACGCGGCGACACGGCTGCCGCCCTCGACCATCAGGCGGGTGATGCCCTTCTCCGCCAGAGCGTGCAGCACGGCCGGAAGGTCGAGTCCGGACGAGCCTCCCCGCGACATGCGGATCACTTGCGCACCGGCCGCGCCAAGCCGCATGGCGGCAGCGGCTTCGGCGAGCTCAGAACCCACCACCCAGAGCGGCGTCTCGCGCGCCGATCGCACGAGCTGGCCCGATGCGGGAATCCGCAGGCTCTGGTCGAGCACCACGCGCACCGGCGAGCGCGCCGCCATGCCCGGCAGGCGGCAGGTGAGGAGCGGATCGTCCGCCAGCACCGTTCCGATGCCGACCAGGATCGCATCGCTGTGCGCGCGAAGGAGATGCACGCGGTCGCGCGCCGCTTCGCCCGTGATCGCGACCGGCTTGCCGCCGGCCGCGCCGATCTTGCCGTCGGGCGAGACCGCGAGCTTGAGGATCACGTGCGGACGGTGATCCCTGATGCGGCGAAAATGCCCGGCATGGTCGAACGCAGCCTCCGCCGCGCAAAGACCCACATCCACATTGATGCCGGCGGCGCGCAGGCGCGCATGGCCCTGGCCTGCGACCTCGGGATTGGGATCCTCGATCGCCGCCACCACCCGCTTGATACCGGCGGCGATCACCGCGTCGGCGCAAGGCGGCGACTTGCCGAAATGCGAGCACGGCTCCAGCGTGACATAGAGCGTGGCGCCCCACGCCGCCTCGCCTGCGCGCAGCAAGGCCTCAGGCTCGCCATGCGGCCGTCCCCCCGGTTGCGTCCAGCCGCGGCCGACAATCACCCCGTCCTTGACGATGACGGCGCCCACGGCCGGATTGGGCCAGGTCCGCCCCTGCCCGCGCCTACCCAGCGAGAGCGCCAGCTCCATGAAACGGCGATCGGCATCCCTGGCCTCGCGGGCCTTCTGCGCGAACTGATCCTCCAGGATGCGGAAGATCATTTGCGGATCGCGGCCAGCCGCGCTTCCTCCTCGCCGGAGAGCTCGCCGAGCACGTCGGCGAAATCCTTGGCCTCGCGGAAATTGCGGTAGACCGAGGCAAAGCGCACATAGGCGACGTCGTCGAGCGTGCGCAGATGCTCCATCACGGTCTCGCCGATCACCTCCGAGGAGATCTCGGCCTCGCCCCCGGTCTCGAGCTCGCGCACGATGGTGGAGACCATCTTCTCCACCCGCTCCGGCTCGACCTGCCGCTTGCGGAGCGAAATCTGCACCGAGCGCATCAGCTTGTCGCGATCGAACGGCACGCGGCGGCCGTTGCGCTTGATCACCGTGAGCTCGCGCAGCTGCACGCGCTCGAAGGTGGTGAAGCGGAAATTGCAGGCGACGCACACGCGCCGCCTGCGGATCACGGACGAGTCTTCGGTCGGACGCGAGTCCTTCACCTGCGTATCGAGACTGTTGCAGTTCGGGCAGCGCATCCGTCGGACCCTTATTTTCGCATGATCTTATCGGAAAACCGGTATCCACTTTTCCGGATCATGCGGCGCCTTACTGGTAGATCGGGAACCGGTCGGTGAGCGCCTTGACCCGTTCCTTGATCGCAGCTTCCACCAGCGGCGCCTTGCCGTCGGAGGACTGCGCGATCGCATTGAGAACCTCGGCGATCATGCCGCCGACCTGCTGGAATTCGGCCACACCGAACCCGCGGCTGGTTGCCGCCGGCGTGCCGAGCCGAATCCCTGACGTGACGAAGGGCGACTCGGGGTCGAACGGAATGCCGTTCTTGTTGCAGGTGATGGCCGCGCGGACCAGCGCCTTCTCCGAGACGTTGCCCTTCAGGCCCTTCGGCCGGAGATCGACCAGCATCAGATGATTGTCGGTGCCGCCGGAGACGATATCGAGACCATGGCCCTTCAAGGTCTCTGCCAGCGCCTTGGCGTTCTCGACGACGTTCCTGGCGTAGACCTTGAAGTCCGGACGCAGCGCCTCGCCGAAGGCGACCGCCTTCGCGGCGATCACGTGCATCAGGGGACCGCCCTGCAGGCCCGGGAAGATCGCCGAGTTGAGCTTCTTGGTCAGCGTCTCGTCATTCCACAGCATGAGGCCGCCGCGCGGACCGCGCAGCGATTTGTGCGTCGTGGTGGTGGTGACGTGGGCATACGGCACGGGCGAGGCATGCACGCCGCCGGCGACGAGCCCGGCGAAATGCGCCATGTCGACCAGCAGGTACGCCCCGACGCTGTCCGCGATCTCGCGGAAACGCTTGAAGTCCCAGGCGCGCGAATAGGCCGAGCCGCCGGCGATGATCAGCTTCGGCTTGACCTCCTCGGCCTGCCTGGCCACCGCATCCATGTCGATGATCTGGTCCTCGCGGCGCACGGTGTAGTGCGCGGCCTTGAACCACTTGCCGCTCATGTTGACGGGCGAGCCGTGGGTGAGATGGCCGCCGGCCGCGAGATCGAGACCCATGAAGGTGTCGCCGGGCTGGAGCAGCGCCAGGAACACCGCCTGGTTCATCTGGCTGCCGGAGTTCGGCTGCACGTTGGCGAAGTTGGCGCCGAACAGCTTCTTGGCGCGATCGATCGCGAGGTTCTCGGCGACGTCGACCCACTCACAACCGCCGTAATAGCGCGCGCCCGGATAACCCTCCGCGTACTTGTTGGTCATCACCGAGCCCTGCGCTTCCAGCACGGCCCGGCTGACGATGTTCTCGGAGGCGATCAGCTCGACCTCGTGGCGCTGCCGGCCGAGCTCGCCCTTGATGGCGGCGGCGATTTCCGGATCGGCCTGATCGAGCGAGGCGGTGAAAAACGAATCGGGCGCAGAGGCGGTCTTGGGTGCGGTCATCTTGCGAATATCTCCAACGCCGCAGCCTTTTGGCGGGCTACGGGCAGGTCTGGTGTGGCGATCGGAAGCGGCGAGCGCGATCTACCACATCGCCCGCAACAGGCCAAGCATTTGCGGGTCGGGCCTGATATTTATGCAAGATATGGTGGGGGATTGGGGGTTTTCGGCGCGGGAGCGGTTCCATGGAACCACTCCGCTGCGATACTGGACCAGGGCCGCTTTGAGCCTCTTCTCTCGCCAAGAGCCGCTGGCCCCGGCCCGGCCCGGCGTCGTTTCACAGCCCCGTATACCCCGCCTTCACCGGGTCGACGCTGCCGTCGAGCTGCCGCAGATAGGTGAGGCCGCACACGGTCAACCTGTGGGTGTCCGTCTCGCCGGCTTCCATCAGGATGTTGAGGTAGTTCGTGACCTTTTCACGCGCCTCGGCGCTCGCCGCGGCGGTGCGGTTGGCGAGCAGGTCATAGGTCTGCATGATGCGGTCAATGGCGGCTTCCATGGCATCCTCTGGTTCGTCGCTGTTTTGGGAGTCTTTGATCAGGCAATCGCCCTGGCCTCGGTCTGCGCCTGGAACCGGGCGATCGCCTTGTTGGCGAGCCTGATCTTGTTGGATTCGCCGCGCTGGAGCAGCTTGACGATGAAGCCGAGCAGGCGTTCGTCGGTGACCAGAGAGTCGGGGATCGCGCCGGAGCGGCGAAGATAGTTCGCGGCGATGCCGTAGGCCTCGCTGACGAGTTCCACATTCATCGCCTGCAACCCGCGCTCGACCAGCATCGCACCCTCCGGTTGGGGGGAATAACGGCGAAGCGCGGAACTGGTTCCGCAGACGAGCGATTTTTTTGCAAGTGCGAACTGCGACCGACGGCGGCGTTTCCTACCAGGTCACGCGCGCGCCGCCCTTGCAGAAATAGGTGCGCGAGACATCGTTGGTATAGGTCGCCTCGCCCAGCGCAAACAGCGTGAGCCGCCCCATCTGCCAGTCGATGCCGGCGCTGCCGTAGCCGCCGGCGACGCTGCCGCGGTCCGACGTTGCTGCGACGAAGTTCTGCCCGAGCAAGACGACGTTGAGCAGGCCGCCCGCGCTGCGCTGTTGCGCGAGCGCACCGGCCGAGACTCGCGCGGTCACGCGATGTCCGTTGGCGAGCGTCGCGCTGTTGGCGAAAGTGAGTTCGGCACGCTCCTCCCAGGCCTGGAAGTCGCGGCCGGGGACGCTGACATTGGCAAGGCCCGCGCCCGTCTCGGTGTAGCCGCCGAAATGCGCCGCCACGTAGCGCACTTTCACCGCCGGGGTGATGGTGAAACCGCGCCCGTCGACGTCGAGGCGGCGTCCGAACATCAGCGCCGGATTGACGAACCAGCCGCCATAGGAAGCCGTTGCCGTCGCGACGGCGAGACCGCCCCCGATATTGCGCTGGCTGGTATTGTCCAGGCTTCCGCCAATCACGGACAGATCGAGGAAGGTGCCGCCCCAGATCTTGCGGCCATAGGCACCGCCGAACACCGTGTCGGTGCCGGTGCTGCCGGCATTGAAATGAAGGTTGGTCTTGTTGGCGCTGCCGCCCGCCAGCACACCGAGCCTGAGGTCCGGACCGACGAGGCGCTCATAGCCGACGGCACCGCCATAACCGGTCGTGGTCCCGCCGATCAAGGCGTCGCTGTTGTCCTGCTGGCGCTGGCCGCCGAAGGCCTTGGCCCAGACCGCGTTGCCGTCGCCATAGCTTGCGCTCGCCGCCTTGAGAACGGGCGCGCGGACATATCCCGGGGCATCCGAGGGGAAGCTGGCGAACGCATCGAACGGGGACGCCGAGCTTTCCGTTGCGGCAAAGGCGGTGGCCCCGCCCGCGCCGGGCGTGAACACCGGCGCATCGGGCAGGACCGACGCGATCCAGCCGGTGATGTCCATGATGGCGCGGTTCTGGGCGCCGACGCTGGAGAGATCGGCAACGATGATCTGGCTGGGCGTAACCACATAGGGTTTGCCGGCGGTGGTCACGGTCGACAGCGTCTTGTCAAAATTGGCCGTGTTCAGGATCCAGCTTCCCGGTCCGAACCTGACCGTGTCGGCACCGCCGCTGAAATCGACCACGCCTCCGAAGCGCGCGCCGGGAAGCACGGTCAGGCTGTCGGACTGTGCGGGTGTCGTCGCTCCGAACTGGATCGCCGTCCCGCCCGCGCCGATGATCGTGCCGGAATTGACCACGCTGCCGGCGGCGCCCGAAACCACGCCGACACCGGAAGGCCCGGTCCCGACGATTGTTCCCGAATTGACGACGTTGACGCTGCCATTGAACGCGCGAGCACCCGCGCCGCTTCCGCTGATCGAGCCCGAGTTCGTCAGGTACAGATTATCGTTGCTCGCCGAGATACCCGCCGAATGGTCCCCGACGATCGTGCCCGAATTGGTAACGCTCGCCGTCTGAGAGGCAATGACGCCTTCCCAATAGCCGCGCAGCACCCCGGAATTCGTGATGTCCACGTTGCTGCCGCTCACGCCGGAGCCGTTGTTCGCGATGATCGTGCCGGAGTTGGTCACCTTGGCATTGCCGGCAGAAATGGCCGGGCCAGATCCCGTGACGATGATCGATCCCGAATTGGTCACGTCGATATTGCCGCTCGAGAAAGGCCCTGCTCCGGCAGCCGTGATGGTGCCGGAATTGACGAGCGTCAGACTGGTCAGCGCGTACATGGCGCTGCCGGAACTCCCCAGCATCGACATCGTACCCGAATTGATCACGACGGCACTGCCGCTGGCGGCCCGGATCACAGCCGCCTGGGCGACGATGGTGCCGGAATTGGTCACGAAGGCGTCGCCACCGACGAGGATCCCGTAGGACTTGCCGGAGATGCTCCCCGAATTGACGACGGCGGCGTTCTGGCCGGCATAGACGCCCTCGAAGGGGGCGGTGATGGTACCGGAATTGGTGACGGTGACGTTGGTGCCGCCCCGCACGCCGTCACCGTTGAATGACGAAATCGTCCCGGAATTCGTCACGACCGCAGTCCCGCTGGAGGCGACGCCGTACAGGCCGCTGAGCACCCCGGAATTCGTCACGGTGACGCTGCCGATGGCCTCGATGGCGGACAGGTTCGTGCCGGTGACCGTACCGGAATTGACGACCGATCCACTGTTGAACCTGATGCCGTAATTGGTGCCGGTCACCGTCGCACCCTGGACGACGGTCACGCCGAGATTGTTGATCAGAGAGGTGCCGAAGCCATTCGGATTGTCCTGGTTGACGGTACTGCCCGTACAGGTCGCCGAGACATTGTCGGCGGCCGCGGGGGTGCAGACCGCGTGAGCCGGCGCCGCGAACAGCGTCATGGCGGCAAAAGCCGCGAGCGCCCCAGCAAAGGAAACAGCCCCCGCGCATCGGCGCCCGGACCAATGCGGAAAGTGACCGGGAGCGGCTTGCAACGGATAGGGAGAGGGCATCTGCAAAAGGCCTTGAGCGTCAAATCACTTGCGACCAATAGGTTGCCGGCACGGCATCGTAAACGGATTCGGGCTCTGCGAAGCGCGGCAGATCGATTTTGAATTCAGCGGTCAAGTCTTCCGGTCCAGGAAGTCAAATTCTTCTTCGGCGCGCGTCGGGCGCCGTTCTATAACGGCCCTCGAAAGACGTTGGGATTTCACCGGCAGATCATGTCCACCCCCATTCCCGTGCTGCATTTCGACACCAAAGATCTTCCAGAGCAGGACAGATTCGACATTTGGCGTTCGAGCATCGCCACGCATCGGGTGAGCCGTCTCGAGCCTGACGCTCCGTTCGAGGCCATCGTGGATGCCTGGACCCTGGGCGACATGGTCGTGACCCATTCCCGGATCGGCGCAGCCAGGATGGCGCGGACCGCCGAGATGGCGAAGGCCGACGGGCTCGACGTGATCCAGGTCGTCTTCCTCAAGACCGGCACGGTAACCTTCACCGACGACGCGCCCTCCCCGCGCACGATGCGGCAGGGCGAACTGGCCGCATTCGATACGCGCCGCGCGCTCGTGACCGAAAGCTCGGCGCTGGATTGCGTCACCTGCACCATTGCGCGGCGCGCCTTCGAGCGCACCGGCTACGATCCCGCCACGCACGGACTGATCATTGACGGAGCCTGGGGCCGCCTCGTCGCGGATTTCCTGTTGTCCTTCGTGCAGCAACTCGAGGAGATGAGCGTCAACGATGCGGCCAGCCTGTCCGCCGCATTCGTGGGATTGCTGACGACGGCGATGCGCGCAAGGCCGCCGAGCGTCGACGGCGCGAGCGGCAGGTCGGTGACATTGGTCCGCGAGCGGGCCGAGGCCTATATCGACCAGCACCTCGCCTCCGACAAGCTCGACATCGCGGCGATGAGCCGGGCACTGGCGACGTCGAAGTCCAACCTCTATCGCGCTTTCGCCAATTCCGGTGGCGTCACGGCCTACATCCGCAAGCGACGGCTCGAGACGATCCACGCCCGCCTGAACGCGGGAGAGCCGCTTGCGATTTACGATATCGCCAGGGAATACGGTTTTGCCAGCGCGGCGCATTTCAGTCGCGCGTTTCGCAAGCAATTCGGATTCAGCCCGCGGCGCGCGCGCCTCGGCGGCGTGTCGGCCCCGGTCGACGCGGCCGATGACGACGTCGCACTGTTTCGCCAGTGGGAGGAACGTTTGCGCTGATGGGCGCGCGGGCTCGCTCGACGTGGAGATGCTGCTCTGCGCATCGGAGTTGCGCGCATGCGCGAACGGCGCACCAGTCCGAACAGGCGGACCGGCGCGCTTGGGGAAGTCGGACTTTCGTTCGGGAGGCTGCCGGTCTTGTTGCGGGCCGGCTTGGCCTTGATCCCTTCAGAAAACTCAGAGCCGATACAGGATCTGGTCGGTCCAGAACCGCTCGAGGCGGTGCAGCGACTTGTTGAGGGTCGAGAACTCCTCGCCGGAGATGCCGCCGACCTGCTCCACCGTCTTGACGTGCTTCTGGTAGAGCGCATCGACGATGCGACGGACTTCCTGGCCCTGCGGGGTCAGGCGAATGCGCACCGAGCGGCGATCGACGCGCGAGCGCTGATGATCGAGGAAGCCGAGCTCGACGAGCTTCTTCAGATTGTAGGAGACGTTGGAGCCGAGATAGTAGCCGCGCGTGCGCAGCTCGCCCGCGGTCAGCTCCTTGTCGCCGATGTTGTAGAGCAGGAGCGCCTGCACCGAGTTGATGTCCGCGCGGCCGCGGCGATCGAATTCGTCCTTGATCACGTCGAGGAGCCGGCGATGCAGCCGCTCCACCAGAGTCAAGGCTTCCAGATAGAGCGACTGCACCGAACCCTGCTGGCCGGAGACGCGCTCTGCGGTATCTGCCGCAGTTGCGACGGCTTTCATCATGACACTTCCCCTGTTGTCGTTTTTATCGACACTTATTCGACGAAACTTGTGTCCCGCCTGATAGGTGCAACTTAAGGGGCGCGTTTGAAGATCGGCTTAAATAAGAGAATAAAGAGATCATGAATTTAAGACAGTGAATTGCGGATTAAGCCTGTGCCACAAGCACTTTTCGAAAGCCTCTGTTGACCTTCGCAAGGTCCTGTTCACCCTCCGTCCGCCCCAGTTGTCGCATTCCAGAACAGCCCCGCCCCGTTTCGAAACGAGCGCGTAACGGCTGTGGCGGAACCGGCTGGTCAATGAAAACTTACCGCGAATTTTAGGCAACCAGCGGTCAACCAAACACAACACTCTCATGTCCCGGACAAGCGCAGCTCTTGGCAACGCGCAGCGTTGTCCAGGGCGGAGCGCAGAGCCGGGACCCAGATGTTTCAACGCGAGATTTCGGAGAGATAGGCCCCTGCTCTGCAGCGCACCGCTGAAGGGCGCTGCGCTGCGTCCGGGGCACGAGAGTGTGCGTTGTGGTCGTCCCCGCTACGGCGGCCGTTCGCGCGCGGCCATCCAGGCGAGCGCAAGATAGGCGGCAAGCATGAAGACCTCGACGCCGACCACGACGAGACTGCCGCCATAGATTCCCGGGAACATCAGCTCGATCACGGCCATCGACACCACGGTCGTCAGCCACACCACCGCGCCCCAGGGCGTGGCGAGCCAGAGGCCGACGGCGGCCACGAGCTCGATCACGGCGAAGTAGACGGTCGCGGCCTGCCAGGCCATCGACTGGTTCTCGAACGCCTCGTCCTCGCTGCCGACGAAACCCGTCACCTGCGCCCAGTGATAGAGACCTTTCAGGATCGAGAGCAGCGCCATCACCCGCAGGAACAGCACCAGCCGGCGCGTCCAGACATTGTCGTCCGACGCGGCGCGCTCCGACGAGATCGCCGCCACCGACAGCGCACTCTCTCTGGCATTGTCTCGGGCGGCGTCCCTGGCGTTGGCGCCGTCGCGGGCCGCATCACGGGTGGAGATCTCGGACATGGCCCCTTCTGGCTGGTTCGCCCCGCAAAATCAATCGGCTGCCATCCCTTGCGGCAGGTCAAGCCGCGGTGACGGGAACCGTGCGAGCTGGTATAAGAATAATTCCAGCCGGAGGAAGAGTGATGGCGATCAAATACGGACGTCCGATCGAATTGCGCGAGGTGTCGCGCCGGGATGGCGGGGCAGCCTCCCCTGCCCTCGATCTGACCGTCCGGCCCCGCCGCAACCGCAAGGCCGAGTGGGCCCGGCGCATGGTGCGCGAGAACGTCCTCACCACCGACGATCTGATCTGGCCGCTGTTCCTGATCGACGGCCACAACAAGCGCGAGCAGGTCGCCTCGATGCCGGGCGTCGACCGCCTCAGCGTCGACCAGGCCGTGCGCGAGGCCGAGCGCGCAATGAAGCTGACCATTCCTTGCCTCGCGCTGTTCCCCTACACCGACCCGTCCCTGCGCGACGAGGAAGGCTCGGAAGCCACCAATCCGAACAATCTGGTCTGCCAGGCGGTGCGCGCGATCAAGAAGGAGTTTCCCGAGATCGGCGTCCTCTGCGACGTCGCGCTCGATCCCTTCACCAGCCACGGCCATGATGGCCTGATTTCCGACGGCAGGATCCTGAACGACGAAACGGTCGCGGTGCTGGTGCGCCAGGCGCTGGTGCAGGCCGAAGCCGGCTGCGACATCATCGCGCCCTCCGACATGATGGACGGCCGCGTCGCCGCAATCCGCGAGGGGCTGGACCGCTCTGGTCTGCTCGACGTGCAGATCATGGCCTATGCGGCCAAATATGCCTCCGCCTTCTACGGCCCGTTCCGCGACGCCATCGGCTCGGCCAAGACGCTGACCGGCGACAAGCGCACCTATCAGATGGACAGCGCCAACAGCGACGAGGCGCTGCGCGAGGTCGAGCTCGATATCGCCGAGGGCGCCGACATGGTGATGGTGAAGCCCGGCATGCCCTACCTCGACGTGGTCCGCCGCGTGAAGGATACATTTGCGATGCCGACCTTCGCCTATCAGGTCTCGGGCGAATACGCGATGATCGCAGCCGCCGCCAACAACGGCTGGCTCGACGGCGAACGTGCCATGATGGAGAGCCTGCTTGCCTTCAAGCGCGCCGGCGCCGACGGCGTGCTGAGCTATTTCGCGCCGAAGGCAGCGGAGAAGCTGCGGACGCAGGGGTAAGGTGCCGCAGACTGGGCGCCAAAGCCTCGCCTCATCGCCCCCGAATCGCCGGAATATTTCGGCTAGTTGACGTCCGGGTGCCCTTGGCACGGCGATGACCTGTTCCCATGTCCTGCTACGGGAGAACTCTCCTTGGGAGACGGACATGTCGTATTCGGATTCGGGCAATACGTGGCGCAATGACGGCGGGGTTCAGCCGCACGCCTACGATCCCTACCTGCATCCGGAACTGTTCCGCGGCGTGGCGACGCGGCGCGTGTTTGCGTTCCTGATCGACATGGTCGTGATCTCCGTTCCCGTCATCCTCGGCTACATCTTCATCGCGCTGTTCGGCGTGGTTACGCTCGGCATCGGCTGGGCACTGTTCTGGATTGCCTGGCCGGCCTCCGTCGTCTGGGCCATCGTCTATTACGGCGCCTGCATCGGCGGTCCGTCGTCGGCAACGATCGGCATGCGGGTCATGGACCTGGAATTGCGCACCTGGTATGGCGCGCCCGGCTACTTCGTGCTCGGCGCCACCCATGCCGTGCTGTTCTGGGTCACGGTCTCGTTCCTGTCGCCCCTCGTGGTGCTGGTCGGCCTGTTCAACGGCCGCCGTCGTCTGCTGCACGATTTCGTGCTGGGCACGGTCGTGATCAACAATTCCGTTCGCGCCCCCGTGCCTCAAGCGGCAAGACCGTACTGATCAAGAACTTGTCAACCAGGACCGACTAAGCTGCGTGATCTGACCTGCCGAGCAGACCGATTGACCAGGGGCTTCCGTAGCGCGATGCTGATGCTCACTTCGGAGGCCCACGACGTCCCTTGACCCAGCACTCGCGCGACACCCCCCAATTTTACCTCACGGCGCCCTCGCCCTGCCCCTATTTGCCCGGCCGGCACGAGCGCAAGGTGTTTACGCACCTCGTGGGTGACCGCGCCGGCGATCTCAACGACCTTCTCACCCACGGCGGCTTCCGCCGCAGCCAGTCGATCGCCTACCGGCCGGCCTGCGACCAGTGCCGCGCCTGCGTCTCGGTCCGGGTGATCGCCAACGAGTTCCGGCCTTCCCGCAACTTCCGCAAGGTCATGGCGCGCAACGCCGACATCATCGGCGAGCAACGCAGCGCAGTGCCCACCTCCGAGCAATATTCGGTGTTCCGCGCCTATCTCGACGCCCGCCACCGCCACGGCGGCATGGCCGACATGACCGTGCTCGACTACGCCATGATGGTCGAGGACAGCCACGTCGAGACCCGCATCATCGAGTACCGCAAGCGTGGCCCCGACAGCGGCCTCACCGGCCGCGGCGAGGAGCTGATCGCGGTCGCCCTCACCGACGTGCTCAGCGACGGCCTGTCGATGGTCTATTCGTTCTTCGAGCCGAGCCAGGTCAGCCGGTCGATGGGCACCTTCATGATCCTCGACCACATCGCCCGCGCGCGGCGCCAGGGCCTGCCTTACGTCTATCTCGGCTACTGGATCGAAGGCTCCAAGAAGATGGACTACAAGGCCCGCTTCCTGCCGCAGCAGCGCCTCGCGCCCTCAGGCTGGCTGCGCATCGACGCGCAGGGTGACTCTGCGTCCGAGCCGCAGGATTGAAGAGGCGAATGGTGAGTGGCGAATAGCGATCAGAACGCCATTCGCCACTCACCATTCGCGCTTCTCACCCGAACAGCGTATCCGCCAGCAGCTTCAGATTCAAAACCACGATGACGCCCGCGACGATCCACGCGATCGCGGCGACGGACACCGGGATCGCGAACTGGCCCATCTTGCGGCGGTCGGAGACGAAGCGCACCAGCGGGATGACGGCGAAGGGCAACTGCATCGACAGCACGACCTGGCTGAACACCAGCAGATCCGCCGTGCCGCGCTCGCCATAGATCGCCGTGACGATGATCACGGGAACGATGGCGATGCCGCGCGTCAGCAGGCGTCGCGCCCAGCTCGGCAGGCGCAGGTCGAGAAAGCCTTCCATCACGATCTGGCCGGCGAGCGTCGCCGTCACCGTCGAGTTGAGTCCCGAGGCGAGCAGCGCCACCGCGAACAGCGTCGAGGCAATGCCGAGGCCGAGCAGCGGCGACAGCAGCTCGAAAGCCTGGCCGATCTCGGCGACATCCGAATGGCCGCTTCCGTGGAAGGTCGCGGCGGCGACGATGAGGATCGCGGCGTTGATGAACAGCGCCAGCATCAGGGCGATGGTGGAGTCCGTCGTCGCCCATTTGATCGCTTCGCGCCGGCCGGTGTCGTTGCGCTCATAGGCGCGCGTCTGCACGATCGAGGAGTGCAGGTAGAGATTATGCGGCATCACAGTCGCGCCGATGATGCCGATCGCGATGTAGAGCATCTCGGAATTGGTGAAGATCTCGGTCTTCGGCACGAAACCGTGCAGCACCTCCGCGACCGGCGGCGCGGCAGCCACGATCTGGACCGCGAAGCAGACCGCGATCACCGCCAGCAGCGCGATGACGAAGGCTTCCAGGAAACGGAAGCCGCGGTTCATCAGGAGCAGCAGCAGGAAGGCATCGAGCGCGGCGAGCAATGCGCCGCCGATCAGGGGAATGCCGAACAACAGCTTCAGCGCAATCGCCGTGCCGATCACCTCGGCGAGGTCGCAGGCGATGATCGCGGCCTCGCAGGCGATCCAGAGCAGGAAGTTCACCGCCGGCGAATAGGTCGCCCGGCAGGCCTGCGCGAGGTCGCGGTCGGTGACGATGCCGAGCCGCGCGGCCAGCGACTGCAGCAGGATCGCCATCAAATTCGAGAGCAGGATGACCGAGAGCAGCGTGTAGCCGAACCTCGAGCCGCCGGCGAGGTCGGTCGCCCAGTTGCCGGGGTCCATGTAGCCGACCGAGACGAGATAGCCCGGACCGACAAAGGCGAGCAGCCGCCGCCACCAGCGGCCGGCGGCCGGAATGGCGATCGTGGAATTGACCTCGGCGAGGCTCTTGGTGGTGGGCGCATCATGGCGCCAAGCGGTGGCGTCTGGGCTCAAGGCGGGGGTCAGGTCGGGCGATCTTGCATCCATGGGGGGGACAATACCGAAGTCAAAGCTTATTGCAACTCATTTGCAACTGCATGTAGCCGCATCGAGCCCCGATGCGGCGGTTATCCGCGGTCCTGTCGGAAAGCGGGTGGGTTGGCCACCCGCAGGAACGGATACTGGCGCCAACTCGACTCTGCAGGAAATGAGCCATGTCAAATCCGCCTCGCCTCCCCGACACCTTCAACCGTCTCGCCTGGTCCAACCTCGCGGCGCAGTCGGCCGAGCAGGTCGCATTGGCCGCAGCCCCCATCGTTGCCGTGCTGACGCTCGGTGTCGCGGAAGGCCAGACCGGCCTGTTGCAGACCGCGCTGACCCTGCCCTTCGTCCTCTTCGCCATTCCGGCCGGCCTGCTCGCCGACCGCGTCTCGCGCCGCTCGCTGATGGCGGGAGCCGAGGCGCTGCGGGCAGCGGCCCTTGCCGCCATCGTGCTGCTGCTCGCGCTCGGCGCCCTCAATCTGCCGCTGCTGGCTCTGCTCGGCTTCACTGCGGTGTGCGGCACCGTCGTCTACAGCGTCGCCGCGCCCGCTCTGGTGCCCTCGCTGGTGAGCGCGGACCTCCTGTCGGCGGCGAATGCCCGGATCGAGCTTGCGCGCACCATCGCCTTTGCAAGCGGGCCCGCGCTCGGCGGCGCGCTGGTGGGATGGTGGGGCGCGAGCCCGGCCTTCGGCTTTGCCGCGGCGCTCTCGGCCATCGCCGTGGTCCTGCTCTCCGGCATCTACGAGCCCGCGCGCTCGCCGGTCCCGCGGCGGCATCCGTTCCAGGACATCCGCGAAGGCGCGGCCTTCGTGTTCCACCATCCGCTGCTGCGGCCGGTGTTCATCACCCAGTTCATCTTCAACACCGGCTGGTTCCTGCAGATCGCGGTGTTCGTACCCTACGCCGTGCGTCATCTCGGCCTGACCGCCGCCGGGGTCGGCACGGTGCTGACGATGTACGGTGTCGGCATGGTGATCGGCGCGCTCCTCGCCACGCGCGTGATGCGGCGCATCGCCTTCGGCACGGTGGTCGGCCTCGGCCCGGTCACGGGCTTCGTCGCCGCATTGGTGATGGCGCTGACGGTGCTGCTCCCCTCGCCCTGGCTCGCAGGCCTCAGCTTCTTCCTGCTCGGCGTCGGCCCGATCCTGTGGGTGATCTCGACCACGACGCTGCGCCAGTCCGTGACGCCGCCGCGCCTGCTCGGCCGCGTCTCCGCCATCAACATCATGAGCTACGGCGCCCGCCCGCTCGGCTCAGCGCTGGGCGCAATCGTCGGCGGCCTCTGGAGCGCGGAAGCGTGCCTCTATCTCGCCGCCGCCGTGTTCGGCATGCAGGCGCTGGTGATCCTGCTGTCACCGGCCGTGGCGCTCGACCGGCAGCCGGACATGGTGGGGGATGAGGTGGCGGTGAGTTGCTAGCTGCGCCGTCATTGCGAGGAGCGTAGCGACGA
>NZ_AJQE01000315.1 GCF_000261685.1 Bradyrhizobium genomosp. I (2014) | reverse complement strand
GGGGAGAGGGGTGGCCCAGCAAATGGTAGGAGCCGTCGTCGCGCTGCTGTTCGCAACGGCGCGCTGACGTGAAGCTCACCGCGCCGCGCCTTCCGTGAAGGCCGTCTCGATCACCTCGCCGAATGGCTGCCAGGAACGGCCGTCGAACTGGACGAGCCGCATCTGTCTGATCGGCAGATAGTTGCTGGAAGAGGTGTTCATCTGGATTTTGGGCAGGGCAAGGGAAGGGTGATATCCCCTGAGCGAAGCCGCCTGACGCATGATGTTCTCGCGCGAGAAGTCGTCGCCGCATTGCTTCAGCACCTGGGTCAGCGCCTCGGCCGCGGCGTAGCCATAGAGTGCGGCGCTGTTGTTGGTGCTTTCGACCCGATGATATTTGTCCATGAAGGCGAACCAGTCCTTCATGGCCGGATCGTCTTTCCAGGCGGGATCGCTCGGATCCTTCAGAAACGCCGCCGAGATCACTCCGGCCGAGTTCTCCAGGCCCGCGGGCGCCATCGCATTGGCGATCGATGCGGAGGCATCGTTGACGATGATGACCGGGTGCCAATTGAGCGACGCCGCCAGCTTGATCACCTTGGACGCTGTCGACGGTACGCCGAGAAAGACGAAGATGTCGGCGCCCGCGCGTTTGAGGATCGAGACGTGTCCTTCGAGATGCTCATCGGCAATATCGAAGGCGATGTCGACGAGGACGTGCCGGTTGAGATCGCCAAGGCCTTCCTGGATGCCCTTGTAGAGCATGAGCCCGAACTGGTCGTTCTGCCAGAGCACCACGATCTTCTTCCTGGGGTAATAGGCCTGGATGTAGTTGGCGTAGATGCGCCCCTCGGACCTGAACGACGGCTGCCAGCCCATGGTCCAGGGAAACGCCTTGGCCTGGCTCAGCTCCTCGTCGCCGGAGGCGACGAACAGCTGCGGGACTTTCTTCTCGTTCAGATACCGGCGCGTCGCAAGATTGCCCGGCGTACCGAACGAGCCGAACATCAGGTGGACGTCCTCGCCCTCGACCAGATTGCGCGTGAGCTCCAGCGCAGTCGCCGGATCGGAATTGTCGTCGCGCGTGATGAAGCGGATCTTGCGACCGTTGATCCCGCCACGCGCGTTGATCATGTCGAAATAGGCGGCCTCCGCCTGGCCGATGGCGCCGAACTCCGACAGCGGTCCCGAATAGGGCATGACATTGCCGATGCGGATTTCCTCGTCGCTTGCCGGTTGCTCGGCACGTTGCTGGGACATCGCGCCGAGCGAGGCGAAGGCGGCGATCAACACGAACAGCAGCCTGCAGGTGACGCGCATGCTCGACACCTTGTCGTTGGCCCCCCAACGAAATCGGCTCAATCCGCACCAAGGCGAGTTGGTGTAGGTCAAGCGTTTGGCAATCGTGTGGCTGGGTGGCTTGCTTCGAAACAGCGCAGCCGAAAGCGGCAGGCGTGCTGACGCGCCGCGACGGCGAGGCGTCGATTTTCTGATCGAGAGAGTCCCCGTGTGGCACCCCTCTCCCTAGCCCTCCCCCGCAAGGGGGGAGGGAACGTACCTGTGCGTGTGGTTGGGGTCGGAGTGAGCAACTTGCATTGAGTTTTTTAACTCGGCTCTAGCCGCGCCGCTTTGGGCTTTGAGCCCAGCTCTCGCCGCGCGGCATACTGCGCTCCCTCCCCCCTTGCGGGGGAGGGTGGGGGAGAGGGGTGGCCCAGCAAACGGTCGAAGTAATGAGCCCGCCGCCCTCTACGGCAGCCCGCGTGCCTCGAGCTGATGCACCAGCAGGAGCGTCGGTTCGGCGAGGCTGTCGCCGGAGCCGTCCAGGCCGAAGGCGCTCGCGATGCCGTGGCGGCTGCGCAGGAGTGCGGCGCGCGGACAATGGCCGGCGCCGCAGAGCGTCTTCTTCAGGGTCTCGCCCTGCGCCACGAGGCCGGCGGAGTCGTCCGCGGCCCAGGCCAGCACGATCGGCACATCGACATTGAGGATGCCGGGGAAGACCGATCGTTTGTCGTACTGGGTGGGGTCAGTGCCGAGATAGGCCTTCTCGCTGTCGCTCGCGTCCTTGCCGACGCGGTAGATCCCGGACACCAGCACGACGCCGGCGACGTCGGCGCGGTCGGTCTGGAGTTCGGGATGGGCCAGCAGGGTGGCGACGTGAAAGGCGCCGGCGCCGTAGCCGACCGCGACGATTTCGCGGGCATCGCCGTTGAAGAGGTCGATATTGCCGTGGACCCAGGATAGCGCCGCCGCCAGGTCGGACGCGCCGGCCGGCCAGGTCGCCGACGGCGCCAGGCGATAGTTGACGCGGACCCCGATCATGTCGTTGCGCGCGGCAAAGCACATGGCCTGGTCCTGGATCTGGCGCGACAGCTCGGGCGCGGTGTGGTCGCCGGTAAAGGTGTCGCCGGCCACGAACAGCAGCACAGGCCGCGGCGTATCCGCCTTGGTCGCGCTGGTCGCGACATCGAGCACATTGGCCTCGCTCTCGCCATAGCGCAGACCGCGCGAGAAGGTCACCTGCTCGCACAGCCGCGCGGTGCCGCCGGCGGTCGTGTCGTTGTCGGTGAGGCCCGCCTGGACGAGCCCGGTGGGCGGCGATAGTCGCGCCGGCAAAATTCCGTGTGCGGAAGCCGCGGTCATGGTCAGAAGCAGGAAAAATGCCAGGTAATTCTTCATGGTGATGCCGGCCTCGCGGACCGATATTGGCTTGCCGATTTGGCCTGTCTTTTCAATTCGCCTCATTAGTTGGCTGATGTTGAGGCGAATTCACGGCACCTTCGCCCGGCAGGCGGCCAGCGTGGCGTGGGCCTCAGTCTGGCAAGCAGCCGCGGATTGGACCGCAAGTTCGCGGGCCGCGCGACGATTGCGCGGTGCGGCCACTTTGTCCCGGTCTGTCAAGCCCTTGCCCGGCGCCACCCAGCCCCGCACCGGAAATGGCGTCCTACTGTGCATGGGGTTGTTTTCGCATTTTTTGTTGGGCCGGCCCGTCAGGCCCGCTTCATCGTCCGGAAGGTGATGGAGTAGCGGCGCGCCCCGACCGGCGGAATGCTGTGCTCCCATTGCGACCGCGCCTCGCCATCCATCATGTAGAGCGAGCGCGGCAGGGCTTCGAGCGTGCGGCGGTCCCATCTGTCCCCGTGGCGGCGGCGGAAGCGGAATTTGCAGGGCGAGCCGAGCGACAGGCCCAGGATCTCCTTGAAGTGCGGCTTGTCGCGGTGCCAGCCGATGCCCACGCCGACCTCATATTCGGTGCACAGCACCTGCTGGACGCTGCCCTCCGGCAGCCGCGCCCATGTCTCGCCCTGACGCGCCAGCGGCAGCAGCCAGTCCGGGATCGGCTCGGCCTCGGTCAGCCGCTGCAGCGCGTAGTCATAGCGATAGCCGAACGATGCCACCCGGCGGTTGCCCTCGAAGGCGCCGAACTGGAAGCGCTGGAGCGGCAATGCTGCGATGCGGCCGATCAAGTCCTGCTCGACGGCGCGATCGATGAAATTGTCCGTATAGCGAAGGCCGGCGGGGTCTGCTTCCGATTTGGCGAACAAACCAGGCTGCGTCATTTCTCGCATTTCCGTGATGGAACCTAATGGCGGCTGATGCGACTTATCTATGACGCGGGAAGAAACGTGCGAGGCTGTCATGGCAGAGAAGCATACCGCCGATCCGGTGGAGATCATGCGGGCGACCGGTCATCCTGAACTGGAATATGCCGCCGGCTGGACCATCGCTGGTCTCGTCACCATCGCCACCATCGTCGCCGCCTGGGTGTTCGCGATCTAGGCCACAGGGAATTGGAGCTCGAAGGCGACGCCCTCGTCGGTCGGCTTGAGCCTGATCGAGCCGCCATGGTTTGGTTCGCCATCACCGCACGCGCGATCCCGGTGCCGCCCTGGTGGAAGCGATCAACGCCGGTGTCGATCTGCTGCTGGTCGCCTATGACGGAGCTTGGTTCTATCGCGTCTTCGCCTGCGCTCTCGACGGAATGCGACAGGGCAAGCCCGACACGGCGATGCTGCGTGCGAGCGAGATGCGGCTGGAGAAAGGCTTTCCGACCGCGCAGGCGGAAGCCGCTTCATTCGATAGAACGTGTCTACGACCATTCCTCATGATGTTGACGGAGCTGCAATCCTCATCATGCATTGTACTTCGAATGCAGGTGCGATATGGCTCTCGCGCTTTGCAGAGGCGGAGACGAGCTTTGTCGAAACAATCCCTGCGCGAGGAGGCCGAACGCCTGATCCGCGAATCGATGGAAAAGAAGACCATCGTCGTGAAGCAGGGCACGACCCGCATCGAGGCCGTCTGCGGCAAGTGCGGCGCGCCGAACCGGGTGCAGGCGGAGAAGGGGCAGACCCGGGTCAAATTTGCGTGCAAGAGCTGCGGGCACAAGCAAGAGACGCTGTAGGCCGTGGTGCCAGCTTCTCCCACCAGGGGAGAAGGAAGGAAAGATCTAGCCTCTCTCCACAAACTTCTTGAACGCATCTGCGTAATCCGGGTGCCAGCGCGACAATGGCGGGCGGTTTTCGACGATGTCGCCGGCGGCCCAGAGCATACGCTTCTCATCGAGGGCGCGCGGCACGTCATTGTCCGGACAAAGAATGTAGAAATCGCCGGCCTCCAGCCGTGCCAGCATGAAATCCACGGTCTGCTCCGGCGTCCAGGCGCCGGCCGGCTTCTCGGTGCGTCCCTTCGCGGTCAGGCCGGTGAAGACGAAGCCCGGGATCAACAGATGCGCTGCGACGTGGCAATCCTTCGTGTTGCGCAGCTCATGCTGGAGCGCTTCGGTAAATGCCTTCACGCCCGCCTTGGAGACATTGTAGGCGGGGTCGCCCGGCGGCGTGGTGATGCCCTGCTTGGAACCGGTGTTGATGATGAGGCCTGGTTTGCCGCGCGCGATCATGCCGGGCGCGAAGATGCGCGAGCCGTTGATGACGCCCCACATGTTGACACCGATGATGCGCTGCCAATGGTCGGGCTCGCCAAACAACGTGCTTCCGGGCTGGATGCCGGCGTTGTTCATCAGGATGTCGGTGCCGCCAAACCGCTTGCGTACGGCGCGCTCCAGTTCCGTCACGCTCTCGACCGTGCCGACATCCACGGCCAAGGTCATCGCGTTTGTGGCAGCCGTGACGGATGACAGTCTTGTTGCAGCTTCTGCCAATCGTGTCTCGTCGACATCCGCGATACACACCTTCATTCCAGCGCACGCAAAGGCGGTGGCGGCGGCAAATCCGATGCCGGACGCGCCACCTGTGATCACGGCAACGTTGTCTTTGACGATGGCGGGATGTGGCATGGATCGTCTCCATTGTGGGCTGTCGGTCGAGCTATAACATGGCACGCGCGCGACCCCGCACAAGTCGGCATGGGAGACCTTCGTTCCGCGCTGCCTTTACGCCTATCCGGCACGGCTGTATCCTCGGCCCAACGATCCCGCCCAGATCGAACCAATCCATCACCTGACAGGGAGTGCAGCCATGGCTGTATCGCAGGCTATTCCGATCACGCGCCATCCGTTCGCGAACGGGTCCTACAAGCAGATGCTGATCGACGGGAAGTGGGTGGATGCAGCCTCGGGCAAGCGCTTCGAGACCCGCAATCCCGCCACCGGCGAGCTGCTCGCAACCGTCGCCGAAGGAGACAAGGAAGACATCGATCACGCAGTCGCGGCCGCCCGCCGCGCCTTCGAGGGTCCGTGGAGCAAGGTCAAGCCGTTCGAGCGGCAGAACCTGCTCTTGAAGCTCGCCGACCTCGTCGAGAAGAATTTCGACGAATTGTCGCAGCTCGACACGCTCGACATGGGCGCGCCTCTCAGTCGCACCCGCGCCTATCGCCTGCGCGCCGTCGGCATGCTGCGCTATTATGCCGGCCAGACCACGGCCATCCATGGCGAGACCATCGAGAACTCGCTGCCGGGCGAGATCTTCTCCTACACGCTGAAGGAGCCGATCGGCGTCGTCGGGGCCATCATTCCCTGGAACGGCCCGCTCACCGCGACGATCTGGAAGATCGGCCCGGCGATCGCGACTGGCTGCACCGTGGTGCTCAAGCCCGCCGAAGAAGCGCCGCTGACCTCGCTGCGCATCGCCGAGCTGGCGATGGAAGCGGGCATTCCGCCCGGCGTCATCAACGTCGTGCCCGGCTATGGCGAGACCGCCGGCGCCGCGCTCGCCTCGCATCGTGACGTCGACAAGGTTGCGTTCACCGGCTCGCACGTCACGGGCCAATCGATTATCCGCGCCTCGGCCGGCAACTTGAAGCGCGTCTCGCTCGAGCTCGGCGGCAAGTCGCCGGACATCGTGTTCGCGGATGCCGATCTCGATGCGGCTGTGCCGGGTGCGGCCATGGCGGTGTTCGCCAATTCGGGGCAGATCTGTAGCGCCGGCACGCGCCTGTTCGTCGAGCAGTCGATCTATGAAGAATTCGTCGGCCGCGTTGCTGAGTTCGGCAAGAAGCTGCAAGTCGGCAACGGCCTCGATCCCAACGTGCAGATCGGCCCGCTGGTCTCCGAGCAGCAGCTCGAACGTGTCACCGGCTATCTCGACATCGGCCAGAAGGAAGGCGCGAAGGCGCTTGCCGGCGGTGGACGCGTCACCGAAGGCGCGCTCTCGAAGGGCTTCTTCGTCTCACCGACGGTGTTCGCGGGCGTCCAGGACAACATGCGCATCGCGCAGGAGGAGATTTTTGGTCCCGTCATCTCCGCGATCGCGTTCAAGGACATGGACGAGCTGGTCAAGCGCGCCAACAACACCACGTTCGGCCTCGGCTCTGGCTTGTGGACGCGCGATGTCAGCAAGGCCCATGCGGTGGCGAAATCGCTGCGCGCCGGCTCGGTCTGGGTCAACTGCTACCAGGCGATGGATCCGGCCGTCCCGTTCGGCGGCTACAAGATGAGCGGCTACGGCCGCGAATCGGGCAAGCAGCACGTCGAGGAATATCTCAACGTGAAGGCCGTCTGGATCAAGACGGCGTAAAACCTGCTCTCTCGCGTTCCGCGAGAGGGAATATTTGCATTCGTAGGGGCGGCGCCTTTTCCGGTGGCCGCCCCTCGCGATATGATCCGCATCCTTTCATAGACATTCGGGGCCCTCATGAAATTTGAAGCGTTGTTCAAGCCGTTGCAGGTTGGTCCGTACAAGCTTGCGCATCGTGTCGCGATGGCGCCGTTGACGCGGATGCGGGCCGAGCGCGAGAGCTTTTCGCCGCGGCCGCTAAACGCCGAATATTACGGCCAGCGCGCGACGAAAGGCGGGCTGATCATTGCCGAAGCCTCGCCGGTGCTCTCGCACGGCCGCGGCAATCCGGCGACGCCCGGCATCTATTCGGAGGCGCAAATATCGGGCTGGCGCAAGGTGGTCGACGCGGTGCACGCAAAGGGCGGCATCATCTTTCTCCAGCTCTGGCATGTCGGCCGGGTCTCGCATTCCTCCTTCCACG
>NZ_AJQE01000314.1 GCF_000261685.1 Bradyrhizobium genomosp. I (2014) | reverse complement strand
GCTTCCGCCATACCGATCAAGGCGGAAGGGATGAAGGCGATGACGGCCGACGGCAAGATCTCGGACTATGAGACGCCGCGCGCGCTGGAGACCGATGAGGTCAAGGGCATCGTCGAGGCGTTCCGGCAAGGCGCGAAAAATGCGCTCGCGGCCGGTTTCGACGGCGTCGAGATCCACGGCGCCAACGGTTATCTGCTCGAGCAGTTCCTGCAGTCGCGCAGCAACCAGCGCACCGACCAATATGGCGGCTCGATCGAGAACCGCGCGCGTCTTCTGCTCGAGGTCACGCAGGCCGCGATCGACGTCTGGGGTGCGAACCGCGTCGCCGTCCGGCTGTCGCCGCACGGCATCGCCAATGATTCCGGCGAGCCTGATCCGATGCCGCTCTACACCCACGTCGTGAAGGCGCTCGACAAGCTTGGTCTCGCTTATTTGCATTTCATCGAGCCGCGTTCCAGCGGCGCCGGCCGCGCCGACGTTCACTGGGAGAACGTGCCGTCGGCGATGGCGCTGTTTCGGCCGCTCTACAGCGGCGTTCTGATGACCGCAGGCGGCTTCACCGGCGAGACCGCAAACGCGGCGATCGCCGACGGCCATGCCGACATCATCGCCTTCGGCCGCATCTTCATCTCCAACCCGGATCTGCCACGCCGCCTTCAGCACGATTATCCAATCACGCCGTACAACCGCGCGACGTTCTATGGCGGCGAGGAGAAGGGGTACACGGATTATCCCGTGTATGACGAGCTGACGCCGGCGTAACCTCTTCGTCGTTCCGGGGCGCGACGAAGTCGCGAGCCTGGAATCGATCGGGCCGCATCCCTGGAAGTGGGATGGATTCCGGGCTCGATGCTTCGCATCGCCGCGGAATGACGGGCTTGATTTGTTGTGCGACGGTTACCACAAACTCCGTCATTGCGAGCGCAGCGAAGCAATCCAGAGTCTTTCCGCGGAGGCAGTCTGGATGGTTTCGCTCTGCCCGCAATGACGATGAGGAAACACCCATGGCCAAAGCCGCAGCTGCCGCAGGTATTGCCACCGGCCAATGCCTCTGCGGCAAGATTGCCTTCGAGATCGACGTTCCCGCGCGCTGGGCCTGGCATGACCACTCCGCCGCCAGCCGCCGAGCCCATGGCGCGGCCTACGCGACCTATGTCGGAAGCTGGAAGAAGCGGTTTCGCATCACCTCGGGCAAGACGGCGCTCACGCGCTACGAGGACAAGGCGACGAAGACCGCGCGCAGCTTCTGCTCGCATTGCGGCACGCCGATCGCCTATGAGCGTCCGCGCGGCCCGCACATGGTCAACATTCCCCGTGCCCTGTTCAGGGAGCGCACCGGCCGCCAGCCGCTCTATCACATTGCGATCGAGGAACTGCAGGAATGGGCCTATACCGGCGAGCCGCTGGTGCCGTTGAAGGGATTTCCTGGCGTGGTCTGGCAGCGCTCGAAAAGGAAGAAACGCGCGGGCGGCGAGGATCCGTTCGAGCTGGGGCGCGAGGAGATGTAGCCCCTGTTCGCTCGCTCTCGTGTCCCGGACGCGCTGCAGCGTGAAACGCTGCTGCGCAGTGCCGGGACCCATGCGTCAGCGAGCCCGGCGCGAATCCGAGTCCCGGCTCAGCGTCGCACTGCTGCGCGCTGCGCCGCGGCCGGGACAGGAGAGCGCAGTTTGCCTCTCTCGCGCAACGCAGCCATGACCGCGCTTCCTTGCGCGCGCCCTCTCACTTCGGCCATCATGCCTTCCGTCCTTGCGGCAACGTCCGCTCCCTGGAGGAAACATGAAGAACAAGATCACCGGCCGCTCCGCCTTTCTCGCGCTGCTCAAGGACGAAGGCGTTACGCACCTGTTCGGCAATCCCGGCACCACCGAGCTGCCGATCATGCATGCGCTGAAGGACCATCCCGATCTCACCTATGTGATGGCGATGCAGGAGAGCCTGGTGGTGGCGATTGCCGATGGCTATAGCCGCGCCTCAGGCAAGCTGGTCGCCTGCAACGTGCACGTTGCGCCCGGCCTCGGCAACGCCATGGGCTCGCTCTACAACGCCCAGTTCACGGGCACGCCGATGATCCTGACCGCCGGCCAGCAGGAGCAGGGCCATGGCCTGATGGAGCCGGTGCTCTATGGCCCGTTGGTGCGGATGGCCGAGCCGCTGGTGAAATGGGCGATCGAGGTGACGCGGCTGGAGGATTTGCCGCGCATCGTCCGCCGCGCTGCCAAGATCGCGACCACGCCGCCGACCGGCCCTGTGTTCATCTCGCTGCCCGGCGACATCCTCAACAGCGAGGCCGGCATCGACCTCGGCCGCTCCACCCGCATCGATGCGCGCGTAAAGCCGTCGGACGAGGCGCTGAGAGCCTTTGCCGCTCGGCTGCTGAAGGCCGAGCGTCCCGTCATCGTCACCATGGACGAGGTGGTGAAGAGCGACGCGCTCAAGGAAGCCGCCGAACTCGCCGAATTGCTCGGGGCCGCCGCCTACCAATCCTCGACGCCCTATGGCTCGCACTTCCTCTCGGAGAGCCCGAGCTTCGTCGGCACGCTGGCGCGCGTGCAGAAGGTCGCGCGCGACACGCTGGCACCTTACGACCTGCTGATCGCGCTCGGCGGTGATCCCCTGCGCATGTCGGTCTACAGCGAGGTCGATGCGCTGCCGGACGGACTCGGCATCGTGCAGATCGGCCTCGTCGATTGGGAGATCGCCAAGAACTACGGCGCCGAGATCGCGCTGAAGGCTGATTTGAAGGAAACGCTGCGCGCGCTGATTCCGGTGCTGAAGGAGATGGGTGGCGAGGCATTGGCGCAACGCGCCAAGCAGCACCTCGCCGAGCTCGCGCCGAAGAACTGGACCGCGCGCCGGGCCGCGCTGGTCGAGCAGATCGGCAAGAGCGCGGGCCGCACGCCCATCGATCCGGATTTTCTGGTGCTGCAAATGGTCGAGGCCATGCCGGAAAATGCCATCCTGGTCGATGAAGGCCTGACCTCAAGCCGCCAGATCACGGCGCTGCGGGCGCATCGCGACCGCTACGGCTATCATGGCCTTGCCTCGGGGGGGATCGGCTGGGGACTGCCGGCGTCGGTCGGCGCCAGCATTGCCAATCCCGATCGGCCCGTCGTGTGCTTCTCGGGCGACGGCAGCGCGATGTACTCGATCCAGTCGCTGTGGACCGCGGCGCACCGCAAGCTGCCGCTCAACGTCGTCATCGCCAACAATGGCGGCTACCGGATCATCAAGCAGCGCCTGCTCGCCTTTCATGGCGACGACAATTACGTCGGCATGGATTTCGTCGATCCGCCCGTGGATTTTGCCGGCGTGGCGAAGGCGCTCGGCTGCGAGGCCATCAAGGTCAGCGATGGCAGCGAATTGAAGGCGACGCTGGCGTCGGCGTTCAGCCGGCCGGGCACCAAGCTGATCGAGGTGATGGTGGACGGGAAGGTCTAGCCCCGCTGTCGTCCCCGCGGACGCGCGCGTTCGCGGGGACGACAGCCTGGGTGTGACGCGACTTTCCGTCTACCCCTTCTTCCCCACCCGATACCCCGCCGCCGGATGCGGTGCGTCGAGCCGTGCACGTCCGCCGCCGAACAGTTTTTCGCGCAGCGTGCCTTTGGCATATTCGCTCTTGTACCGCCCGCGCTTGGTCAGCTCCGGCACCAGCATGTCGGAAATATCCTCGAAATCGCCGGGTGAGATCGCAAACGCGACGTTGAGACCGTCCACATCCGTCTTCTCGAACCAGTCCTCGATCTTGTCGGCGACGCTCTCGGGCGTGCCGACCACGATCGGGCCGGCGCCGCCGATGCCGACATGCTCGATGACGTCGCGCACGGTCCAGACGCGGTCGGGATCGCCGCGGGTGACGTTGTCGAGCGCGCTGCGGCCGGCATCGTTCTGAACGTGACGAACCTGCTGGTCGAGTTCATAGCCGGAGAAGTCGATGCCGGTCCATCCCGACATCAGGGCAAGCGCGCCCTCCGGATTGATATGCGACCGGTAGTCGGCGTATTTCGCCGCCGCTTCGGCCTCCGTGTTGCCGAGGATGATCGTCATCATGCTGAACATCAGGATCTCCGCCGGGTTGCGGCCGAGCGCGGCGGCTTCCTGGCGGATCGCCGCGACGCGCGGCGCAATGATCTTGGCCGACGGTCCCGACATGAAGACGCATTCGGCATGCCTGGCCGCGAACTGCCGGCCGCGCGGCGAGGTGCCGGCCTGGTACAGCACCGGCGTGCGCTGCGGGGACGGCTCGCTGAGATGAATGGTGTTGTTGATGCGGTAGTTCGCGCTCTCATGATTGACGCGATGAACCTTTGCGGGATCGGTGAAGATGCCGCGCTTGCGGTCGCGCAGCACGGCACCGTCCTCCCAGCTCCCTTCCCAGAGCTTGTAAACCACTTCCATATATTCATCGGCGATGTCGTAGCGATCGTCATGTCCGGTCTGCTTGTCCTTGCCGGCGCCGCGCGCGGCGCTGTCGAGATAGCCGGTGACGACGTTCCAGCCGATGCGCCCCTCGGTGAGGTGATCGAGCGTCGACATCCGCCGTGCGAACGGGTAGGGCGGCTCGAATGACAGATTGCTGGTGACGCCAAAACCGAGATTTTGCGTCACTGCGGCCATCGCCGACAGCAGCAGCAGCGGTTCGTTCGACGGCGTCTGTGCTGCATTGCGCAAGGCTGCATCAGGGCTGTTGCCATAGACATCGTAGACCCCGAGCACGTCGGCCAGGAACAGCCCGTCGAAGCGGCCGCGCTCCAGTGTCCTGGCGAGATCAATCCAATAGGGCAGGCGGTTATAGTCGGCGGTGCGGTCTCGCGGATGGGTCCACAGGCCCGGTGACTGATGCGCGACGCAATTCATCGCAAAGGCGTTGAGCCTGATCTCTTTGGCCATGCTGGTCCCCTCGTCGCCCTGTACTGAGCGCTCTTCGGATGATAGATGTGCGCCCCAACTTGGCGAAGTTCTTGCATATAATTGGCTCTTGGCAAGGGCCAAGAATAGAGAGCCGGGGCGTTGGCAAGGTCAAAATCAGCGGTGCCGCCGCGCTCGGCAAGCCAATCTCAAGCGAGCAAGAACGAAATCCCAAGAGAACTACAAGAGAAACTTCAAGAACTGTCCAAGCCCCCGCCACTTTCGACGGCCTATGTAGCCCGCTACGTTCGCCCGCGTCGAAACCTTGAAAACGAAAGCAATGACCAGAGCCGATGCCATCGCCCGCGCGCGGGACGACTTCAAATCCGGTGCGTTCCTCGCTGAACTCGACCGCCGCGTCGCGTATCGGACCGAGAGCCAGAATCCGTCGCGCGGCGCCGAACTGCGTGCCTATCTGGAGCAGGAGATGCAGCCGGCTTTCGCCGCGCTCGATTTTTCCAGCCGCATCGTCGAATCCCCCAGCGGCAAGGCGCCCTTCCTGTTCGCCGAGCATCACGAGAGCGCGTCCGCGCCGACCGTGCTGGTCTACGGCCATGGCGACGTCGTCGACGGCATGGAGGGGGAGTGGCGCGAGGGGCGCGATCCCTGGCGCACGGCGGTTGCGGGGACGCGCCTTTACGGCCGGGGCACCGCCGACAACAAGGGCCAGCACAGCATCAACATGGCGGCACTCCGTGCGGTACGTGGCGCGCGCGGCGGCAAGCTCGGCTTCAACGCCAAATTCATCATCGAGATGGGCGAGGAGATCGGTTCGCCCGATCTCGGCAAGGTCTGTGATCTCCATCGCGACGCACTCAAGGCCGACCTGTTCATGGCCTCCGACGGGCCGCGCCTGTCCGCTGACCGGCCGACGCTCTTTCTCGGCTGCCGTGGCGGCATCCGCGTCCATCTCGACGTGAATCTGCGCGACGGCGGCCACCATTCCGGCAATTGGGGCGGCGTGCTCGCCAACCCCGCGACCATCCTGGTCAACGCGATCTCGACGCTGGTCGACGGCCACGGCCGTCTCCTGCTCGATGCCCTGAAGCCGCCACGGCTCACCAACCAGATCCGCAGCTATCTGGCGGACGTGCAGGTGGTGCCGACCGCGGACGAGCCCGCACTGGCCGAGAACTGGGGCGAGGAGGGATTGTCCGCGGCCGAACGGCTTTACGCCTGGAACACGCTGGAAGTGCTGGCGATGTCAGCTGGCAACATCGAGAAGCCGGCGAACGCCATTCCCGGCCAGGCCAATGCCGTGCTGCAACTGCGTTTCGTGGTCGGCACCAAGATCGACGGGCTGATCGACGCGATCCGCGCGCATCTGGTCCAGAAGGGGTTTCCCATGGTCGAGGTGCGGGCGGCGCAGAGCTTTGCCGCCTCGCGCACCGATTTCGACAGCCCCTGGATCAAATGGGCGGCGGATTCGGTCGAAGAGACCACAGGCAAGGCGCCGGCAGTGCTGCCGAATTTCGGCGGCTCGCTACCGAACGACGTGTTTTCCGAGATTTTGGGCCTGCCGACGATCTGGGTCCCGCACTCCTATCCCGGCTGCTCCCAGCATGCGCCCAATGAGCACATCCTGCTGCCATTGACCGAAGAGGCCTTGACGGTGATGGCCGGGCTGTTCTGGGATCTCGGCCAACTGCCAGGACCGCTAACAAGATCCCTAAGCTGAGCCGTTAACCTGAGCCGCGATCTCGCCGAAAGTC
Organism: Bradyrhizobium genomosp. I (2014); assembly: GCF_000261685.1. Lineage (GTDB taxonomy): Bacteria > Pseudomonadota > Alphaproteobacteria > Rhizobiales > Xanthobacteraceae > Bradyrhizobium. The sequence continues at coordinate 12,583 of NZ_AJQE01000314.1, read as the reverse complement.
ACATTCTAATCCGGGCCGATTTGTGCTTGCATCCGGCCGCATCATCCTGAAAGGGGACAAAGAAGTGAAACATTTCCGTAGCATTGGGCTCGCACTCGCCGCGACCTTCGTCGTCAGCCAGGCCGGGGCCGCGGAGCTGACCGGCACGCTGAAGAACATCAAGGACACCGGCGCCATCACGCTGGGCTTCCGCGATTCCTCGATCCCGTTCTCCTATCTCGACGACAACCAGAAGCCGGTCGGGTTCGCGATGGACATCTGCTATAAGATCGTCGACGCCGTGAAGAAGGAGCTCAAGCTCGACAAGCTCGAGGTCAAGCTCAACCCGGTGACGTCGGCGACGCGTATCCCGCTGATGGCCAACGGCACGATCGACCTCGAATGCGGCTCGACCACCAACAATGCCGAGCGCCAGAAGCAGGTCGCCTTCACCAACACCCACTTCCTGACCGCCAGCCGCTACGTCTTCAAGAAGTCGAGCGGCCTGAAGTCGATCGACGATCTCAAGGGCAAGACGGTGGTCTCGACTGCCGGCACCACCAACATCAAGCAGCTCACCGAGGCCAACGTCGAGAAGAAGCTCGGCGCCAACATCATCCCGGCCAAGGATCACGCCGAAGCCTTCCTGATGGTCGAAACGGATCGCGCGGTCGCCTTCGTGATGGACGACATCCTGCTGGCCAGCCTCGTCGCTGGCTCCAAGAATCCGTCCGACTACGTGATCTCCAAGGACGCGTTCTCCAAGCCGGAGCCCTACGGCATCATGCTGCGCAAGGACGATGCGCCGTTCAAGAAGGTTGTCGACGCGGCGACCGCCGCGCTCTACACCTCCGGCGAGGGCCAGAAGATCTACGACAAGTGGTTCATGTCCAAGATCCCGCCGAAGGGTTTGAACCTCAATACCCCGATCTCGGAGGGGCTGAAGCACGAGTTCGCGAAGCCTTCGGACTCGCCGAACCCGGACGATTACAAGTAAGCTAGAACCTCGATCTTTCGATCGGGATCATGTCCGGCCACTCTTGACAGCAGGGTGGCCGGACATTTGCATAGGCGCTCAGGACATCCATGACTGGCGCGTTCGCGCGGGGGACACGTGAACTACAACTGGAACTGGGGAATCTTCTTCCAGCCGAACCCGATGGGGACCGGCACCTATCTCGACATGCTGCTGTCGGGGCTGGTGCTGACCCTCGAGACCGCGGCCCTGGCCTGGGTCATCGCGCTGATCACCGGCTCGGTCGTCGGCGTCATGCGCACGCTGCCGTCGAAGGGGGCCACCTGGTTCGGCTTCGCTTATGTCGAATTCTTCCGCAACATGCCGCTCCTGGTGCAGTTGTTCCTGTGGTTCTTCGTGCTGCCGGAAATTCTGCCCAAAGCCGCCGGGCTCTGGCTCAAGCAATTGCCCAACGCGCCGTTCTGGACCGCGGCGATCGGAATCGGCCTGTTCATGTCGGCGCGCGTTGCCGTCCAGCTCCAGGCCGGCATCGGTTCACTGCCGCGCGGGCAGAAGATGGCCGCAACCGCGCTGGGCCTGACCACCGTGCAGGGCTATCGCTACGTGCTGCTGCCGATGGCTTTCCGCATCATCCTGCCGCCGCTGACGTCCGAGTTCCTCAACACCATCAAGAACACCGCGGTCGCCATCACCATCGGCCTGCTCGAGCTGACCGGACAGGCGCGCTCGATGCAGGAATTCTCGTTCCAGGTGTTCGAGGCCTTCACCGCCGCGACCCTCCTCTATCTCCTCGTCAACGCCGTCGTCGTGACCGCGATGCGCTTCCTCGAGCGCTGGGTCGCGATCCCCGGCTACATCACGGGGAAATAAACGATGCTCGGCAATTTCGATTTCGACGTCATCCGCCGCGCGCTGCCCTATCTGTTCTACGAGGGCATGACGTTCACGCTGACCCTGACGGGCCTCGCAGCACTCGGCGGCCTGGTCTTCGGCACGGCGCTCGCCCTGATGCGCCTCTCCGGCTTCAAGCTGCTCGGCCGGATCGCCGGCATCTATGTCGACTTCATGCGCTCGCTGCCGCTGGTGCTGGTGATCTTCTGGTTCTACTTCCTGGTGCCCTATATCGGGCAGTGGCTGACCGGCGCCTCGCGCCCGATCAGCGTCGGCGCGTTCGCATCCTCGCTCATCACCTTCATCATGTTCGAGGCCGCGTACTTCTCCGAGATCATGCGTGCCGGCATTCAGTCGATTTCGCGCGGCCAGCCGGCCGCGGCTAGCGCGCTGGGACTGACCTACGCGCAGACCATGCGCTACGTCGTGCTGCCGCAGGCCTTCCGCAACATGCTGCCGGTGCTGATCACGCAGACCATCGTTCTGTTCCAGGACACCTCGCTCGTCTACGTCCTGTCGATCACGGACTTCCTCGGCGCGGCGAGCAAGGTCGCGCAGCGCGACGGACGTCTCGTCGAAATGTACCTGTTCGCAGCTGTCGTCTACTTCACCATTTCCTGTATCGCGTCCTTCGGCGTCCGCCGCCTGCAGGCGCGCATCGCCATCATTCGCTAGAGCGTGTCGGTCATGATCGAAATCAGCCACGTCAACAAATGGTACAGCCCGACCTTTCAGGTGCTGACCGACTGCACCACCAGCGTCACCAAGGGCGAGGTCGTCGTGGTGTGCGGCCCGTCCGGCTCGGGCAAGTCCACGCTGATCAAATGCGTCAATGCGCTGGAGCCGTTCCAGAGCGGCGACATCCTGGTCGACGGCACCAAGGTCAACGATCCCAAGACCAACCTGCCGAAGCTGCGGTCGCGCGTCGGCATGGTGTTCCAGCATTTCGAGCTGTTTCCGCATCTCAAGATCATCGACAATCTCTGTCTGGCGCAGGAGAAGGTGCTGGGGCGGTCGCACGACAAGGCCCAGACCAAAGGCATGCAGCTCCTGGAGCGCGTCGGGTTGAAGGAGCAGGCGCAGAAATTCCCGGCGCAGCTCTCCGGCGGCCAGCAGCAGCGCGTCGCCATTGCCCGTGCGCTCGCCATGGACCCGATCGTCATGCTGTTCGACGAGCCGACCTCGGCGCTCGATCCTGAAATGGTCAGCGAGGTGCTCGACGTCATGGTCGATCTCGCTCGTGAGGGCATGACCATGATGGTGGTGACCCATGAGATGGGCTTTGCCCGCAAGGTCGCCAACCGTGTGATCTTCATGGACCGCGGCGAGATCGTCGAGGACGCGGCGAAGGACGACTTCTTCGGCAAGCCGCGCAGCGACCGCGCGCAGAAGTTCTTGTCGAAGATCCTGTCGCATTGACCACTGCCGTCATTCCGGGGCGCCTCGCATAGGCGAAGCCGGAATCTCGAGATTCCGGGCTCATTCGCTGCGCGAATGCCCCGGAATGACGAAACGAGGGGTGATCGGCGCCCCCAACCGGCGTATAAGCGCGCCTAATTCCCCCTTCTCGCCAGGAGACCTGCCTTGGACCCGATCGCCTACGTCAACGGCTCATTCGTCCCGCTCTCGGAGGCCAGGATCTCGGTGCTGGATCGCGGTTTCCTGTTCGCCGACGGCATCTACGAAGTCTCGGCCGTGCTCGACGGCAAGCTGGTCGACAATGCTGCGCATCTGGCCCGGCTGGAACGTTCCGTCGGCGAGATCAAGCTGAAGCTGCCCGAGACGGTCGAGCGCATCACCGAGCTCCAGAAGGAGCTGATCGCGCGCAACAAGCTCCAGAACGGCCTCGTCTATCTCCAGGTCACGCGCGGCGCCGACAAGGGGCGCGATTTCCCGTTCCCCAAGGGTGACGTCAAGTCAAGCCTGGTGATGTTCACCTCGGAGAAGGACATCATTAACGCGGCGTCAGCGAAGACCGGCATCGACGTGATCACCGTGCCCGACATCCGCTGGGAGCGGCGCGACATCAAGAGCGTGGCCTTGCTGGCGCAGGTGCTGGCGAAGCAGGCCGCGGCGGAAGCCGGCGCCGGCGAGGCCTGGATGCTGCAGGATGGCTACGTCACCGAGGGTGGTTCGTCGTCGGCGTTCATCCTGACCAAGGATGACGTCATCGTAACCCGCAAGAATTCCAACGCGATCCTGCCGGGCTGCACCCGCAAGGCCGTGATCGCGCTTGCCGAGGAGCGCCAGCTCCGCGTCGAGGAACGGTCCTTCACGGTCGCCGAGGCGCTCGCTGCCAAGGAAGCCTTCATCACCAGCGCATCCTCCTTCGTGCAGCCGGTGGTCGCGATCGACGGCAAGAAGATCGGCGACGGCAAGCCCGGCCCGATGGCAACGCGCCTGCGTGAGATTTACGTCGAGTTCGCCAAGGCGACGGCGGTCTGAGCCGCACCCACCGCTGTCATCGCCCGGCCCTGACCGGGCGATCCAGTACTCCGAGGCAGTCGTGTTACATTGATAGGCCGCGGCGTACTGGATGCCCCGCTTTCGCGTGGCATGACGGCGGAGTTAGGTGAGCGAGCGCCCCCTACGCCACCGAAGCCTTCACCTTCACCGGATGCACCGCGCGGAACGCGATCGCGATCCTGTTCCAGGCGTTGATGGCGCCGATCAGCATGGTCAGGTTCACCGTTTCCTCGTCGGAGAACTGCGCGCGGACCTGTTCGTAGACGTCGTCGGGCGCGTGGGTCTGCGAGATCAGCGTCACCGATTCCGTCCAGGCCAGTGCCGCGCGCTCGCGGTCGGAATAAAGCGGGGATTCGCGCCAGGCATTGAGCAGGTAGATGCGCTGCTCGGTCTCGCCGCGCTTGCGGGCGTCCTCGGTGTGCATGTTGATGCAGAAGGCGCAGCCGTTGATCTGCGATGCCCGGATCTTGACCAGCTCGATCAGTGATTTCTCGAGCCCGGTGGACTGGATCTGCTCCTCCAGCGTCATCAGCGCCTTCATCGTATCTGGGGCGGCCTGGTAGAAATTCATGCGGGGTTTCATCATCGCGCTCCTTGCTTGCTGGGTTGACGTCAGTGGGCACCACCGGCCGAGGTCTGGCCAGTCTTTTTCAGGAAGAGGACGGCGAGCAGCGCCACGACCAGCGCCATGCCGAGCAAATAGAAGGTGTCGCTGAAAGCGAGGATATAGGCCTGCTTCTGCACGATACGGCCGATGGCGACATAGGCGCGATGCGCGGCGTCCGCATGATCGAGGACGCCGTGATTGACGAAATACCGGGTGAGTTGCTCCAGTCGCGTGCGCGTTGCCTGCTCGAATATCGAGACCGACTGCATGAGCACGTTGGAGTGATACTGTTCGCGCTTGGTCAGAACAGTCTGCAGGATCGCAATTCCGACGGCGCCGCCGAGGTTGCGCATCATGTTGAACAGGCCCGACGCCGAGCCTGCGTTCTCGGCTTCGATGCCGGCGGTTGCCACTGCCGAGAGCGGCGCCATCACCAGCGCCTGGCCGATCGCGCGAACGATGTTGGGCCACAGCAGCTGGTCGGCGGCGTAGTCGCTGGTCATGTAAATGTTCATGAAGTTGGAAGCCGCAAACAGCACGAAGCCGGCGCCGATGATGATCCGCGCGTCGAAGCGCCGCATCAGGCGCGGCACCAGCGGGATCAGCACGAGCTGCGGCAGTCCGGTCCATGCCAGCACCATGCCGATCTGCTCGGCATTGTAGCCCTGGATGCGCGACAGATATTGCGGCAGGATGAACACCGAGCCGTAGAGCGCGATGCCGAGCAGGAAGTTCGCGAGCATGCCGAAGCCGAAATTGCGGCGCACCAGCAGGCGCAGGTTCAAGAGTGGCTTCTTCACCGTGAGCTCGATGATCAGGAAGGCGGTCAGCGCCACCGCCGCGATCACCGACAGCTTGACGATGAAGGGCGATCCGAACCAGTCGTCCTTGTTGCCTTCCTCCAGCACGGTCTGGAGCGCCGAAAGGCCGATTGCCATGGTGACGATGCCGGCCCAGTCGCCCTCGCGCAAAAGCGAGAGTTTCATCGGCTTGGCTTCGAGCGCGTACCAGAGCATGCCGACCATGATCGCGCCCGGCACGAGGTTGACGTAGAAGATGTACTGCCAGCCGAAATTCTCGGTGAGATAGCCGCCGATGGTCGGGCCGATCGCCGGCGCGAACGTCGCCGAGAGCGCGAACAGCGCGAGGCCCACCGGCTGCTTTGCGCGCGGCAGCAGGGTGATGATCAGCGTGAAGGCCATCGGGATCAGCACGCCGCCGGTGAAGCCCTGGATGGCGCGCAGCACGATCATCTGCGACAGATCATGCGCCAGCGCGCAGGCAGCGGACAGGACCAGGAACAGGATCGCGTTGGTAAGCAGATAGATGCGGATCGAGAACACCTGCGCCAGCCAGCCGGACAGCGGGATCACCACGATCTCGGCGACAAGATAGGAGGTCGAGATCCACCCGCCGTCATCGATGCCGGCGCCGATTGCGCCCTGGATGTCGGCGAGCGAGGCATTGACGATCTGGATGTTCAGCACCGCCATGAAGGCCCCAAGCGTTGCGCCGATCACCGCGATCCAGGTCTTGGCCGGCACCGCCGGAGCGGCGGGCGCGGGAATGCTGGCGGCGGATGCGGCATTGAGGGCGGGTTGGAGCGTGCTCATGGAAGCCTCGTCTCGGGTACGGAGACAGGATGCGGATGATTTCGATAGTCGAGGAAGGATCATCCGGCGGATTTGACGATTCTGCCGGAGCCTTCCCGGGGTCAGCCGCCGTTCGGGCGGAGCATGTTGTCGGCGAGACGCTTGGCCGTCTCTCGCTCGGCCAGCACGGTCGCCTTGGTGTCGATGGTCGGCACCGCGGACATGCCAGGGCGGAGCAGACCGGTGAGGCTGTGGTCGTCGAGCACGATCTTCACCGGAACACGCTGCACGATCTTGGTGAAATTGCCGGTCGCGTTGTCGGGCGGCAACAAGGCGAATTCGAGCCCGCTCGCCGGCGACAGGCTGTCGACATGGCCGTGCAGGGCCCGACTGCGAAAACTGTCGACGTACAGCTCGACCGGCTGGCCAGGCCGCACATGCGTGAGCTGGGTCTCCTTGAAGTTGGCAACGACATAGACCGCATCGAGCGGCACCACAGCCATCAATTGCGTGCCGGCCTGCACGTACTGGCCGACGCGCAAGCTACGGGCGCCGATCGTGCCATCCACCGGCGCGGTGATCTCGGTATAGGAAAGGTTCAGCGTCGCCTGCTGCGCGACCGCACGGGCGCGTTCGAGCTGGGCTGCGGCCTGGGCGCGCTGGCTGGTGAGCACGTCGATCTTGCGCTGCGCAGCCACAAGGCCGTACTTCGCGTGCTGCAATTGCGCGCTGCTGGCGCGCAGCGCCGCGTCGGTCTGCTGCGCGCGCTGGATCGTGCCGGAGCCCGTCTTCATGAGGTCGTCGTAGCGGGCGCGCTCCTCTTGTGCGAATTTCAGATTGGCGTCCGCAGCAGCGACGTCAGCCGTGCTTTGCTCGATGATCGGCTGTTGCAGCTCGAGCTGTGCATCGATGTTGCGCACGGAGGCTTCGGCAGCTGCGACATCGGCGCGGGCCTGGTCGAGCGCCGCCCTGAAATCGCGGTCGTCGATCTTGGCCAGCAGCTGGCCTGCCTTGACCTTCTCGTTGTCGCTGACGAGCACCTTTGCGATGTAGCCGGACACCTTCGGCGCGACGATCGTGGAATCGGCCTTCACATAGGCGTCATCGGTGGTCTCGAGGTAGCGGCCGTGGGTCCAGTAATCGTGTCCGTAGTAGGCTGTGGTTGCCGTGCCTGCGAGGAGCGCGAGCACCAAGGCGGCGCGCCGGACCTTGTTCCAGGTCGGGACAGCGGACGGCGCCTCGGGGTAATCTCGAGTGATTTCAGTCGCTTGCTGGAAGGTCTCGGTGCGGGGCATCTCGGACATTGCGGTCTCCTGTCGGCTCCCTGAGACTATCGGCCTTGCCGGCCCGCATGATAATTGGCAAAATTCCGGAAGGATTATCCATTGGAGGTGGATAATCGGGGCCGTCGCCTTGGTTCGTAATGTCTACCGAACCAGGCGCGCGACCGCCCCAGAGCGATTGCTGCCTCTGTCGCGCGATTGCTGCTGATGCATGCGTCCGCTCGCAGGCGAAGCTGCAAGCAGGGCGAGCCATGTGTGTGAACTGATAATCCGGGACGAATGTCCCGCGATTGTCGATCAAGAGCGGATAGTCAGGCGGCATGGATCGATTGACCAGCCTCGAAGTGTTCAGCCGGGTGGTCGAGACCGGCGGCTTCTCCGCAGCCGCCCGCAAGCTCAACATGTCGACCACCATGGTGAGCAACCACATTCAGGCATTGGAAGACCGGCTCGGGGTAAGGCTGCTTCACCGCACCACGCGCAAGGTCAATCTTACCGAGATCGGCAAGGCCTATTACGACCGCTGCGTCCAGATCCTCGCCGACATCGAACAGGCCGACGACATCGCGAGCGAATTGCAGTCGGTGCCCCGCGGCACGCTGCGCATTCATGTCGCTACGCACATGGTGCCGCTTGTCGCGCCGGTCGTGGCGAAGCTGCTGTCGACCTATGCGGAACTCAAGATCGATCTGCGCATGGGCGAGGCCGATGTCGATCTCATCGAGGAGGGCTACGACGTTGCCCTGCGCATGACCCCGCCGCCTGATTCGAGCCTGATCGTGCGGAGCCTTGCCACCTGGCGTCACGTGCTGTGCTGCTCGCACGATTATATCGAGAAGAACGGCCGGGTGCAGAAGCTCGACGAGCTCACCGGGCACAATTGCGGTCGGCACTTGAACTATCCGTTCGGCGACGAATGGCGCTTCCTTGATCGCAAAGGCACACCGGCCTCCGTGCGCATCTCGGGCAGCTTCGTCACCAATAGCGGGGAAGCGCTGAGGAAGGTTGCGCTGGAGGGGGCCGCCGTCTGTCTGATGGCGGGGTTTCTCATTCAGGACGACCTGGAAGTGGGCCGCCTCGTGCGCCTCTTGCCGGAATATCGGACCGTCGAACTCTCCATGAACGCGGTCTATCCGCACCGTCATCATCTGTCGGCGAAGGTCAGGACCTTCATCGACCTGCTCGTGGATTACAGCGCCGAGCAGCAGAAGCTGATCAACCCGTATTCATGATCGGTGCGGCGGCGGTAGTCGTCCGAAAATGATTTCCAGCGCCATTCCAATGGCAAGCAGGTGCCGGTCGCTGCCTGCTGGGCCGTCCAGCTCGAGCCCGATCGGCAGTTGGCTGGTGCCGCCAAGTGCGACCGGGATCTGGATTCCGGGAATGCCGGCATTGCTACCGGGATCGGTGTTCTGAATGAAGAGGCCGAAGTTCTCGGGGCTGCTGGAGTCGGGATTGGAAGCAATCGCGACCCGCGGCGTTGTCGGGAAAGCGATGGCGTCGAGTCTGTTCCCGGAAAACGTATCGGCGTACAGCGTTTGGAGCGCGGGGCGCGCGATCTTGATCGCGGCATCGTATATCGGTTTGGCGTCAATCAGCGTGTTGTCGGGGCCCGGCAGCTTGCGCGGGATGACAAGGCCATCATAGGTGCCCTTCACGTCGAGACTTGAGATGTCTTTGGCCAGCGCTTCGATGCTGAGGCCGGTACCGGTGTGATCGAGGTACGCGATCATGTCGTCGTAAGCCTCGTACAGCGCCACGGGAAAGCCGACCTGGCCGTTGAGCTCCGCCAGTTGAGGCATCTCGATCTCGACGATCGTGATGCGCTGCGCCATCATTTTCGCGATTGCCGCGCGGAAGGCGACCTCCGTGTCGGCATCGAGATTGGTCAGCATCGACGACGCGATGCCGATCCGCACCTGCTTCAAATCAGCCGGCTCAATCTCGTCTCCACCCGCGATGACGCGGTCGAGCAGCTCGACATCGGCTATCGTCGCGGCCATCGGGCCTGCGGTGTCTCGGGTGTGCGAGATCGGGGCGATCCCCGCTTGCGGATACCGCCCGACCGTTGGCCGCAACGAGGCGCACCCGTTCAGGGCGGCCGGCACGCGCACCGATCCGCCGGTGTCGGTGCCGAGCCCGCCGGCGACGATCCGCGCGCCGATCGCGGCGCCCGTCCCGGACGAGGAGCCGCCGGCGATCAAGGCGCGATCATAGGCGTTGCGCACGCCGAACTCGGCGCCGGTCCTGAACGCGGTGTTGTAGCCGGAGATGCCGAAGGCCAGCTCGTGCATGCTGGTCTTGCCGATGATGATCGCTCCCGCGGCCCGCAGTCTTGCCACGACAGGCGCATCGGCCCTCGGAATGTAATCCTTCAGCGCGGGGGTGCCGGCGCTACAGGGCAGCCCGGCCACCTCGATATTGTCCTTGATCACGACGGGCACGCCGCCAAGCAGCTTGCTCCTGTCGCCCTTTGCGTCGAACGCCGCGGCGGCCGTCAAGGCGCCGGCCTCGTCCAGCGTGACGAAGGCATTGAGATCGGCGTTGGCTTTGGCGCGGGCAAGAGCTTCCCGGGTGAGCGTGGTGCTCGTGACCTTCCCGGCGCGGAGGCCGTTCGCGGCCTCGGTCAGTGTCAGCTGGTCGAAATCCATGATGCGTCACCCGATCACGGGAGTGCCATCAGGGCGCCCCCCGGGTTGAGAAGCTGAAGCTTCGCCGGCGCCCCGTCAACCGGTGGCGCGCATCTTTGCCGGCGATGGCGTGTGGAGTTCATCGAACAGCCGCTCGACTTCCGCCTTCGCCTTCCCAATCGCGGCATCCTTGACCGGGCCATAGCCGCGGATCTCCATGGGCGCTTTTGCAATCGCGACGAGATCCGCAAGGCGCGCAGCGCCGAGCTGGCCGAGGATCCGTTCAAGCAGGCCCTCATACCAGCGGATCAACTCTCGCTCTGCGCGCCGTTCCGCGGTATAGCCGAATGGATCGAACGGCGTTCCGCGCAGCCCCTTCAAGTGCGCGAGCATGGTTAGAGGCATCTGGATCCACTGGCCGAAGGCGCGTTTGCGTGGACGTCCACGTCCGTCGCGGCGCGACGGCAGGAACGGCGGGGCGAGGTGATACTGGATTTTGAAGCCATCCTCGAATTCGCGTTTAAGCTCATCGAGGAATCCGCCTTGCATGTGCAGCCGCGCCACCTCGTACTCGTCCTTGTAGGCCATCAGCTTGAACAGGGTGCGCGCCACGGCCTCGGTCAGCGCCTCGCTGTTCAGCGGAATCTCGTCGTGGCGAACCTTCTCGACCATTCCCCGGTAGCGCGCGGCATAGGCTTCGTCTTGGTAGGCAGTCAGGAATTCGGCGCGACGGTCGATGGCCTGGTCGAGCGTCTCGGCCTTCGACGCATCGTCTGCCTTCGGTAACAGGTCCGGATCGGCCGCGGCGATCCGGCCCCAGGCAAAGGCCTGCTTGTTGCGCTCGACCGCGACGCCGTTGAGCTCGATCGCGCGCAATAGCGCGGGAAGCGAGATCGGAACCAATCCGCGCTGCCAGGCAAAGCCGAGCACGATGATGTTGGCATAGACGGCATCGCCGAGCAGCTGTTCGGCCATCGCATTCGCATTGATCGCCCCGAGATTGCTCTCGCCGATCACGCGGCCGATCGCGCGCAGGCGGGCTGGCGCGGCGAGATCGGCGTCGCGGAAGCGGACGACGTCGCCGGTTGGCATCTCCGCGGTGTTGAGCGCAGCGCGCGTGCCTTTCCGGTAGGTTCCGGACGCCTTTGGCGAGGAGCTGACGACGAGATCGCAGCCGATCAGCGCGTCGGCCGCGCCCTGGTCGATGCGGACCTGATGCAACGCGTCGGGGCTCGCGGCGAGGCGGATGTAGCTCAGCACGGGACCAAATTTCTGCGCAAAGCCGGTAAAGTCCAGTACCGAGACGCCGCTTCGTTCGAGATGCGCAGCCATGCCGATCAGGGCGCCAACCGTGATCACGCCGGTTCCGCCGACGCCGGTCACCAGCAGATCGTAGGGTCGCTCGAGCGTTGCGGGGGTGGGCAGGGGTAGCGTGGCTGCGCGACCGACCGCGTCGATCCGGCTCGCGCCTTTCTTCCGGCGCGTCGCGCCTTCGACGGTCACAAAACTTGGGCAGAAGCCGTTGAGGCAGGAAAAATCCTTGTTGCAGGCCGACAGATTGATCTGGCGCTTGCGGCCGAACGGCGTCTCCTTCGGCTCGACGCTGAGGCAATTGGATTCGATCGAGCAGTCGCCGCAGCCTTCGCAGACGAGGTCGTTGATGTAGGCGAAGCGTTTGGGATCGGCCATCTGCCCGCGCTTGCGACGGCGTCGCTTCTCGGTGGCACAGGTCTGCTGATAGATCAGGACGGACACGCCGGAGATGTCGCGCAAGTCGCGCTGCACGGCGTCCATTTCTTCGCGGGGATGGATGGTGACGCCGCTGGGCAAGTCGGCCGGGTTGAAGTGCGCGGGATCATCCGACACCAGTGCGATGCGCGCCACGCCCTCGGCACGGACGCTGTGGGCGATGGCATGCACGCTGACCGGGCCGTCGACCGGCTGGCCGCCAGTCATCGCCACGGCATCGTTGAACAGGATCTTGTAGGTGACGTTGGCCTTGGCTGCGATCGCCTGTCGGATCGCCATCGAGCCGGAGTGATAGTAGGTGCCTTCGCCGAGATTCTGGAACACGTGCTTGTTGCCGGTGAACCTTGACGATGCCGCCCAGTTCACGCCTTCGCCGCCCATCTGGATCAGCGACGAAGTCTCGCGGTCCA
>NZ_AJQE01000313.1 GCF_000261685.1 Bradyrhizobium genomosp. I (2014) | reverse complement strand
GCCAGCCGATGCCGGCCAGCGCCTTTGATCCCTCCGGCACTTTCGTTGACGTGTTGTGCGGACATCCCGAGCAGAAGTACGGCGTTCGTGTCGCGCCTCTGACGTTGATGGTGCGCGCAGCTTCCGGCATCAAGGCGGCTGCGCGCGCGGCGAGATTGAGGCCGGAAAACATCGGGTCGAGCCGGCGCGCGAGCACACCGGCGAGGGCCCGCGGCGACAACTCGCCGATCCAGGAGATCAGCCGTGCCCCTTGCTCGTCGTGCTTGCCGACCATGCGCGCGGGCTTGGCGCCGGGATAGTCGTAGAAATATTCCTTGAACTGGCTCTCGATAATGCCGCGCTTCTCCTCGACCACGAGGATCTCGCGCTTGCCTTTCACGAAGTCCATCGCGTCATGCAGCGCCAGCGGCCAGACCATGCCGACCTTGTAGACGTCGATGCCGATGCTGCGACAGGCCGCTTCATCGAGGCCCATCAGCCGGAGCGCCTCCATCAGATCGAGATGCGCTTTGCCCGTGGTGACGATGCCGTAGGTGGCGCCCGGAATGTCGTAGATGCGGCGGTCGATCGGGTTGGCCTTGGCGAAGGCGTAGACCGCGTGCTTCTTTGCCTCCAGCCGTTCCTCGATCTGCGGGCCCGGCAGGTCGGGCCAGCGATAGTGCAGACCGCTCGGCGGCGGCGTGAAGTCGGGCGTGCGGAAGTCGCGGGGCGGGTGCAGCGCGACGGAGGCGCCTGATTCCACGATCTCCGAGATCGCCTTGAAGCCGACCCACATGCCGGAGAAGCGGCTCAGTGCATAGCCATATTCGCCGAATGCGAGATATTCGCCGACGCTCGCCGGATGCAGCGTCGGCATGAACCAGCTCATGAAGGCGACGTCGGACTGGTGCGGCATCGAGGAGGAGACGCAGCCATGATCGTCGCCGGCGACCACCAGCACGCCGCCATGCGGCGAGGAGCCATAGGCGTTGCCATGCTTGAGCGCATCGCCGGAGCGATCGACGCCGGGGCCCTTGCCGTACCAGAGTCCGAACACGCCATCGACCTCGCGGTCGGCTTGCGTCTCGACCTGCTGCGACCCGAGCACGGCGGTCGCGGCGAGGTCCTCGTTCACCGCGGGGAGGAATTCGATGCGGTCTTGCTTCAGCCGCTGCTGGATACGCCACAGCTCGATATCGACGCCGCCGAGCGGCGAGCCGCGATAGCCGGAGATGAAGCCGGCGGTGTTGAGGCCGTTCGCCCGGTCGCGCCTCGCCTGATCGAGCGCGATGCGAACGATGGCCTGCGTGCCCGTCAGGAAGACGCGGCCCTCCTCGCGGTCGTAGCGGTCGGAGAGTTCGTACGTGTCGAGTGACGGAATGGCGTCCATGGCGGACCTCGCGCGGCATCCTGCCCAGCAGTGGAAGGTTATGCCCGCGACGCTGGTAGGTCTTACCTATTTGTCCAAGCTGAGGCACATATTAGGTAGAATTTTGCATCAAAAGGCGAAATTCGGTAGATTTGACTGAATCGAGAGGTTCCAATGATCGAAGACCAGGACACCCGGATACTCGCCTACCTTCAAAAGGACGGCCGTGCCACAAACCAACAACTCGCTGATGAGGTCGGCATGTCCACATCGGCCTGCTGGCGCCGGGTGCGGGCGCTGGAGGAGAGCGGCGTCATTTGCGGTTATGCGGCGCTGGTCGCGCGGGAGCAGGCGGGCTTTGCGATGTCGGCCATCCTCCACGTGTCGCTGGAGCGGCATGACGCGAAGTTCGTCGACGAATTCGTGGCCAGGGTCACCAAGCGCCGCGAGGTGCTGGAATGCTTTGCGACCACGGGCGACGCCGACTATCATCTGCGCGTCGTCGTGCAGGATATGGCGGCCTACAACCGCTTTCTCGACGAGTTCATGTTCCGCATCCCCGGCATCCGCTACGTCCGCAGCAATGTCGTGCTGAAGGAGATCAAGACGGGCGTGGCGCTGCCGTTCTGACTTGCGGGAAGTGCCGCAGGGGGGCCTACCGCTCCTCCCGCACAAACCTGTTCCGCAGCGTCCCGACACCGGTGATCTCGACCTCCACGACGTCGCCGTGCTTGATGTCGGGCGAGGCGCCGTCGGTGCCCATCCAGATCACGTCGCCGGGCCAGAGCGTAAAATACTTCGTCAGCTCGACCAGGAAGGGCACCACGCCGAAGATCATGTCGGCGGTCGCGAAGCGGTTGGTCTCCCGGCCGTTGACGCGGACGATTGTTTCCATCTTTTCGAGGTCGGCTTCGGTCTCGATCCACGGGCCCATCGGCTTGAACGTATCGGCGTTCTTGGAGCGCCACAGGCTGCGGTCGGCCTTCTGCCAGCTGCGTTCGCTGACGTCGTTGCCGATGGTGTAGCCGAACACGCAATCCATCGCGTTCTGTTCGGTGAGATGCTTCACCTTCTTGCCGATGACGACGACGAGCTCGCCCTCATAGTGGATCTTGTCCGTCGCGAAGGACGGGATGACGACCTCCTCGTCATGCGCGATCAGCGCGTTCTGCGCGCGATAGCCGATCTCGGGTCTGTCGGGGACGGCCGGCACTTCGCCGCGCTTGTCGGCGGCCTCTTTCAGGTGCTTCAGATAGTTCAAGCCGACGCAATAGAAGGTGCGCGGGACAAGTGGCAACTCGATTTTGACCTGGGACAATTGAAGCGTTCGCGAGGTGCGCTGCCATTCGGCGAAGGGATCGCCGTCGACCGCGATCACCCGGTCACCTTCAACGATGCCCCAGGAGGTCACGCCCGAGGCGGTGAATTTCAGCCAGCGCATGTTCCGTCCTCGCCGTTATTCCGCGGCATCGCGCGGCTGCACCTTCCAGGCGCCGGCGGCTGGGCGCTCGAGCCCGAGATTTTCGCGTAGCGTCCTGCCGCGATAATCCTTCTGGAACAGGCCGCGACGCTGCAACTCCGGTACGATATGCTCGACGAAATCGGCGTAGGAGCCGGGCACGTAGGTTGCGGCGATGACGAAGCCATCGCAGCCGCGTTCCACGAACATCTCTTCCAGCTTGTCCGCGATCTCCTTGGGACCGCCGACCATCGCGTCCTGCACTTGCCCGCGGCCGGAGAAGGTGACGAAGTCGCGCGCGCTGGGGTTGCTCTTGCCTGACGCCCTCAATACGCCGTCACGGATGCCCAAGATGCCCTGCATGCTCTTCAATTCCTCCGTCGTCAGCGGCTCGTCGAGATCCCTGGAGGCGAAATCATAGTTGAGCGCTTCGGCGAGCAGCGACAGCGCATCGATCTGGAGCGGCAGCTTGTTGATCAGGGCCATCTTGTCTTCGGCTTCAGCCCTGGTTGCGGCGCAGACCGGCGTGATCAGATTGCACAGGAACATCTGGTCGGGATCGCGGCCGGCTCTCGCGGCCTCGTTGCGCACGGCCGTGTAGCCCTCCTTGGCGGCGGCGAGGTTGCGCGCGGCGGTGAAGATCACCTCGCCCCAACGCCCTGCGAAGCGCTGGCCGCGGCCCGAAGCGCCGGCCTGGATGATCACGGGGTGGCCTTGCTGCGAACGCGGAACGGTGAACGGCCCGCGCGACTTGAAGGCCGGCCCTTTGTGGTCGAGACGCTTCACCTTGGTCGGATCGGCGAAGCGGCCGCTTCGCTTGTCCATGATGAGCGCACCGTCCTGCCAGGTGTCCCAATGGCCGAGCACCACCTCCATGAACTCATCGGCGCGGTCGTAGCGGGAATCATGTTCAGGGTGGGACTCGCGGCCCATGTTGAGCGCCTCGCCGTCGTTGAGCGAGGTGACGACGTTCCAGCCGGCGCGCCCGCCGGACATCAGGTCGAGCGTTGCAAAACGGCGGGCGACGTCGAAGGGTTCATAGTAGGTGGTCGAGCATGTCGCGCCCAGGCCGAGCTTCTCGGTGACCATGCCCATCGTGGTCAGCACGATCAGCGGGTCCATCTTCACGCAACGGATGCCGTATTCGACGGTGTGGGCGTGGTCGTTGCCGTAGCGGTCCGGCATCGCCAGGCGGTCGTCGAAGAAAGCCATGTGGAACTTGCCGGCCTCGAGGATCCTGGCGATCTCCTGATAATAGTCCGCCGACATCGAATCGGTGCGCGAGTCAGGATGCCGCCAGGAGCTCGGCAGGTTCGTGCAGTTCTGTGCCTGAAGGAAGCCGACCAATACCATCTGCCGATTCATGCCGCTGTTCTCCTGATGCCGTCAGGCCAGGCCAAGGACCGTGTCGAGCCGATACTCGTGCGCCAGAGCGCGTAATTTTTCCCACGTGGCATCCTCGATCTCGATGCCATCACGCCGGCGCTGCTGCTCGCGCAAACCCTCGATCTCACCGGGATAGTAGACGCCTTCGCTGCCCTCGGACGGCGGAGTCGATTTGAGGTAATGCGCGAATTCCGCGACCTCGCGCTTGAACTGCTTCAGCGGTCGGAATGCGGCGACATTGAACACCGCCATGAAGCATCCGTCATTGTGTCGCCCTGTAGGCTCGACGCCGAAGCCAAGACCGGTGAGCAGGCCGCACAGCACCTCGACCATCGCAGCGAGGCCGCTGCCCTTGTAGCCCTCGGTACCGCCGAGCGGCAGCAGCGCGCCGCCCTTGCGGTATTGGGTCGGATCGGTGGTGTGCCGTCCCTCGGCATCGATGATCCATCCCGTCGGAATCTCCTCGCCGCGGGCGACCGCAAGCTGGACCTTGCCCGCAGCAACCGCCGAGGTCGCCATGTCCAGGCAGAACGGCGTATCGAGATCGGACGGCACCGCGATCGAGATCGGGTTGGTGCCGAGCCGCGCCTCCTTGCCGCCGAACGGGGCCACGTGTTTCGGCGAACGGCCGGAGTCTGCCGTTGCAATCCCGATCATGCCTTCGCGCATCGCCATCAAGGGGTAGGCGGCTAGGCGGCCGACATGGCTCTGCCGGAACACGGTGCAGGCGGCGACGTTCGCCGTCTTCGCCTTGTCGATCGTCAGCGCCATCGCCCTGGCGTTGACGTGGAAGCCAAAGCCCCAATGGCCGTCGATCACGGTCGTGGTCGGGGATTCCTGAACGATGCTCCACTTGGCGCCGGGGACGATGTGCCCGGCCTTGACGCGATCGATATAGGTGGGAACGGCGATGACGCCGTGGGAATCATGGCCGGCCAGATTGGCATTGACGCAGCCGATCGCGACCGCATCTGCCTCTTCCTCGGATGCTCCGGCCGCGCGGAGCAGTGCGGCGCTGACGCGCATGAGGCGATCGGCCTTGACGATCGGCATGGCATTCCCTCGGCTTGGTGCCCTTAGCAGGCTGCTCGTTAGATGCCATCGTCTCAAAGCGTCGGAGCGATATCAATCTCCCGTAAACCAACGCAGGGCTGCAAATTCGCAAAGAGAACGCGCCTTTGGTCGAAAATCCGTGCCGCGCGAGGCTGTTTCCGCCAGTTTTAAGCTGCTTGTTCGCTGCTCGTTCACTCTGATCGACGGTTTGCAGTGCGCAATAACGACCACTTAGGCCAGCGCCGCTCATAAAGTCACCGGGAGAAATAGGCAGAATGCCCGGGAGCTGAGATCGTGCCGACGACACTCGCGCGCACATTTGCGGCGTTGAGCGCCATCAATGAAGCGATCCTCTACGCGAGATCGCCGGACGAGCTGTACCAGAAGGTCTGCGATGCCGGATTTTCGAGCGGGGACTTTCTGGCCGTTGCCGTATTCCTGGTGGAGCCGGACGGCCGGCGGCTGTGCTTTGCGGCCGGCTGCGGCGACGACGTTGCGCGGCTGCGCGCGATCTTGATCACGACGGAAGCCGGTACACCTGAAGGGGCGGGCGTCGGTGGCGAGGCGTTTCGCGATCAGAAGCTGTGCATCAGCAACGACTATCTGAACGATCCGCGCTCCCTGGCGTGGCGCCAGGGCGCCGTCAAGGCTCATATCGGCGCGGCCGCGGCGCTGCCGCTGCTCTGCAATGGCAGAAGCGTCGGCGTCTTGTTTGTGACGCGTAGCGAAGCCAATTCGCTGGACGAGCAGATGGTGTCGCTGTTCGAGCGCATGTCGGCGAACATATCCTGCGCACTGGCCAATTTCGCGCGCGAGACCGCGCGACAGACGAGTGAGCGGGCGACACGGCGGCTCAACCGCATGTTCGGTGCCATCAGCGCCACCAACGAGGCGATCCTGCGCGCCAAGACCGAGCAGGAGCTGTACCAGCTCGTATGCGATGCCTCCGTTCACAGCGGCAAATCGCTGGCGACCATCGTCCTGCTCCGCGAGCCGGATTCGCACTGGATGAAGCCTGTCGCCGCCACCGGGCAGAATCTCGAGCTCGTGACCCAGGCGCGCTATTCGGTCGACCCGGAAAATCCTTACGGCAAAGGCATCTCCGGCGAGGTGTTTCGTACCCAGAAAGTCATCGTCGAGGATGATCTCGCCAGCCGTACCAAGGGTACTCCCTGGGAGCAGGCCAACGTCAACACCGGTGTTGCCGCCTGCGTCGTCGCGCCGCTGATCAGGTACGGCGAGAGCGTCGGCGTGCTGCTGTTCTTCATCAGCCGTTCCTGGGCCAAGGACGAGGAGATCGTCGCGCTGCTGCTGCGCATGGCGGAGAACGTCTCGTTCGCGATCGAGAATTTCGGCCGCGAGGCCGAGAAAACCAGGATCGCCGCGGAAGAAGAGTGCCTGGCGCGAATGTATGCGGCGCTCAGCGCCACCAACGAGGCGATCTTGCGTGCGCGGTCGCGGTCCGACCTGTTCGACCTCGTCTGCGAGGCGACCGCGAAGGGAGCCAAGTTCACCTCGGCCACCATCGCGCTGGTCGATCGACGCGCCGAGCTGTTGCGCGTGGTCGCCAGTTATGGACCGAATGCCGACGAGGTTCGTAAGTTCAAGTTCTCCACCTCCGACCAGGTGCCCGAGGGCCGCGGGCTGACCGGCACCGCGTTTCGCACGGGCCAGCCCGCCGTCAGCAACGACGTGCTCGCCGACGACCGCATGGCGCCGTGGCAGGCCAGTTGCCGCCGCAACGACATCGCTTCCGCGGCGGCATTGCCGCTGTTCAACGGCGACCGGGTCGAGGGCATCTTCCTGTTCAACTCCCTGGAGTGCGGCACATTCACGCCCGAGCTCGTCGAGCTGCTCCGCAAGCTCGAGGCCAACGTCGCCTTTGCGCTGGAAAGCTTCGATCGCGCCGAGGAGAAAGCCCTCGCGGACAAGCAGCGGAACCGCCTGAGCGGAATGTTCGAGGCGCTGAGCGCAACCAATGAAGCGATCATCCGCGCCAAGACGCGCAAGGAGTTGTTTGAGGCCGCTTGCCAGGCTGGGGTCCTCGGCGACGTGTTCGCCTCGGCGACGATCGGCATCATCGACGAAGAACACGAGCTCGTTCGCGTCGTTGCGGTCAAGGGGCGCCTGCAGGACCGCATGATCGGACGGACCTGCGGCATTTCCGCTGGGCATCCCCAGGGCGATGGCATCATCGGAACCTCGCTGCGCACGCGCCAGCCAAGTGTCGTCAACGACTATATGAACGATCCGCGCTCGGCGCACTGGCACTCCAAGGCGGTGGAGGATGGGACCCGTGCTGCGGCGAGCTTCCCGCTTCTGAGGGCGGGACGGGAGCCGATCGGCATTCTGCTCTTCCTCGCTCCGGAGGAGAATACGTTCACGCCCGATCTGGTCGCGCTGCTGGAGCGGCTGGCGGAGAACGTCTCCTTTGCCCTCGACAATTTCGAGCGCGCCGAGGAGAAGGCACGCACCGAGGCGCAGAAGGAGCGGCTGACGCGTATGTTTGCAGCGCTCAGCGCGACCAACGAGGCGATCATGCGGGCGAAGTCCCGTGCGGAGCTGTTCGACCTCGTCTGCCTTGCGGCGTCGAATGGCGCCAAGTTCACATCGACCACGATCGCGCTGGCAAGGGCCGGCAGCGATCAGCTGGAAATCGTGGCGAGCGCAGGCCCGTCCGCCGACACCACCCGTAACGTCCGGCTCTCCGTCGATCCGGAGCGGCCCGAAGGACGTGGGATGAGCGGCACAGCGTTTCGCACGCGCCAGCCCTGCATCAGCAACGACTATCTCAACGACGACCGCGTGAGCGCCTTCCACGCCATCGTGCGCGGCGACGGCGCGCGCTCGGGCGCCGCGTTTCCGCTCATCGCGCACGACCAGCCCGTCGGCGTCATGATCTACATGTCGACCGAACCGGCGACCTTCACGCCCGAATTCGTCGAGCTGTTGCAGCGCCTCGCCGACAACGTCTCCTTCGCAATGGAGAATTTCGATCGCGCCGACGAAAAGAACAAGGCCGACGAGCAGATCGAGTATCTCGCCTCGCATGACAGCCTGACGGACCTGCCGAACCGCGAGACCTTCAACGCGCTGCTGCGCGCGGCGATCGACATCGCGCAGCGCCACGATCACCGTTTTGCAGTGTTGTTCATCGACCTCGACCGCTTCAAGGTCATCAATGATTCGCTGGGTCACGAGGCGGGCGACCTGCTCCTGCTCGAGGTGGCGAACCGGCTGCGTCGCGCCTTGCGGACGAGCGACGTGGTGGCGCGGCTCGGCGGCGACGAGTTCGTGGTCATCCTCGACCAGTGCGGCGAGATCGACGATGCCCAGCGCATCGCAACGGGGCTGCTCGCAGCGCTCGCCGAGCCGATGGAGCTCGCGGGCCACGAGTGCCACACTACGGCCTCCATCGGCATCGCGATGTATCCGGCCAACGGCTCCGACGCGCAGACGCTGACCAAGAACGCCGACATGGCGATGTACCTGGCCAAGGAAGACGGCAAGAACGGCTATCGCTTCTTCTCCAAGGAAGTGAAAACGCAGTCGATCGAGCGGCTGTCGCTCGAGAGCGCGCTGCGCCGCGCGCTGGAGCGGGAGCAGTTCTCGCTGAATTACCAGCCAAAGGTGGACGTGGGGACCGGCCAGATCACGGGCGTCGAAGCGCTGCTGCGCTGGACGCATCCCGATCTCGGCAATGTCTCGCCCGCACAGTTCATTCCGCTTGCGGAGGAAACCGGGCTGATCGTGCCGATCGGTCGCTGGGTGCTGAATGAGGCCTGCGCGCAAGCCATGGCCTGGCAGCGCCGCGGCCTGTTGCCGCTGTCGATGGCGGTCAACCTGTCGCCTCGTCAGTTTGTCGACGAGCATCTGCTGCAGGACGTCGACGAAGCGCTGGCGGCCTCCGGCATGTCGCCGGTGTTGCTCCAGCTCGAGGTCACCGAGAGCATGATGATGCGCAATGTCGGTCGCGCCCTCAAGGTGCTCGACTCCATTCAGAGTCGCGGCATCCGTCTCGCCATTGACGATTTCGGCACAGGCTATTCGTCGATGTCGCTGATGAAGCATTTTCCGATCGACACCATCAAGATCGACCGCTCCTTCGTGCGCGACCTGCCGCAGGATTCGGAGGATCAGGCGATCGCACAGGCGATCATCAGCATGGGCAAGGCGCTCGGCATGACCGTCGTCGCCGAAGGCGTCGAGAATGCCGAGCAGGAGGCGTTCCTGCGGACCCACGGCTGCGACGAGATGCAGGGCTTCCTCATTTCCAGACCGCTCCCGGCGCGGCAGATGGCCGAGTTGCTGCGGCCGATGTCGCTGCCCGTCGCGCCGCCGCTCCAGCCGGACCCGGCCGACGAAGGCGCTGCGTCACGGCTGAAACGCGCTGTCGTCTGACGGCTGCGGATGCAGTTCGCGGACGTCGTGTTCCCCGCCCGCGGCCTTGCTTGGGAAAGCCTGGGGCTCCGTCAGCGATGTCTGCTCGATGAACAGCGCGAGAATGGCGCGCGCGCCCTCGGCGAAGCTCGTCCCTTCGCTCACATTCAGGGCGCAGCAGCACGTTTCGCTCATCGGCTCCTGGTCGTCGACCACTGCCATGGCGGGCCCCCACCACCAGGCAGGCGCAGGCGAGCGCTCGTCCTCTGGTACGACATGCCAGCGGACGAACTCCTCCATGACACGCTCGAATTCCAGGCGTGCAGCCTGATGCATGCGGTCGATACTCCCGGAATCCGCGCCTGATGACAGGCCGACGCGCGGATTGATCGTGGCCTTGGACGCTCGGAAAAATCGGCTCGCGCAACTTGGCCGAGCCACGCATGCCGACATCATCGTCGGCAATGCCGTAAGACGCGGCCGTCGGCGATACGCCAACGGCGGCAACGAGCATTCATTCTAGCCGTTTGAAGGCAGGGCAGGCAAGTTACGGATGTTATGGTTGCCTAACGCGATCTGAATGGATGCGCCTTCTGGTGCCAGGCCCAGGCGGTACGGATGATTGTGGGCAGGTCGGAATGATGCGGCACGAAGTTCAGCACCTTTCGAGCAGCAGAGGGATCGGCAACCAGGTAGGTGGGATCGCCGGCGCGGCGCGGCTTGACGGTGTGCGGCACCTCGCGCCCGGTCTCTTGCCGGATGGCGTCGAGGATCTGACGCACCGAGAAGCCCGAGCCCGTGCCGAGATTGAAGCTGCCGCCGGCATGTCCGCCTTCCAGAAGCTTCAGTGCCGCGACATGTGCCGCTGCAAGGTCCGTGACGTGGATATAGTCGCGGATCGCGGTGCCGTCGGGCGTGTCGTAGTCGTCGCCGAACACCGCGAAGTCGACATGGCCCTGGAGCGCCATCATGGCGCGGGGAATGAGATGGGTTTCGTTGTCGCGCAGCTCGCCGATGCCACCGGCCGGATCGGCGCCGCTGGCATTGAAATAGCGCAGGCAGAACGCACCGAAGCCATAGGCCGTGCGGTAGTCGACGAGCATGCGTTCGATCATCAACTTCGATGCGCCGTACGGATTGATCGGCGCGCAGGGAAAGTCTTCCGGCAGCTCCTTGGAATCGGCGTTGCCATAGACGGCGCCGGTCGAGGAGAACACGATGCGCCGGCAGCCCGCGTTACGCATGGCCTGCAACAGCGACAGCGTGCCCTGGACGTTATTGACATAGTATTTCTGCGGGTCGGTCATGGACTCCCCGACGAGGCTCGCCGCCGCGAAGTGCATCACCGCCGTGATCCTGTGCTCGGCGAAGGCGCGCGCCAGCGCCGCACCGTCGAGCAGATCGCCGGTCACCAGGGGGCCGGCAACGAAACTGCGATGACCTGTCGAGAGATTGTCATAAACGACGGGCTGATAGCCGGCGGCGGTCAGTGCGCGGCACGCATGCGAGCCAATATAGCCCGCGCCCCCGGTGACAAGGACGGTCGGTCGGTCGGTCATGTCGTCTTCTGCTCTTGTTTTAGCGGAGGGGGCGGTGGCGGCTGAAGAGAAGATAGAGCGCGCGGGGGTTGGTGGTCAAATAGCGCCAGAACAGACGGCGTGGCTCGAGCAGGGTGCGCCAGGCCCATTCGAGTCCGATCTTCTGCATCCATTGCGGTGCGCGGGAACGGCTCCCTGACAAGAAGTTGAACAGGCCTCCGGATGTCTTGATAACGCCAACATTGGTGAGATGCGGTGTGTATTGCTCCACGAATGCCTGCTCACTGGGCACGCCGAGCGCGACCCAAAGATAGTCCGGCGCAAGCGCGTTGATCTCCTCGATCTTGGCACGCAGCGCCTCGCCTCGCAGATAGCCGTGGCTGCGTCCGACGATTTTGAGCCGCGGATACATCCTCTGGACGTTCTCGACCGCAGCGGCGTTCTCGGCCTCGCTTGCCCCGAACATATAGAACGTGCGGCCGATCGCTTCCGCCTTGCGCGCGACGACGTGGAACAGGTCCGTGGTCGCAACCCGTTCCGGCAGCGGGAACCAGGATTGCAGCCTCGAGGCCGCCACCAGCGGCTGACCATCGGCGTTGATCAGGTCGGCGGCCCGGAACAGGCGTTCGGTCTGCGGCTCGGTCGAGCAGCGCGCCAGCACTTCGCCATTGGCTGAGGTCAGGAACAGCGGACGGCCGATGCGACTGTCAGGATCGGTCGCCTCGATCATGAAATCGGCGGTGGCTTCCAGGTCGAGCGCGGCCATACGAAGCCCGCCGACGGTGATTCTCGGCACGTCGGCGGTTGCTGCCCGTCCGTCGATGTTGACGCGACGCTCAAGCATATTGTCTGCCTCGCTGGCGCGTTTGGATTGCAGGAGTGAGCTCGTCGAGTACGACGCCGACGAGCTTGCGCTCGGCGGGGCCAAGCGCGGTCAGGATCTCTTCCAGGCTGTCGTTGATGTCGAGGCTGGTCGGCAGGACGGCCACCAGCGAGTCGGTGTCATCGAGCAGCTTGCGGCCGCCGGCCGACAGCGGCATCGCCGGGCCGTCGAGGATCACGAGATCATAGCCGCCGGCGGAACGGGCTTGCGCAATTGCCTTGCGGATCGCGTCGGCAGCCTTGACGGTATCGCCCTCGGCGGCCGGCAGCACCGAGATGCCGTCGACCGTCTTGATCTCGCGTGCGTCCTTGCTGCCGATCGAGAGCCAGCCGAGCCTGCTCGGTTCGTTCTTGCCGGGACGACTAACCCTGTTCGAGAGCGAGCGTGCCTGATGGTCGGCATCGATCATCAGCACGCGGGCCCCGTCGCGCGCGGCCGCCAGCGCGAAATTCAGCGCGGTGACGCTGCGCCCGGTGGTCTCGCTGGCGCCGACAAGCGCAATGACCGGCATCGTCTTGCCGCCGGCACGCCGGGCCACCACGGCCCGCATGTCGCGCCAGGTGTTGAGCAGCGTCGTCAGGGGAAAGCCGGGGCGGAGCGTCGGCCAACCCAGCCGTGTGAGGTCGACGCCGCTGCCAGTCGCGAGAATGGCGCCGAGCGTGTGGATGACGTCAGCCTCCTGGAGCCGTGCGATCACCGGCTTTTCGACCAGCGGCCTCTCGACCATCGAAGGCTGCAGCGGAGGTGCGTCGAGTTCCGGCGGAGCCTGAGCAACTTCCGGAGCGCGCGGGGCTCGCTGAGGCGGCGCCGCCTCCGGAGGTCGCGCGCATTGCGGAACCCGCGTTGCATCCGGCGCCGCTGTGCGCTGTGGACGGGCAGGTGTCGGCGCCGGCGCGGTTGCAGTGAGCAGGAACTCGGCCGCGACGAACCAGCTTGACGCCGCGATCGCTCCGAAAATGAAGCCGATCATGGCGAACAGGCTCATTGCCGGCGGGAACGAGCGCCGCTGCGGCACGGTTGCCTCGCCGATGACCCGGGCCGCCGAAGTATTCAAGCTCTCCTGCTCCTCGGTCTCGCGGGAGCGCTTGAGAAAGGACTGATAGACGTCGCGGCTGGCATCGGCCTCGCGCTCGAGCTCGCGCAGGCGCACGGCGGCCTGGCTGAGCTGGACGCTCTGCCGCTTCTGGGCTTCCAGCGCCCGGTTGAGCGAGGCTTCAAAATCGCGGGCCCGCGTCAAATCGTTCTTGGCGGACTGGGCGAAGCGGTCGATCTCTTCGTTGATGGTGCGTTTGAGGTCCTCGACCTGTTTCTCGGTCTGGCGCAGCGCCGGATGGCGTGGCCCGAGCTCGCCAGCCTGCTCCGCATATTTCTTGCGGGCGTCGGCATATTGCGCGCGCAAATTCGCGATGGTCGGCGATTGCAGCGCCTCCGGAATCGCGCCGGCATCGGCGGCGGTACGCCGGCTCGCCTCGATCTGGTCGAGCCGCGCCTGCGCATCCATCGTCGCCGCACGGGCCGCCGAAAGCCGCTGGTTGCTGGCGGAGAGCTGCTGATCGCTGATCAGCGCGTCCTGGGTGCCGACGAAATTGTTCTGGGCCTTGTAGGTGGCAAGCGCGGTCTCGGCGTTGCGCAGTCGCTCGCGCAGCTCCTTCAGGCGGCTGGAGAGATCGTTGGTCGCGCGCCGCGCGGCAGAAGCCTGCGAGTTGCGGGATTCCGTGAGGTAGGCGTTGGTCAGCGTGTTGGCCAGCATCGCCGCTTTTGCGGGATCCGTCGACCAGACCTCGATGTCGACGATGAAGCTCTTCTCGGTCTTGTGGATCGTGATGTGCTTGTTCAACGCGTCGAGCGCCGCGAGCTGCACTTCCTTCCTCTCCGCGGCGGACGGTGTGCGGGGTTGCAGGCCGACCAGACCGAGCAGCGATGCCATCAGGCTCGTGCCCTCGCCGCCGCCGAATTCGGGATCCTTGTCGAGACCGGCCTTCTGAATCACCTGGAGCAGTACGCTGTTGGAGGTGATCAGGCGCGCCTGGCTCTCCACCACCATGGACATGCCGGAGACGTCCTGTGCGCGGGGCGTGAGCTCGCGGTCGACGAGCTGAAGCTCGCGCGGGTCGACATAGAGCTGAGCGGTGGCGGTGTAGCGAGGCGTCACGCTCTTGCCGACGACGACCGCGAGGGTCGCACCGAGCAGGGCGGCCGCGGTGATCGCCACCTTTCGCCGCCAGAGCAAATTGGCGAGCTCCAGCACGTTGAAGCCGGCCCGAGGCGTCCGTTGCGAGGCCTCCGTTCCGGCCCCATCGATCGGCTGGCTATAGTCAAGCATGATCCCCAGCTTTCATTCCAACTGCCGCGGGCTGAGGGGTTAGTCTTCGCTTTACGCCACGCACCCGGGATATGGGTGCCCGATCAACGCAACAGGGAAAATTAACCATACTCATTGAGGGACTATTCACCGAAATGGCAAACAAAGCGTTTAAGCGGCTGCCGCCGTTCGGCGCGTCCCTGTCACGCTCGCGAGAGCGGAGTTTCCCAGGAATTAACGGTTCGTTACCGCGCGCGGCATGGGCGCGAGCCCCCGCTCGTCCAGTGATGCTCCGCGCACATGCCATGGCCGTCAGCGCTTCCGCAGGATGACGTGATAGTCGCCGCGGCGGACGTCGGTGCCGCGGGGAAGAACGGCGTTCAGCACCGCTACGCCGGCGTCGACGAGCGCCGCAAACAGCGGGCTGCGCCGGCGCATCTCCGGATAGCGCGGACTCTCGACTTCACGACGATAGATCATATCGAGGCCGTTGGCGGCCGCGAATGCTTCGAGCCGGGGCAGCGTCACCAGCGGATGGAAGATCGTCGGGAACGGCGGTTCGCCGGGCAGGCCGGCGTCCTTGATGCCGCGGATGTGCCGGTAGAACCAGACGTGAAACCAGTGCGGCGAATATTTGGTGACGACCCCGGAGAGCGAGCGCGGATTGGGCGCGCCGATCAGGATCATCCCGCCGCGCTTGAGCGCGTCACGAAAATTCAGGAGCGCGGCGTCGACGTTCGGCAGATGCTCGATCACGTTGTAGCAGATCACCAGATCGAAGGTCTCGCGCCCGAAGCTGTAGGTCTGGACGTCGCCGAGGATCGCCTCGTCGGCGTAGGTATTGTTGCGGACCTGGTCCTCGTCGATGTCGACGACGGTGACTTTGCTGCGGCTCAGCAATTCCGGCGGCAGAACGCTGCACGAGCCGCCGCCGGCTTCATAGATGGCGAGCCGGTCCTGCGGCAGCTTGCGGCACAGCACGTCATGGACGGCGAGCAGGCTGTCGCGGGCTTCGCCGGGGACAAGATCATGAAGCGCCTGGGTACCTGTCGCTGCCGCAGGGATTTGGATCGCCGTGGCTGTTGCGAAATCGATCGTGGCTGGCTTGTTCATATTTTCTGACCGCGCTTGTTCTATTCAAATTTACAGGAAAAAACGCGCTTGCCCGAAGAGCAAATCCGGCACCGCACCGTCTCACCGGTCGCAGTGCTTACGGCCGGGTTAATGCGCATGCGCATTAACTACAGCATTGTTCACGTTGGGCGTCGTCGGCGCATGGACCGCCAATTGCAGTATCACGCGCGCATGATTTCGCGGGAGAAACAAGCGAAAGCGGTTAAGCGCATGATGTTGTTTCAGGATGGCCGGGAGATCGGCGCGAGGCGCAGGCACGCGCCGTCAATTGGCCGTTCATTTTGGGACGCATCTGTTCCGCGGCGATGTGCCGTCGCGGGATGCGCGATCGAAGCAGGGCTTTTTCAATATATCTCGGACATCTAGAACGTCATGACATTGATCCCGACAGACCTGTCCGCCTCGCGCATCTCGGATGTCGTGTGCGATCCCAACCGGGAGATCGCGGCGAGCTCTGCGGTCATTGACCTGTCGGTCGGCATCGTCGTCTGCATTCCCTGCTTCCGCCGTCCGCGGCATCTGCGGCTGACGCTGGAATCGCTGGCGAACCAGCGCACCCCGCGTTCCTTTGCCGTCGTCATGGTCGAGAACGATGCCGTCCGGCGCGAGAGCGCGCCGGTTGCTGCGGAGTTTCTGGCTGCCGGCAGGCTCCAGGGCGTTTGCCTCATCGAGAAGCGGCAGGGGAACTGCCAGGCGATCAATGCTGCATTTGAGACGGCGCAGGGGCTGTTTCCCGCCGCGACCCGTTTCCTGATGATCGACGACGACGAGATCGCTTCGCCCGATTGGCTCGAACTGATGGTCCGCACTGCGGAGGCGACCGGTGCCGACGTGGTCGGCGGGCCGGTGCTGCCGGTCTTCGACGACGACAGCAAACCCTGGCTTTCGCGTCATCCCGCCTTCTGTCCCGCCTACGACTACAGCGGTGCGGTGCCGCTGATCTATGGTTGCGGCAATTGTCTGATCACACGTTCCGCCTTCGAACGGTTCGATCGTCCCGCGTTCGACCTGCGCTTCAATTTTCTCGGCGGCGGCGATTGTGATTTCTTCGTGCGGTGTCGTGACGCCGGCATGCTGTTCCACTGGACGGCGGAGGCCGTGATCACCGAGACCGTGCCGCAGAACCGCACCAGCCTGGGCTGGATCGCGAAGCGTGGCCTGCGCATCGGTGCGATCAACTATCGTGTGCAGTACAAGGCCGCGCAGAACGCGGCGGCGCGGGCGCGGGTGTTTGCGCAGATGCTTGGACGGGTGCCGCTGTCGCTGGTTCGCGCCGCAGTCTTGTTGATGTCGTCCAAGGCCGTCGTCGCGATGCATCCCGCAATGGTCGCGTTTGGCGCCGTCCTGGCGGCCTTCGGCCTCGAGCCGAAGCCTTATGAGGCCTCGAAGATCGTGTCCTGATGCGGCGGACTAGATACCGAAACGGGCGAGGGCGACCCTGATCGCGGAGCGTGGCAGCGATTTGAGCGACCGCCGGCCGATCATCGCGAGATAGGCGAAGGCCTGGCGATATCTGCCGAAGCGTATCGCTTGCATCGCCGAATAGGTGACGAGATGAATCTCGGCAGTCCGACGGAGCCCGCTCGCCGCGCCCTCGGGCAGTCTCGCCAGAATCAGCCCGTCGTCGAACACCCGCGCGACCGCCGGCAAGAAATCCTGCGGGGTTCGCACCGCCGCGTTCATGGTGTTGGCCGTGTGCAAGCGATAGTCGAGCAGAAGCTTCGGGGCGAACTCGAACTCGCCGATCGCGGCAAGCCGGCACCAGCAATGCCAGTCCTCGCAATATCTGAGAGAGACGTCGAAGCCGCCGACGGCGCGGAAGGCCTCGGCACGTGCGAGCGCGATACCGCCATTGACGATGAAGTTGCCGGCCGCGAGCCGCGCCAGCACGTCGCCGGACGGCTTGCGGCGTCCTTTCAGCAGGTCGCGCCGGCCGATCTGCCGTCCATCGCTGTCGATCGTGTTGTAGTCGCCGTAGACGAGAACCGCGCGCGGAGCACCGCGCGCTGCCGACAGGAGCGCGGCCACCGCGCCAGGACGCAAGCGGTCGTCGGCATCGAGGAAGAGCAGCCACTCGCCGCTCGCATGCCGCCCGCCGAGATTGCGCGCTGCCGAGACACCCGCGGAATCGTTGTGTAGCAGGCGCAACCGCGGGTCACGCACGGCTCGGACGATCGCAACGGTTCTGTCGGTCGAGCCGTCGTCCACGACGATCACCTCGGTCACCTCGCGTTGCGCAAGAGCGCTGGCGAGGGTCTCGCCGACATAGGCTGCAGCGTTCTTGGCCGGAATGACGACGGACACCGAAATGGCCGAGCCGACCTGAAGCGGAAGGCGCGCCGGCGCCGCCGCGCGGGGGGCGGCTGGCAGTTCAAGAACCTCTTCGGCGGTGATCAAGATGCGGCTCGTCTTTAACGGTCTGTTAACCAGGACATGTCTGTCACGCCGGCGGTCGCAATCCGGTTGCCGGCGGATGATACTCGCATTGCAGTCAAACCGTTGCCGCGAAGGCGCGCGGGCCGCGGGTTTCGTAGAATAGCGTTAAGCCGCTGGCATTAAGCCTGTGGCAAATTTGGAAGAGTGCGACAGCCGGTCCCATGCGAGAATGCGCATCCGGCTGCCGCGGATGGATCCCAGTGCCCGCAAAGACATTCGAACACGACCCCGACGCGATGATCCTGAATCTCTTTTATGAGGACAAGGACGACCGCTGGTTTCCCGGCGACCGGCATCTGCGGCGCATGGCTCGCCGGTTGCTACTCGGCGAGCCGCGCATGAGCGGCCAGCTTCGCGTGTTCCTCAATCTCTGTGCGGGGCTCGATCGGCTCGGCATACGCTACCGCGTCAACGACTACGGTCACATCGCCCAGCATCCCGACGAACTCGCTTGCATCATCGGCCGCACCTTCCTGCTCGACAAGTTCGCGTGGAAGAACCCGATCCTGCTGGGCGTTGCCGCCCACAATCACCCGCTCGACGATCCCGACCTGTTCAAGCGTCTGCCGGTCAAGAAGGTCGTGGTGCCCGGCCCCTGGTACGTCGACATGTACCGGCCGCACTGGCCCGAGACGGAGGCCTGGCCCGTCGGCATCGACACGGATCTCTGGGCGCCGTCGGCGCGATCGCAAAAGGCCGTCGATGTCCTGATCTACGACAAGGTCCACTGGGACCGCGAGCGCTATGCGGCGGAGATGATCGAGCCCGTTCGCGACCGGCTCTTGAAGGACGGTCGTTCGTTCACGGAGCTGCGCTATGGCAGCTACAAGGAAGAAGACTATCAGGTTGCGCTGGCGCGCTCGCGGGCGATGATCTTTCTGTGCCAGAGCGAGAGCCAGGGCATCGCCTATCAGCAGGCCTTGTCCTGCGGCGTGCCGGTGTTTGCCTGGGATCCGGGCGGGCCGTGGCGCGACCCGGATTACTATCCCGACCGGGTGAGGTTCGCGCCCGTGTCGTCGGTGCCGTATTGGGACCGACGCTGCGGTGCCAAGTTCACCGACATCGCGGGGTTCGAGGCGGGCTGGGAAAATTTCTGGGCCGGGTGTACCGCGGGCGACTTCGATCCGCGCGGGTACATCCTGGACAATCTCACCTTGGAGCAACGGGCACTGCAATACTATGAGATCGCGCGCAGCATCATGCGGCAGCCAGCGCTGTCGCATATCTCCGGCAGGCCCGATGACGGACGTTCGACAGGGGTGAGCCAGGAGCTGGAGCTTCGCGGGCGTCATCAAATGTCCTGAGCCATGGACCGCAGCGCCGCTGACATGACCGACGTCGAGGCCCGATCGTTGGGCCATGTTCTGCGGGACGGCCTTGCGGGGCTCGACGCCGTGCAGGCGGCGCGCTGCCTCGTCGCGGTCGGGGCGCTGCTGCTGGTGCTGGTGACGCTCGATCCGTTCCCGGATCTGCGCAATCCCGACGTCACCACCGTCGTCGGCGGACGAATGGCGCTGACATATGTTTCCTGGGGCCTCCTGGCTGCGGTCGCGGTGTTGTGTGTCGCTGCCTCGGATGCACCCGCGCTGAAGAGCCTGCCAACACCGCTTCATCTCTGCCTCTTGGGCTGGCTGGCGATCAACATCATCTTCTCAGAGAGCCGCGGCGTTTCGATCCAGCGATTCGTGCTCGCGGCCAGCGTGACGTCGCTCGCCGTCTTGCTGCCGTTGCTGCCGCCGACGCGGCGCAGCTTCAACCTTTGCCTGGGTGCTGCCGCGCTCGTGCTGCTCGCGCTCTGCTATCTCGGCGTCTTCCTCGCGCCGCAATATTCGATTCATACGGCGCTCGACATCACCGAGCCGCAGCTTGCCGGCGACTGGCGCGGCAGTTTTGGCCACAAGAACATCGCCTCGGCCGTGATGACCATCCTGGTCTATGTCGGCATCTACCTGTCAGCGGTGGGCTCGTTCGTGATGGGGCCGGCGATCGCCGCGCTGTCCGGCATCTTCCTGATCTTCACCGGCGGCAAGACGTCGACGGCGCTCTGTCTTGCGATCTACGCACTCGCCTCGCTGGTCTATGTCACGCCGGGCCTGTGGCTGAAGCGGATCATCTGTTTTGCGCCGCTGGTCGCGATGAACCTGTTGACCGTCGGCAGTGTCGTTAGCCCGGCGCTGGGGGCGATGACGCGGCTGCTGCCGCTCGATCCCACCTTCACCGGCCGGTCTGCGATCTGGGAGTTCGCGCTTGCGGCCGTCGCCGAAAAGCCGATCATCGGTCACGGCTATGCGGCGTTCTGGGACGACGTGACCGCGCGGCAGACCGCCCCAGGCGCCGAATGGGCGACGTCGGCAGCGCACAGCCACAACAGCTATCTCGACCTTGCCGTCACCATCGGTCTGCCCGGGCTGGTTCTCGCGGTTCTCGTCCTGGTGCTCACACCGCTCGGCAACTTCCAGACGGCCCAGGCTCACAGCCGCAGTGGTGCACTGGCCAAGCTGTTCCTGACCGTGTGGCTGTTCGGCCTGTATTACGGAGCGACTGAAACCTTCCTGCTCGAACGGCAAAATCCGATCTGGTTCATGTTCGCGCTTGCCGTGGCCGGCCTGCACTTCCTGGCGAGGTTCCAATGCGTCGAGCAGATGGAAGCGAAACGCTGACAGCTTGTCGCAGCCAGGTCGTATCGAGTGGCATTGGCTTAACGATAAGCAGCGACGCTGCTTGTGGTCGGCGATAAAACATAATCTATCTGGAAACATTCAGTAATCGTATGCGCAGCGAATGACGTTTCTCAGCGTCGAGCAACGAGACGGCCAGCTGTCCAGCACGTCGGGAATCGCTGTCGATTTCCTCCGTGACTGGCGGCACGCCGCCTCGCGGCTGAGCGCCGGGCACCGCACGGCTTTCCAGCACGCTCACTGGCTCGGCGCCTGGTACGATGCGTTTCACGCCGTCGCTCCGCTGATCGCCGTGATCTCCGACGTCACCACGGGCAAGGACATCGCGATCGCGCCGATGATCAGCCATATCAGGCGCGGCATCCGCATCGTCGAGTTCGCGGACCTCGGCGTCTCCGACAACAACGCACCGATCCTGGCGCTCGATGCCGCGTTGGATCCGGAAGCGACGGATGCGATCAACAAGGCCCTGATCGGCGCGTTGCGCGCGCTGCCCGACCGTTTCGATCTGCTCCGCCTGAAGAAGATGCCT
>NZ_AJQE01000312.1 GCF_000261685.1 Bradyrhizobium genomosp. I (2014) | reverse complement strand
GGGAAAAGCCGAACCCGCTGGTGTCGCTCGGCCGGATCGGGTCCTCCTCGCTGAACGGCAATCTCGTGTCGATGGGCGATGACTATCGCGACTATCAGGCCTCGATCAAGCGTCTGCAGATGCCACGTTGCTGGCGGGTCTTCAGCCGTCATGCCGGCGCGCGGTTCGAGATTGCCGCGGATGTCGCGCGTGCGCATGAGCTGCTGGACGCGATGGATATGCAGCAGCAGGCGCGCATGCGAAAGCTCGGATCACGCTTCGTCCTCAACGATGAGGTCCATGCGAGATTCTATCGCGAGGTCGCCCGCCGGGGCCTTGCGGAAGGTTATGCCATGATCTCGGCGCTGGTCTGTGACGAGGGTGTCGTCGCCACCACGCTCGGCGTCCGGCACGGCGCGACCTATTGCCTGTTGCGCATCGGCCACGGCGGCGATTCATGGTCGAGCTGCTCGCCCGGGCTGCTCGTCACCGAGCGCACCATGGCGGCGCTCCATGCACAGGGCGTGCGCCGCTTCGACCTCAGCATCGGCAATCAGGACTACAAGCGCCGCTTCGGCGCCGAGAAGATCCCCCTCACCGATGTCAGCGTCGCGCTGTCCTGGCGCGGCGTGCCCTTTGCATTGCGCGATCATGCCGCGCAGGGCCTGCGCCGCTATCCCAGGCTCGCCACCCTTGTGGCGAGAGCGATGGGCAAGGGAGCGCGATAACAAGGGAGCGCGACAAGAAGTGCCGCAGGGTGCAGCGTTCTTGTCGTCCGAACAGGCTTCACGATCCCGTGCAACTGGCGCAGCGAAGCCGCCCGCGAGAGGCGCGGAATAGGCTGCGGCAATACCAGCGCCGCGCAAGTGCCTGTGCGGGCTTGCGGATCATCTGCGCGATCAACAAGAGTTCGAAGGCCATTCGTATCGTTCTTCGTCAAGTATCCTAACGGCAGATGGGGCGGCATCCTCGAATGAGAATACCGCCCGTGTCGCATCAGCCATGCAGCTTCTTCGCGGTCTCCGCGATCTGGCGTCCCTGATAGCGAGCGCCGGCGAGCTCGTT
>NZ_AJQE01000311.1 GCF_000261685.1 Bradyrhizobium genomosp. I (2014) | reverse complement strand
CCCCGCCGGTGACCTCGTCGAGCTTCATCTGGCCGGCAAAGCCGTAGTTCATGCCGACCACGACCATGCCGAAATGCAAGAGGTTGGTGATGATCGAGAACAGCGTCGTCTCCTGGCCGCCATGCTGGGTCGCGGTAGAGGTGAAGGCGCCGCCGACCTTGCCGTGCAACGCGCCCCTGGCCCAGAGCCCGCCGGCCTGATCGAGGAAGTTCGCCATTTGCGAGGCCATCCGGCCGAAGCGGGTGCCGGTGCCAACGATGATCGCGTCGTAGTTCGCGAGGTCCTCGATCTTGGCGACCGGCGCGGCCTGATCGAGCTTGTAGTGAGAGGCCTTCGCGACTTCGGCCGGCACCAGCTCGGGCACGCGCTTGATATCGACGGTGACGCCGGCCTCGCGCGCGCCTTCGGCGACGGCATTGGCCATGGCTTCGATGTGGCCATAGGCGGAATAATAGAGGACGAGAACTTTGGTCATGGTGGTCTCCGTTGGATGATCAGTCAATGTTCGTGGTTGCGCCGTCGTTCCGGGGCGATGCAAGGGATCGAACCATGGTGCGCAATTGCGCACCTGAGAACCTCGAGATTCCGGGTCTGGGGCTTCGCGCCATCCCGGAATGACGGCAGATGATGTGGCTCGCCGCCGTCACGCCGCGTCGACGAGCACGAGCTCGGAGTCTTCCAGCGCAGTGATCTTCAGCCTGGCCTCGTCGCGGATCGCAGCGCCGTCGCGGGCGTCGACGCGCACGCCGTTGATCTCGACGGAACCCGCCGCAGGCACGAGGTAGAGATGCCGCGACTTCTGCGGCTCGTACTCGGCGCTCTCGCCTGCCCTTAGCGTGGTGGCGAGCACCCGCGCGTCCGCGCGGATCGGCAGTGCGTCCGTATCGTCGTCGAATCCGCTCGCAATGGTGACGAGCTTGCCGGAGCGGTCCGCCTTCGGGAATGGCTTCGAGCCCCAGGTCGGCTGGCCGCCGCGCGCCGTCGGTTCGATCCAGATCTGGAAGATCCGCGTCCTCGTCGGCTCGAGGTTGTACTCGGAGTGGCGGATGCCACTGCCGGCGCTCATCACCTGCACGTCGCCCGCCTCGGTCCGCCCCTCGTTGCCGAGGCTGTCCTGATGGGTGATTGCGCCCTCACGCACATAGGTGATGATTTCCATGTTGGCGTGGGGATGGGCGGGAAAGCCGGTGTTCGGTGCGATCTCGTCGTCATTCCACACCCGCAAGGCGCCGTGGCCCATGTTGTTCGGGTCATAGTGGCTGGCGAAGGAGAAATGATGCTTGGCCTTGAGCCAGCCGTGGTCGGCGCCGCCGAGCTTTGCGAAAGGTCTGAGTTCGATCATCTGCGTAATTCCCTTTACCTGAGCAGGTTGCGCCGTGATCAGGCGCCGAACCCGCCGTCGACGTTGAGCACCGTGCCGGTGACGAAGGAGGCCTGCGGGCTTGCGAGGAAGACGATTCCGGCTGCGACTTCCTCGGGGCGGCCGAAGCGCTGTAGCGCGTGCTGCTTGCGCTGGGTCTCGGCGAACTCGCCGCCGTCCTTCGGATTCATGTCGGTGTCGATCGAACCGGGCTGCACCACGTTCACGGTGATGCCGCGCGGGCCGAGGTCGCGCGCCGCGCCCTTGGTGTAGCCGACCACGGCTGCCTTGGTGGCGACGTAGTCGGCAAGGCCCGGGAACGAGGCGCGGTCGGCGAGCATCGAGCCGACAGTGACGATGCGTCCGCCTTCACCCATCAATTGCGAGGCGGCGCGGATCGCCGCGATTACGCCGTGCACGTTGATGGCATCCTGGCGGGCAAACGCTTCTGGGTCGCCTTTGGCATCGTCGATCGCGCCGCCGGCGGCAACGCCGGCATTGTTGACGAGGATGTCGAGATGGCCGAACTCCCTGGCGACGTCGTTGACGAGCTGCGCCACATCCTTCGCCGAGGCCTGGTCGGCCTTGAAGGCGCGGGCCTTGACGCCGCGGGCCTTCAACTCGTTGACCACCGCTTCTGCCTTCTCGGGCGAGGCGACATAGCTGATGGCGACGTCGGCACCTTCATCGGCGAGAGCGCGGGCAGAGGCCGCGCCGATGCCTCGCGAGCCGCCGGTGACGAGGGCAACCTTGCCCGAGAGCTTCTTGGTCATTGGATTTCTCCATTTCCTGATTTTCTGATGACCCTTGGATAAGCCTTCGTCTGTGGTATAGAAATAGAAACTGTTGAAACACATTGTTTCAGTAAATATCCCGATTGGACCAAAGCCCATGGCAAAACTTCCAGACTTCGAGGCGCTCGCGATTTTCGCAAAAGTCGTGGAATTACGGTCGTTTGCGGGGGCCGCGAGCGAGCTGACGATGTCCAAGGCGACAGTGTCGAAGGCGGTGACCCGACTGGAGAAGCGGCTCGGCGCGCGGCTGTTCAACCGTACCTCGCGCCGGCTCGCGCTGACCGATGCCGGGCACAAGCTCGCCGACCGCGCGGCGCGTCTGTTGGCCGACGGCGAAGCGGCGGAGAGCGAGGCGCTGGCGCAATCAGTCGCGCCGCGCGGGTTGGTGCGGCTCGCCGTGCCCATGACGTTCGGGATCAAGGCCGTGGCGCCGCTGCTGCCGGAGTTCTTCGAAGCCTATCCGGAAGTCTCGGTCGATCTGCATTTGAGCGATGCGACCGTCGATCTGATCGGCGAGGGTTTTGACATGGCGGTGCGGATCGCGCGGCTGCCGGACTCCTCGCTGATCGCGCGGCGGCTCTTCACCATGGCGCGCTACACGGTCGCCGCGCCGTCATATCTGAAACGCCACGGACGGCCGACGCATCCAATGCATCTGGCCGAGCACAAATGCTTCAGCTACGCCTATATGTCGACGCCCAACGTCTGGCACTACACCAGCTCGGCCGGTGAGCAGGCCAGCGTACGCCCGGGCGGGCAGCTTCGCGTCAATAACGGCGAGGCCGTGATGCCGGCATTGATCGCAGGTCTCGGCATCGCCGAGCTGCCCGAATTCATCGTCGGCGAAGCCATTTCCTCCGGCGAGGTCGAAGTCATCCTGAAGGACTGGAAGCAGGCCGAGGGCGCCGTGCACCTGGTGACGCCGCCCGGCGGCCCGCGTCCCGCGCGCGTCGAAGCGCTCGGCGATTTCCTCGCCGCCAAGCTGCCGGGCACCTGCAAGCGGCGGCAGAAGAAAGGTGGCAAAACCGGGTAACTCTCGTACAGTTCTCGTAGGGTGGGCAAAGCGGAGCGTGCCCACCGCTTTGAGATTTTGCGAGTGTCTCAATATCGACGAGCACAGGGCAGAGTGTTCTTTTTCACCATCGTGCTCGCCGATCGGTCGAGCACGCTGCTCGTCGATCAAGCCGATCGCCTGAGGCGAATCTACCAAACCGTCTTTCGACGTCGGCCGTTTGAGACGGTTGCAATCTGCATTTTGCCTGACCACCTACACGCGATTTGGGCGCTGCCGGAGGATGATCAGGACTTTTCGTCACGATGGAATCTGATCAAAGGTGGCTTTTCGCGCGGCCTGGAACCTGGCAAGCGCTCGATCAGCAAATTGAGGAAGCGTGAGAAAGGCATTTGGCAGCGTCGCTACTGGGAGCACGCCATTCGCGACGACGCGGACTTGGAGCGACACGTTGACTACATACATTTCAATCCGGTCAAGCACGGCCTCGTCAAGCGCGTCCGCGATTGGTCTCTCAGCAGCTTCCACCGCCATGTTGAACAAGGGACCCTTCCCGTGGATTGGGGAGGGGATATGCGGGACATCACGGGGCAATTTGGCGAATGATGGTGGGCACGGCGCGCGAAGAGCGCGCCTTTGCCCACCCTACGAGATCTCATCAGTCCCCCCGAAAGACTGTCGTAGGGTAGGCGAAGCGACTTGTCCGCCGTAGCTCGCAGAGCGAAGGCGGAAGCGTGCCCACCATTTTTGACTAAGCCACCTCCACGCCATCGCTTGGGACAATTCGCAAGTTCGACCTCAGTGTCTCCTCCAGCTGCGTCTTCAATTCGTGGACGCGAGGATCGCTCGAGCGTGCTGCGCAGGCTGCATATTGATGGACGGATTGCGCCAGTGCGCGCCGCGCTTCCGGCGTTCGCGTCAATTCGGGCTTTGAAAGCCGCAACACGATCGCCGCGAGATTGACCAGCATCTCGTCCAGAGCGACGTCGATAGTCCCAGGATTGCGCATCACTCTGTCCCTGGGAGTGCAACGGCGGGTCCAGGCATGTGTTCCTGGCTGCACCGGACATGGCTAACGCTTCGTAAACGTCCTGTTCTTGCCGCCTGGCACGTCAGGCTGGCAGCGAAACAAGGAAAATCAGGGGCGCCGCCATGGATCGACGCGATCTGTGCGCCGCTGCGGCTTTGCCGTTGTCCTCAAGGCGTTCGAGACCTCGGGCAGTTTCGGCGCCTATCGGGTCGCCCCGGCGTTCGCGCAATCGATCGCGGCGGTGAAGAGGATCGGCAAGGTGGAACAGGTTCCAGCGGCGTTTTCACGTTTTGTTGTTGGTCCAGAACCGGCTCCCGCCTCATTGATTTGATGAAAACCAACGGGAATCGAGAAGGATCGGGACATGCGGACAGAGCGGATTGCGCTGGGTGTCGTGCTCGCGATCGGCGGCATCGTTGCCCCGGGCGCAGCATTCGCCGAAGAATATCGCGGGACCATGGAGCAGCAGATGGCCTGCACGCCGGACGTCTGGCGGCTTTGCAGCGATCAGATCCCCGACGTGAGCCGGATCACGGCTTGTTTGCAGCAGAATACGCCGCAGCTCTCCAGCGGCTGCCGCGCGGTGTTCCAATCCAACAACCAGATGCCGCCGCAGCAGCAGCTCCCCCGCAATCGTGTCGCGCCGCCGCCGCGCTATGACAACGCGCCGCCGCCACCTCCGCAGGTGCAGCCGCGACCCTATGACGATGACGACGATTAGACACTGATGAGCGCGTGATCCGGAAAAATGCACCGCGGGTAGGCGCGAAGATGCGGTCGTGCCGTCCCGATCAGCGCTCCCCTCGGCTGTCCGATTCGGGTCGATGTCCAAGCACCATCCGCAAGACGACGCCGAACAGAATGGCTGCGACCGGCCAGTGGAACCAGATCTTATGGCTGGTGAACAGATTGATCAGAATCAGGAAGGCGGACACCGTGAGGGCCGCCGCAACCGGGCGGGGCAGCCTTGTGAGCCAATCCGAGACGACATTGGTCGCGCGAGATGGCGCGCGCCTCTCTTCCAATCGCGGAGTCCGCGCTCGCTCTGAGGGCGTTGCGCGTTCCTCGATCGCGACGCTCCCTGGCGCGGCGGCCTGGCCACCGAGGGTCAACCGATAGCTGGTCAGGGGAGCGATGTTCTTCATCGGGCGCTGGCCGAGGCAGTCGAAACCAACCGACAGTTTGTTGTGCACCTGATCGTAGACGGAGCTCGAGATCACGACGCCGGCGGGCTCGGCGAGCTCTTGCAGGCGCGATGCGATATTGACCCCGTCGCCATAGATGTCGGAGCCGTCCACCATCACGTCGCCGAGGTTGATGCCGATGCGAAACTGCATCGGGCTCGCCTGAGGCGCGTCCGAGGCCTGGCTGGAGATCTCCTGCTGAATCTCGACCGCGCATTGCACGGCTTCGACGACGCTGGCGAACTCGGCGATGATGGCATCGCCCCAGGTGTTGACGATGCGGCCGTCATGACGTTCGACCAGGCGCGCAATGGCCGTGCGGTAGCGGCGAAGCGTCTCCAGCGTTCCGGTCTCGTCCGCTTCCATGAGACGAGAATAGCCGTACACGTCGGCGCACAGCACGGTCGTCAATCGTCGTTTCACCTTGTCGTCGGTCATGGTCACCATGCTAACCTCCCCGACCGGCAAATGCATCAGGCATCCTAACCGGTGCCGCCTAACGGCCTGACCTCGCAGACATCGACCCATTCCGCAGCGGTCAACTTGGCCATCCGCTCCGGTGTGATGCGCACCGCGCTGTGGGTCGAGCCCGCGGCCGGCACCACCACGTCGAAGGCCTTCAACGAGACGTCGCAATAGACCGGCAGCGGCGATTTCAGCCCGAACGGGCAGACGCCGCCCACCTCGTGACCGGTGATGTCGGCGACCTCCTCCAGCCCCAGCATCTTCGGCTTGCCGCCGAACTGCGCCTTGACCTTCTTGTTGTCCATGCGTGAGGTGCCGGCGGCCACGATCAGGATCACGCGTTCGCCGATGCGCAGGGACAGCGTCTTGGCGATGCGGCCGGGCTCGACGCCATAGGCCTCGGCGGCAAGCGGCACCGTGGCCGAGCTGATCGGCGATTCCATCACGGTGATGTCGGGGGCTTTGTCGGCGAAGAAGGCGCGAACGGATTCCAGGCTCATTCCAGTCAGCTCATTCCAGGCTTGCAGGCGGGCGGCGATGCTAAGCGATCCCCGGCAACTCCGAGAGCGAACGGACGCGATGGTCCGGCGCCAAGCCGAGCTCGTCCATCTGGGTGCGGATCGCCTTGAACATGGTGAGCGGTGCCACGAGTTCGTTCTCGACGCAAGCCAGCGCCATGGCTTCCGGCGTCATCCGCTCGATCCAGGCGACGTTCAGCCCGAACGACTTCGCCCCCACTGCGTCCCAAGGATTGGAAGACACGAACAGAACCTCCTCCGGCGCGGTCCCGAGCACCTCGCCGATCAGCTCATAGGCCTCCGGGCTCGGCTTGAAGATCTTCTTGGCGTCGACGCTGATGGTGGCATCGAGCAATTGGTCGAAGCCGGAGTTGCGCACGAGCGCGTTCAGCATGTCCGGGCTGCCGTTGGAGAGGATCGCGAGCTTGCGTGGCTTCAGGGCCGCGAGCGCGGCCGCCGCATCGGGATAGGAATCGAGGTGCAGATATTTCTCGATCACGCGCTCGAACGCCTCGCTCTCATAGGCGAGCCCGAGCACGCGCAGCGTATAGGCGAGGGAGTCGCGGGTCACCGCGGCGAAATCCTGGTAGCGCCGCATCAGCGAGCGCAACCAGCTGTATTCGAGCTGCTTGATGCGCCAGATTTGCGTGATGATCTCGCCATAGCCCGGAAACGCATCCTCGGTGACATCAGCGACCGACTGGATGTCGTAGAGCGTCCCATAGGCGTCGAACACGATGGCGTTGATGCTCATCGGCTGTCCTTCCAGGTGGTTGTGGTTACTCGAATTCCGCTTGAGGGAGTACACATCATCGTCAGCTTACCAGAGCAAAGCGGAAGTGTGCTTGCAAGTGGGATCGGCAGCTCGTGACCTTCAGTGGACCTTCGTGACTGGCCAGAAGTCCTGGCGGTAATCCTGGCATGTGGTAGTCTACAAAATCGCTCTCGTGGAGACGGGGCTATGAAGGCGCTTGAAACGTTCGCGATCTATGTAATGCCCTTCCTATTGCTGGGGCTATTGGCGAAGTTGTTGTTGCAGCGCTACGTCGTCAATCTAACAGATGTTCAGGAACAAGCCGGGCCGAAGCGCAGGGCACGCAAAGTGTTCCTCTTGGGCGGCTGGCGCACCGAAAAATAAGTTCGAGCCATTTT
The DNA here is from genome assembly GCF_000261685.1 of Bradyrhizobium genomosp. I (2014). GTDB lineage: Bacteria > Pseudomonadota > Alphaproteobacteria > Rhizobiales > Xanthobacteraceae > Bradyrhizobium. Next base: position 961 of record NZ_AJQE01000311.1, on the reverse strand, counting down.
CAATCCGCGAATGTCGGCTGTTGGCCTTGGACTGGAACTTAGCTTGGTCGAAGACGTGCGCTCCGGCTCGAAAATATCCATCCTGGTGGAGTAGGTCGGAAGCGGCTGATGCACCCCGAGTGTCTATTGACGAGTCATCACGGCCGCAACGAGGAATAGGCGCTTCTAAATTGTCGCGATCAAAGTTGAGGCGATCTTAGAAAAGTGCATTCCGATGTTCGGCTTCATGACCGGCGGCGAGGTCTTCGTCGATGGAGACCTGGCGCAGGTCTGAGGTCTCGATCATGAGGGCTTCGGTCACCCGAAGCCCTCGATGCGCTCTGGCGACGGGGAGCGCTCAGATCCCCAAAATCTTCCTTGCGTTGGCCTTGAGCACCTTCGGCCGGATCTCCTCGCGGATATCGATCTTGGAAAAGTCCGACAGCCAGCGGTCCGGCGTGATCACGGGCCAATCCGAGCCGAACAGCATCTTGTCCTGCAGGATCGAGTTGATGTAGCGCACCAGGATCGGCGGGAAGTACTTCGGCGACCAGCCGGAGAGGTCGATATAGACGTTCGGCTTGTGGGTCGCGACCGACAGCGCTTCTTCCTGCCAGGGGAAGGAGGGATGGGCGAGGATGATCTTGAGGTCGGGGAAATCGGCCGCGACGTCGTCCATGTACATCGGGTTGGAATATTTCAACCGCATGCCCATGCCGCCGGGCATGCCCGAGCCGACACCGGTCTGGCCGGTGTGGAACAGCGCGATCGCGCCGCCATTGTTGATCTCCTCATAGAGCGGATAGGCCATGCGGTCGTTGGCGTAGAAGCCCTGCATGGTCGGGTGGAATTTGAAGCCGCGCACGCCGTATTCCTCGATCAGCTTGCGAGCTTCGCGCGCGCCCAGCTTGCCCTTGTGCGGGTCGATCGAGACGAAGGGGATGAGGACGTCGAGATGCTCGGAGGCGACCTCCAGCATCTC
>NZ_AJQE01000310.1 GCF_000261685.1 Bradyrhizobium genomosp. I (2014) | reverse complement strand
GCGGCGGAAGCCGGTCTCGCGCTCGGCATCGACAGGGAAGATCACCGCGGCGATGTTCTTGGAGCGGTAATAGGCCGCCGTCTCCGGCACGGTTGGCGGATGCTTGTTCGGCGACTTGAAGTATTCCGCCATCTGCGCCTGGAAGTCGTCATAACCGTCGTCGGGATGGCAGCCGCAGGGCTCCTCGGCATGGGTGTGGATGTCGATGGCGACGACTTTGTCGATATCAGGCAGCTTCAGTTTCGGCATGGGTTTCCTCCCGACGGGTTGCCGAATTGATTATATGATATAACGAATTTGGCAAGGCGTCCTCGAAAGGGCCTGATTTCCCTTGGGATAAATCGGGCCGATCCGGCCGTTTCTACTGTGCATGGGGTTGTTTTCGCATTTTTGCCGGTTCGGAAGAGGGCAGTTAACATTGACATGACCTCCCGCCATGCCTTAAGAACCGCCCCGTCCCGGGCGGTCGTCCGCCGGCGGGAAAAATCTCATTTTGCCACATTCGCGCGTGCCGAAACGGTAGTGCCGAACACGGCCTTTCGAACGTTCAGGATTCTGCCATGAAGGTCCGTAACTCGCTGAAATCGCTGCGCGGTCGCCATCGCGCCAACCGCCTGGTCCGCCGCAAGGGCCGGGTCTATGTGATCAACAAGGTGCAGCGCCGCTTCAAGGCGCGCCAGGGCTGATATCCCTGGGGCAGCTGATCCCGCCTGGCGGTCGCCTCGCGCGCCCCGCAAGACCACGGCTCACACGAGTTTGACGCCGCCTTTGCTTTGCAAGGGCGGCTTTGCGCGTTTAGACTTTCACCATGGCAGTCAGATTCCCCCTCGCGCGTGCCCTGTGTCTGGCCCTTGTGCTGGGAACCGCTGGCCTGGCTCCGGCCGTGGCGCAGCAGGTTGAGCCACCCGGCAAGCAGAAGAAGCTGCCGGAAGCGCCGGCCAAGCTGCCCAAGGTCGATCGCAGCAAGAATCTCGATTTTCTGTTCGGCGCGCTGAAGGCCGCTCCCGACGAGGTCAGCGCCAAGCATGTCGAGGCGCGGATCTGGGCGATCTGGCTCCAGACCCCGAGCGACACCGCGGCGCTCCTGATGTCTCGCGCCAAGACCGCGGTCGATGCGAAGAAGATCGATGTCGCGATCAAGCTGCTGGATTCGGTCATCAAGCTCAGGCCCGATTACATCGAGGCCTGGAACAGGCGTGCGACGCTCTATTACATGCAGAACGACTATGGCCGCGCTCTCGCCGATGTCCAGCAAGTGCTGATCCGGGAGCCCCGCCATTTCGGCGCGCTCGCCGGCCTCGGCATGATCATGCAGGAGATCGGCGACGAGAAGCGTGCGCTGGACGCTTACCGCAAGGCGCTCGCCGTCAATCCGCACCTCGAAAAGATCCCCGATCAGGTCAAGGCGCTGACCGAGAAAGTCGAAGGTCGCGACATCTAGGGCACGATCCGCAAAGGAAGGCGCAGCGCGTCGTTTCAGGAGATCTTGCTCAACACAATAGGGACAAGTTGATCAGCTGCCGAGCGGTTGCGGCGTGCCCAGATTAACCACGATCCGATGCAGGGCGTCACCAGGACTATTGCCGGGCCTGTTGCTGGCCTAACTGCATGGCAGGAGCACAGCCATGAAGCGTTTGGTGTTCGCAGCCCTATTGCTGCTCGCGTCGGGGACGGTGAGCCTCGCCGACGGATTGTTCTGGGTGGTCGGCAACCGCGCCACCGGAAAATGCAATATCGTGACCAGCAATCCGGTCATCATCGGCGACATCTGGTTCGGCGATGGTCCCTACAAGTCCAGGGCGGACGCCAAACTTGCCCGTTCGACGATCCGCGCCTGTCCCGCAGTCACGCCCGAGGAAGAGAAGGGGGAGGAGGGTACGAACTAGTGTGGCCTGCCCTCAATGCAGGACGTTGCTGCCGCGCTCGACGAGGCCGCGATCGGCGGCTGCAGCGTAAGCCTTTGCAAGTTCGGTCTCGAGATGCTCGTTGATCAGAAGCAGCGCCCGTACGGCCCCGCGCAGGTCGCCGTTGCAGCTCGCGACGATTTCGTCGATCGCAGTGTCGTTCGATCTGAAGCTCATTGAAAATTCTCCGGTTCAAACCAGGACAAATCCTGCCGGTCTTTCCCGCATCGCCTGAGGTTGCGAGGAGGATCGGCGCCCACCCGCGCCTAGATGGCGGAACCGACCATGGCGATTATATGGACGCCGCGATGACGCCTGCATGAAGCTGCTCGGGGCGTACGCGCGCTGTTCCAATATTGTTGATTCCATTGAGTTTTTTGTTCTGAAATTATACACATATCCACAGCCCCCGGCATTTCCGGTGGAAGCGCGGAAAGCCGGCGGCGAAACTGCCCGCCAATCAGACCCGTAACTGCCCTGTGCCCAGGATCACCCGGATTCTCTCCATGATCGTGATGTCAGTCGTGACGGCGCTGGTTCTGCTGGCGCTGGTCACGCAGGCGGGAATCGTCGCCGTTCAACGCGCCTTTCCACCGCAGGGCCGGATGATCGAGGTCGACGGCGCGACGCTTCATGTCGTCGACATCGGCCCGCGCGATTCGGATCTTCCGATCGTGATGCTGCACGGCGCGAGCTCCAATCTCGAAGCGATGCGCCGGCCGCTCGGTGACAGCCTCGCCGGGGATCGTCGCGTGATTCTGATCGACCGCCCCGGCCATGGCTGGAGCCCGCGTGCTCGGCGGCAAGATTCGACGCCGCAGATCCAGGCGCGGATGATCGATGAAGCGCTTCACAAGCTCGGTATCGATCGCGCGGTCTTCGTGGTGCATTCCTGGAGCGGCGCCCTCGGCGCGCGGATCGCGCTCGATCATCCGCGCCGCGTTGCCGGTCTCGTGATGCTCGCCCCCGTCACTCATCCCTGGCGCGGCGGTGTCGGCCGCTACAACGAGATCATCGCAACGCCCGTGATCGGTCCGCTGCTCGCCTATACGATCACGCTGCCGCTCGGCTATGTCCTCGCTGAATCCGGTGCACGCAACGTCTTCCTGCCGCAAGCCATGCCGGACGGCTTCGTCAGGGACTCTGCGACGCCGCTGCTGCTGCGTCCCCGCGAGTTCATCGCCAATGCCTATGATCTGGTGACGTTGAAGGAGTCGGTCGCCGCGCAAGTTGCGCGCTATGGCGAGATAAAGGCGCCAGTCACGATCGTCGCCGGCGAGCCCGACAAGACGGTGAAAACCAGCATCCACGCGCGCCCGTTCGCCGCGGCCGTGCCCAATGCGAAGCTGATCGTGCTGCCGGACCTCGGCCACATGGTGCAGAACGCCGTGCCGGATCTCGTGAAGGCCGAGATCGAGACCATGATAGGCAGGATTGTCCCGGGGCGGGCGGCCGCCGACTAAAGCGTTTTCGAGCGAAGTGGATACCAGTTCGCGCGCAGAAAACGCGCCAGCTCCAGCGGCCCCCCTTTTTGCCTCTACTGCTTGATCTTCCCGTCCTTGTCGAACTGGGAAATGAAGGCCCAGAGATTGTTGATCTCGGTCTCGTTCTTGATGCCGGCGAATGCCATCTTGGTGCCGGGGATCTTGGCCTTGGGATCCTTGATGTATTCCTTAAACGTGGCCTCGTCCCAGGTGATGCCGGATTTCTTGTTCGCATCCGAGTAATTGTAGTCCGGCACGCTGCCGGAATGGCGGCCGTTGAGGCCGTTGAGCTCGGGGCCAACCTTGTTCTTGGCGCCTTCGCCGATCGCGTGGCAGGCCAGGCATTTGTTGAACGACGTCTTGCCGGCCGCGACATCCTGCGCCATCGCGGCGGGTGCGGTGGCAATCACGGTGAGGATCGTCAGTGCGCCAAAAGTCAGTTTTGTCATCGGGTGCTCTTCGTCTCTTCCCTGGTGGGTCTGGTCAGTCTCTTGCCTGATCGACAAGCGTCGACCCGCCGCTTTTGGCAGGCCTGCTCGGCTTGGACAAGCCACCAAACCATGACAGGTTTCACGATTTCCTACTTGTCCCAGAGCGAACTGGCGGAACATCGTCGATCCGACTTTCGGATGGCCTACCCAAACGGGCGCGGACGTGGTTGATTTGCCGCGATAAATTGATCGTGGGCGACGAGCCGGAAGGATATGTCATGGCCATCATGATGCCTGCGAGCGACCAGGCGGTGCTCGCGCGCCGCGCGGAGATCATTGCTGCTTTGCGCGCAATCGTGCCGGGCGAGGGCGTGATCGACAGCGCCGCCGAGATGCGAGCCTATGAATCCGA
>NZ_AJQE01000309.1 GCF_000261685.1 Bradyrhizobium genomosp. I (2014) | reverse complement strand
CGGCAGCCGCCGATGGTCGTGGTGCTGCCCGATACGACCGAGCAGGTCTCGCTCGTCCTGAAATATTGTGCAGAGCAGAACATCAAGGTGGTGCCGCGCGGCTCCGGCACTTCGCTGTCCGGCGGCGCGCTGCCGCTGGAAGACAGTGTGCTGCTGGGCCTCGGCAAGTTCAAGCGCATCCGCGAGATCGATTTCGACAACCGCGTCGTGGTCACCGAGCCCGGCGTCACCAATCTGGCGATCAGCCAGGCGGTCGCCCATGCCGGCTTCTACTACGCGCCCGATCCGTCTTCGCAGATCGCCTGCTCGATCGGCGGCAATGTCGCGGAAAATTCCGGCGGCGTGCACTGCCTCAAATACGGCATGACCACCAACAACGTGCTCGGCTGCGAGATCGTGCTGATGAGCGGCGAGATCCTGCGCATCGGCGGCAAGTCGGCGGAGAGCGCCGGCTACGACCTAATGGGCGTCATCACCGGCTCCGAAGGCCTGCTCGGCGTCATCACCGAGATCACGGTGCGCATCCTGCAGAAGCCGGAGACGGCACGCGCGCTGATGGTCGGCTTCTCGGAGGTCGAGGCGGCCGGCGAATGCGTGGCGCGCATCATTGGTGCCGGCATCATTCCCGGCGGCATGGAGATGATGGACAGACCCGCGATCCACGCCGCGGAGGCCTTCGTCCACGCCGGCTATCCGCTCGATGTGGAAGCCCTGCTCATCATCGAGCTCGACGGTCCCAAGATCGAGGTCGACGAGCTGATCACGCGGGTCGAGAGCATCGCAAGAGGCTGCGGCTCGGTGACGCTGCAGATTTCCAATTCGGAGGCCGAGCGCAATCTGTTCTGGGCCGGCCGCAAGGCCGCCTTTCCGGCCGTCGGCCGCATCTCGCCCGACTATCTTTGCATGGACGGCACGATCCCCCGTGGCGCGCTGCCGAAGGCGCTGGCGCGGATTCGCGAGCTCTCGGAAAAGTACCAGCTTGGCTGTGCCAACGTGTTCCACGCCGGCGACGGCAATCTGCATCCGCTGATCCTCTACGATGCCAACAAGCCCGGCGAGATCGAGCGCGCCGAAGCCTTCGGCGCCGACATCCTGCGCGCGTGCGTCGAGTTCGGCGGCGTGCTGACCGGCGAGCACGGCGTCGGCATCGAGAAGCGCGATCTCATGCCCGACATGTTCAGCGAGATCGACCTCAACCAGCAGCAGCGGCTGAAATGCGCCTTCGACGCGCAAGGGTTGCTCAATCCCGGAAAAGTGTTCCCCACCCTGCACCGCTGCGCCGAGCTCGGCCGCATGCATGTGCATGCCGGCAAGCTGGCATTTCCGGACATCCCGCGGTTCTGAAGGTCGCGGTGAGGGTGCAACCTCGCCCCTTGGCCCCCTTGCGGGAGAGGGTGGCTCGCCGCAGAGCGGCGAGACGGGTGAGGGGGCTCTCTCCGCGCAAACCGCTTACGGTTGAGTTCGCTGGAGCAACCCCTCATCCGGCGCCATAGCCGACGCTTCGCTTCGGCGTTCTCTTAAGAACGGCGGCCGAAGGCCGCCTATGCCACCTTCTCCCGCAAGGGGGCCCCACAAGGGGAGAAGGTGGTCGACCGCTCATAGCAGCCCGTATTGCGCCCGCTCGCGTTTCGCCAGCAGCGGCAGAGCCTCGCCGGCGATCCAGGTCTTGAAATGGGCGCTCTCCTGGTGCGCCTTGAAAGCGGCCTCGTCGCGGAACAATTCATAGAACAGGAACTGCGCCGGGTTGTCCTTGCCGCGCGAGATCAGGAACAGCTTGACGCCGTCCTCGCGCTGCGCCTCCGGCAGGAAGCGGTCGAGAATCCCTGCGACCTTGTCAGCCTCGCCCGGCTTTGCCTCCCATTGCGCGACGACGAGCAGGCCGCCGCCGTCGACGGCGTCGCTGAGAGATTTCTGCGTGGCATAGTGGTTCATGATGTCTACCTCCATCGGTGGGTCTCGATCGCGATCGCCGCAAGCTTGTAGCGAGGGCCTGCCGGCTTTGGTTCGCCGGTGATCGAAGTGTCGATGTCGTGAACGCTTCGACCATGATCGAAACGTTGTTGTGGCGTGTGATGGACCCCGATCGCGCCCGGCAAGGCTCGCAGGCGTCACGCCCCATTTGATTTTGGCGGCGAATTTCGGTACCGCCTTTTCCCGTGGATACGCTCAGGGTCAGAGACGCCAAAGACGTCGAAGAGGTGGTGCGCGCGGCGATCGCGAACGAGCAGCCGCTTGAGATCATCGGTCATGGCAGCAAGCGCAGCATTGGTCATGCAATGGCGACCAATGCCGTGCTCGACCTCTCCGCGTTGAATGCCGTCACCTCTTACGAGCCGAACGAACTCATCATCACGCTCCAGGCCGGTGCGCCGCTCAATGACGTGCTGGCGCTGATCGATGCCAAGAACCAGCAATTTGCCTTCGAGCCTGTCAACACCGCCCCGCTGCTCGGCACGCCGGTATCAGGCACTATCGGCGGCATGATTGCGGCCGGGCTCGCCGGGCCGCGGCGGATCCGGGCGGGCGGGGCGCGCGATCATCTGTTGGGGGCGCATGCCGTCTCGGGTTTTGGCGACAGCTTCAAGACCGGCGGCAAGGTGGTGAAGAACGTCACCGGCTACGACCTCTGCAAGCTTCTCGCGGGTTCCTGGGGCACGCTGTCGGTGATCACCGAAGTCACGCTCAAGGTGATGCCGAAGCCCGAAGCCGAGCGGACGCTGCTGCTGCGCGGGATCGACGATGCCGCCGCCAACAAGGCGATGACCGCGGCGCTGGGGTCACCCTTCGATGTCTCGGGTGCCGCGCATCTGCCGAGATCGGAATACCGGGCCGGGACCGAGGGGCTTGGCGACCTCGTGGGCCAGGGCGAGGCGCTGACCCTGCTACGGCTCGAGGGTATCGCCGCCTCCGCCGCCCACCGCGCCGGATCGCTGCGCGAATTGCTGGCGCCGTTCGGCACCGCGACGCTGGTGGAGGATGCGGCATCTGCGGCGCTGTGGGCCACGATCCGCGATGTGCTGCCGTTCGCGGCCGGCGGTGCGCTGGGCGCCTGGCCGGTCTGGCGGATCGTCTGCCCGCCGGCCTCGGGCGCGGCGCTCGGCGCGCAATTGGCGCGCGAGACGGGGGGCGATCTGATCTACGACTGGGGCGGCGGGCTGATCTGGGCAGCAGTGCCACCGAAGCCGGACGCGCATGCCCCGGCCGTGCGCGAGCGCACCAATGCCGTTGGGGGGCACGCCACGCTGATCCGGGCGGCCGAGGATGTCAGGCGCACCATCGACGTGTTCCAGCCGCAGGCGCCGGGGATCGCCGCCCTGAGCGAGCGGGTGCGTGCCAGCTTCGATCCGAAGACCATTCTCAACCGGGGACGACTGACGCGGGGCGTTGCGTCATGAAGACCGAATTCTCGCTCGCGCAGCTCGCCGATCCCGACATCGCGGAAGCCGACAAGATCCTGCGCGCCTGCGTCCATTGCGGCTTCTGCACCGCAACCTGTCCGACCTATGTGCTGCTCGGCGACGAGCTCGATAGCCCGCGCGGCCGCATCTACCTGATCAAGGAGATGCTGGAGAAGGACCAGGCGCCGACGGCCGAGGTGGTCAAGCATATCGACCGCTGCCTGTCGTGCCTTGCCTGCATGACGACCTGCCCCTCGGGCGTGAACTACATGCACCTCGTCGACCAGGCCCGGGTCCGGATCGAGCAGCGCTATCAGCGGCCGCTGCCCGAGCGGCTGTTGCGCCAGGTGCTGGCCTTCGTTCTGCCCGACCCGCAGCGCTTTCGCGTCAGCATGTGGCTGGCGCGGCTGGCCCGTCCGCTGAGCGTCTTGCTGCCAACGCCCCGGCCTTCGGCGACGCCCGGATTGGTCCAGCGCATCAAGGCGATGCTGGCGCTGGCCCCGAACCAATTGCCGCCGGCTGGCCCTGCCGCGGGCAGCGTATTCGCGGCGCTCGGCAAGAAGCGCGGCCGGGTCGCGCTGCTGCAAGGCTGCGCCCAGCAAGTGCTGGCGCCGCGCATCAACCAGGCCGCCATCAGTCTCCTGACCCGCCACGGCATCGAGGTTGTCCTGGTCCGGGACGAGCAGTGCTGCGGCGCGCTGACCCATCATCTCGGCAACGACCAGGATGCGTTGGCGCGGGCGCGCGCCAACGTCGCGGCGTGGCGGAAGGAAGCGGCCGGCGAGGGGCTCGACGCCATCCTGGTGACGGCCTCCGGCTGCGGCACTGTCATCAAGGACTATGGTTATCTGCTGCGAGGCGATGCCGCGCTCGCCGCGGATGCGGCGAAGGTGTCCGCGCTCGCCAAGGACATCACCGAATACGTCGCCAGTCTCAGCCTCGCGACGACTGAGCGGCAGGACGACATCGTCGTCGCCTATCACTCCGCATGTTCGTTGCAGCACGGACAGAAAATCACGGCGCTTCCGAAAGAATTGCTTTCCAAGAATGGATTCGTGGTGAAAGATGTCCCCGAGAGCCATTTGTGTTGCGGTTCGGCGGGGACCTACAACATTCTCCAGCCCGAGCTTGCGGGCCGGTTGCGCGATCGCAAGGTCGCCAACATCGCGAGCGTCAAGCCGGACATGATTGCCGCGGGCAATATCGGCTGCATGGTGCAGATTGCCAGTGGCACGTCAGTTCCGGTCGTGCACACGATTGAGCTTCTCGATTGGGCTACGGGCGGGTCGCGGCCGGCACTGAACGCGCAAGTTTGAGCTTTCAGAGCCTGAACTTTCCTCCCGGGGTGACGACTGAAGACGCCCGATCGACCATTGTTCGGCGGCAACAGGAGGACCACGATGGCGAAAGCGAAGAAGAAGAAAAGCAAGAAGGCCAAAAAGGCCAAGAAGGTCGTAGCGGCCAAGAAGAAGACCGCAAAGAAGGCAGCCAAGAAATCCGCGAAGAGGTCTGCCAAGAAAGCTGCGAAGAAGGCTGCAAAAAAATCTGCCAAGAAGGCAGCCCCCAAGGCCGCCAGGAAGGCTGCGGCAAAGTCGGCCAAGAAGGCCGTGAAGAAGGCCGCCCCCAAGAAGGCCGCCAAGAAAGCGGCACCGAAGAAGGCGAAGGCAGCGCCTGCTCCGAAGCCGTCAGCACCGGTGGAAGCTCCGGCTCCCGAGCCTGCCGTCGAGACAAGCTGGGCGATGCCTTCGTCTTCTGCGGAATCGGCGCCGGCCGAGGGACAGGGATAGACCAGGCCTCTCGTTCCCCTTGGAAGGATCTGTAAACGGAAAAGGCCGCGGCGCCGGGTGCTGCGGCCTTTTTGCATCACCGCAAGCAGGTCCGGCGGCCGCCGGTTCCGGCGCCAAGTCTGATTCGTAGCCTGGGTGTCACGCTACCCGACCATCCCCGGACTTACACGGGTCTCCTGTGCACTTTGGAATGCAAATAATGTGATCGAGAAGCAACACAGGCTGACAACCTTTCGTGGAATCGTCAAAACGCCCAAAAAGTCGGCAGATGCCCGCGCTTTTTGCTTCACGGTCCACGTCCCTCAATCCAGATTGTCGCGGTAACGCAATTTTGCACATGGGTCGTTCGCCCCGGGGGGCTTCCGGGATCCGACTGGGTAAGAACTGGTGATGGGGATCGAAATGAAAAAAGTGGTCTTGTTGGCAACGGCGCTGGCAATGGTGACGGGTTCGGCTTTCGCGGCAGATTTGCGCGTGAAGGCGCTGAAGGCCCCGCCGCCGCCGGCCTTCGATCCGTGGGATGTCGCGTTCGGCGCCGGCATCACGAACGACTACATCTTCCGCGGTATCACCCAGTCCAACCACAACCCTTCGGTCACGGCCTATTTCGAGCCGCGCTACAACGTCAACAAGGACCTCCAGCTCTATATCGGTACGTCCGCCTCGAGCATCTCGTTCCCGAACCGCGCTGCGGCCGAAGTCGATATCTACGGCGGTATCCGCCCGACCTTCGGCATGTTCGCCTTCGATTTCGGTGTCTGGGGCTATCTCTATCCGGGCGGAAGCTGCTTCGGTTCGCAGGGCACCCTCGCGCAGGGCAATTGCGGTACCAGCCTGGATAACTCCCAGGGGGCGATCGGCCTTCCGATCAACGGCAACTTTGCCAAGAAGGACGCGAGCTTCTTCGAAGCCTATGCCAAGCTGAACGTCGCCATCAACGACCAGTGGACGGTCGGCTTCAACGAATACTACTCGCCGAACTTCCTGAATATCGGTGCCTGGGGCAACTACGCCTCGATCACCGCCAAGTGGACCGCGCCGAGCACGACGTTCGGTGCCAGCGGCGTCGGCATGTATGTGTCGGGTGAGTTCGGCCGTCAGTGGTTCGGTACCTCCGACATCTTCTACGGCATCGCGGGCGATCCGGTGTACGCGAACGGCATCAAGGAGCCGAGCTACAATACCTGGAACGTCGGCGTCGGCTTCACCTACAAGGTGTTCACGCTCGATCTGCGCTACTACGACACCGACCTGTCGAAGGGCGATTGCAACGCTTTCACCAGCGACTTCTCGGCCACCAACTCCAGCCCGGGCTTCGTCACTCCGATCAACGGCGGTGCGAATGCTGCCACGGCGTTCGGCTCGAACTGGTGCAGCGCGGCTGGCGTCGCCAAGCTCTCGGTCGACCTGACCGCGATGAGCAACCTGAAGTAAGGTTCTTCCGGAAACGACTTGCGAGGGCGGCAGGACAACCTGCCGCCCTTTTGCTTTGGGGCTGGGTGCTCAGCGCAACGCGCGGCTGCGGGGGGCGTCAGATTCAAGGTGCGAGTGGGAGAGCCGCGCCGGTACTTCACGCTCCGTCATTGCTGACGAGGCCGAATGAGACGCGCCGTTCCCGGCTCGTCTCAGCGCGCCGCGGTCGGCTCCTTCTCGGCCGGCGCGCCGGCGTTGCCGAGGACATGGATGGTACCGTCCTTTACCAGCGTGACCTTGCGCGTGTGGAAGGCATCGAGCGTCGAGCGGTGGCCGATCGAGACGATCGTGGCGTGCGGCAGCCTCTCCGCCAGGAGCCGGTAAAGCCGGGCCTCCGACGGCTCGTCCAGCGAGGCAGTCGCCTCGTCCAGGAACAGATAATCCGGTACGTGCAGCAGCGCGCGCGCAAGCCCCAGGCGCTGCTGCTCGCCGAGCGACAGCATCCGGTTCCAGTGGCCGTGCTCCTCCAGCCGCCCGGCGAGGTCGGGCAGGCCAACGGCGCTCACCGCATCGCGAATTTTCGTGGTCTCGAATGCCCCCGGCGCTGCCGGATAGACAACGGCATCGCGCAACATGCCGACCGGAAAATAGGGCCGCTGCGGCAGCATCATCAGCTTTGCCTTCTCGGGGATGACAACCGCGCCGGTACCGAACGGCCAAATGCCGGCGATGGCCCGGAACAGCGTGGACTTGCCGGAGCCCGACGGTCCGGTCACCAATACGCGTTCCGACGTCTCAATGGTGAAGGCCTTGGCGGCAACCAGCGGCGTGCCGTTGGGCAGGTTCACGCAGAGCTGCTCGAGGTCGATATGGCGGCCCCCGCCGGCGACCTCCAGCGCGATGGCAGGCTCATGTGCCGGCAGGTTTGCGGCTGAATCGACGGACATCTCGAAGCCATCGAGGCGCGCAACGATCGAGCGCCACTCCGCCAGTGACCGGTAAGCCGTGACGAAGAACGACAGTGCGCCCTGTACGCTGGAGAAAGCCGATGCGGTCTGCATCATGTCGCCGAGCTGGATCTTCTTGGCGAAGAAGGCCGGCGCCACCAGCACGTAGGGAAAGATCACCGCAGCCTGCTGGTAGCTGGCCGTGAACGCCGTGAGGCGTTTGGTCCGGCTCATGATGGCGTACCAGTTGGCGATCACGAAGCCGAAGCGATCGAGCAGGCGGGTCCGTTCGGCGCCTTCACCCCTCAGCAGCGCGATCTGCTCGGAATTCTCGCGGACACGGACGAGGTTGAAGCGGAAGTCGGCCTCATAGCGCTGCTGCTCGAAATTGAGGTTGACCAGCGGGCTGCCGATCCAGTGCGTCAGCGCGGTGCCGAAGATCGCGTAGATCAGCGCGCCCCAGCATAGATAGCCCGGGATCATGAGGTCGGTGCCGAACAGGTGCAGCGGCGCGGCGTTGGAAAGGCCCCAGAGGATGATCACGAAAGAGAACAGCGTCACGATTGAGGAGAGCAGGCCCAGCCCGATCGTCAGGGTCTGCTCGACGAAGTTCTTGACGTCCTCGGTGATGCGCTGGTCCGGGTTGTCGGCCGCATCGCCCTTGAGCTGCATGCGGTAGTGGGTGGCACCGTGGAGCCATTCGCCGAGATAGTGCCGGGTCAGCCATTGCCGCCAGCGGATCTGCAGCCATTGGTTCAGGTAGAGCTTGTAGACAGCCAGCGCGATATAGGTTGAGGCGAGGCCGACGAAGATCCAGATCTCCCTGACGAAGGTATCCCAGTCGCTGTTCTGGAGCGCGCTGTAGAACCGGTTCTGCCACTGGTTCACCAGCACGTCGATCGCGACCAGCGCCAGCTCCATCGCGACCACGGCGGCCAACAGGCCGCGGCCGGCCCATTTGTCCTCGGATCGGAAATAGGGAGCGGCGATTCGCCAGACGATCGCGAGCGTGGCGCTGATGTTCTTCACAGAGCAGGGTCTCCTCGGGGGATGCAAGGCATTGGGGGCATCGCAGGGAGCGATGGCGAAATCTCGTGGCCGCTTAGACTAAGGTCGTAAACTCTTCGATCCGCGTTGGCTTGTCCCGGCCCACAGCTCGACCCTAGCATGGCCGAAACGGCGCGGGATAAGGCGCCTCGGGACTTCGCGAGGATGTGAGCCGGGCCGGCTGGTTCGAAATTGCTCCAGCTGGATGCAAAAAGTCGCGGAATAACCGCTTAGTCCGGAGGTTAAGCCGCAAAGATAACCGCTCATAAGGGCGGAATACGGCGACCACAAGGGAGGAATGCCAATGACAAACGTAACGACCAAGCCGAAGACTACTCGTCGCAAGTTTCTCGTCGCTGCGGGTACGGCCGCCGTCGCCGCACCCTATATCGGCGATGCCCAGGCTGCCGAGACGACCACATGGAAGGTGCAGACGTCGTGGCCGGCCGGCGTGGGGCTCGCCACGTTCAAGCAATGGTGCGGTACGATCAAGGAGAAGACCGGCGGCGAGCTCGAGTTCAAGCCGTTTGCCGCGAAGGAGGTCGTCGGTGATTTCGAACTCCTGGACGGCGTGAAGAACGGCGTGCTGGAGGCAATGAACTCGTTCACGCTCTATTGGGCCGGCAAGGTGCCGGCAACCGCCTTCCTGTCGTCCTATCTGATGGGGCTGCGCTATCCTCATGAGTGGGACGTATTCTTCTACGGCAATGGTGGCCTGAAGCTCGCGCGTGAGGTATTTGCCAAGCAGGGGCTGATGTATGTCGGCCGCATCCATCATGGCCCGAACATCATTCACTCCAAGAAGCCGATCCGCTCGATCGAGGACTTCAAGGACCTGAAGCTGCGCGTGCCGGGCGGCATGATCGCGGAGGGGTTCGCGGCGATTGGCGCAAAGACGACCCTGCTGCCGGGCGGTGAAGTGTTCTCGGCCCTCGAGAAGGGAACCATCGAGGCGGCCGACTACACCGGTCCGGCGGTCAACTGGGATCTCGGATTCCAGCAGGTCGCGAAGTACATCTGGATGGGACCTCCAGGCCTGGAGTCGATCTACCAGCCGGTCGACCTGATGGACTTCTGCGTGGGCATGAATCACTGGAACAAGCTCTCCCCCAAGATGCAGCAGTGGGTGGAGAACGAGGTCCAGGCCTATTCGGCGCTCCATCATGGCGCGGTTCAGAAGGCCGACATGGAGGCTTGGGGCAAGTTCGAGAAGGCCGGCGTTCAGATCAATCGCCTGCCTCCCGAAGACCTCGAGAAATTCCAGAAAGTGGCGGTTCCGATCTGGTTCAAATGGGCCAACAAGGACAAGGACGCGGCCCGCATCTTCAAGGCGCAGCTCGAGGTGATGGAATCTCCCAGCTTCGGCTACGTCACGCCCGACATGTACAGCGGCCAGAAGCTCGACCTCTGAGGCCATCCCGAACCGATCGAGAGCGGAAGGAGGCATACCAGGTGCCTCCTTCCGCAAGTTCGAGCATTTGCAAGGGCCGCTCCAGCCCGCTTTCACCGAGGCCTCGATGCCAAGTCTGAATTTCGTGCTGCCCCATTGGTTCTATTGGGGCGCCCTGATCGTGTTCCCTTTGGTCGCCATGTACTTCGTCAAGCGTCAGAAGCAGCGCGGCACTCCGCAAGGTCCGTCGCTGTTCATCGCCTATATGTTCTGGCTCTGTGCGGGCTTCATGGGCCTCCACCGCCTGTACCTCCGCAACCTCTGGGGCCTCGTCTTCATTCCGGTATTCCTTCTGATCCTCTACGCCAACGGTGAGATGCGCGACGGCCGCGAGGACGTTTCGCGGACGCGTGCCGCCGTCGAGAGCTCGCACACCGCGATCCGGCATGCGCAGATTCCGCCGAACACTCAGGCGACGCCGGAGATGGCCGAGCGGCTGAAGAAGGCCCAGGGCGCCGGCAAGGTCGCCGAACAGCAATTCGCGGATGCCCGGGCCGGTCTCGAACGATGGCAGCGCAATTCGCGCTGGCTCGCTATCCTGATGGCCGCGATGCTGCTGGCGGACGCGTTGCTGCTGCCGGGTGCCGTGAGGCGCGCAGCGGAGCGCGAGGCCGCGGAGCGCAGGCTTCATCCGCCGCCTCCGGAACAAGTGGCGCATGTCGATCAACTGGGGACAGGTGAAGATCCCACGCTCGGCGTCCACACCTGGCTTACCGACAAGATCGAGCTCTTGAACATCCGCGCCGGCGAATTTGCGGCGTATTGGGCCGTACTTTCGGTGTTCGTCTACTATTACGAGGTGATCGCGCGCTTCGCCTTCAACTCGCCCACCAATTGGGTACACGAAAGCATGTTCCTGATGTACGGCATGCAATACATGCTGGCCGGCGCCTATGCCTATCGCGAAGATCAGCACGTGCGCGTCGACGTGATCTACACAAGGTTCTCGCCGCGCGGCAAAGCGCTGGCCGACATCGTGACGTCCGTCTTCTTCTTCATCTTCGTCGGCGTGTTGTTCTGGACCAGTTGGCGTTTCGCCGCCGATGCCATCGGCAACGACGAGCATTCGTTCACCGAATGGGGGGTCCAGTACTGGACCGTAAAGCTGACGATGCCGATCGGCGCTGGACTGCTCTTCTTGCAGGGAATTTCGAAACTCATAAAGGACATTACGTTCCTTGCGCGCGGGAGAGCTTGAGCCATGGGGTGGAATATCGACATTGCCTGGCTTACGCTGCTGATGTTCGGCTCGCTCGGCGTCCTGCTCGCGCTCGGCCTGCCGATGGCCTTCTGCACCGGAAGCCTTGCGGTCATCTTCCTGTTCCTGTTCGGCAACGCCGCCGTCCTGAACATGACGCCGGCGCGCATTTTCCCATTCATGACCGACTACCAGCTGTCCGCGGTGCCCCTGTTCATCTTCATGGCGGCCATGCTCGAAAAGGCCGGCATCATCGAAGAGCTGTTCGATGCCGTCTACAAATGGCTGGGTTCGATCAAGGGAGGTCTTGCCTCCGCGACGGTGCTCGCGTGCACCGCGCTTGCCGCCATGGTAGGCGTCGTCGGCGCCACCGAGGTGACGATGGGCATGATCGCCCTGCCGGCCATGATGAGGCGCGGCTACGATCAGAAGATCGCCTGCGGCGCTTTGCTGGCGGGCGGCACGCTCGGCATCCTGATCCCGCCATCGGTGATGGCCATCGTGTATGCGGTGGTGGCGCAGCAATCTCTCGGTGAATTGCTGGTCGGCTCGATTCTGCCGGGGTTTCTGCTCTCCGGCATGTACATCGGCTACATCACTATCCGCTGCTACATCAATCCCAAGCTTGGTCCGGCCCTTCCGCCGGAAGAGCGGGTCGACATGAAGGAGAAGCTGCGGCTATTGAAGAACACGATCGCGCCGCTGCTTTTGATCGTTCTCGTGCTCGGCATCATCTTCTTCGGCATCGCCACGCCGGTCGAGGCCGCCGGCATCGGTACCTTCGGCGCGTTGTTCGTATCAGCCCTGCATCGGCGGTTGACCTGGCCAGCGGTCGAGGAGGCGGCCATTGCCACGTTGAAGGCGACCGCGATGGTGATGTGGATCTTCTTCGGCGCCACCATGTTCGTCGGCTTCTTCATCCTCAAGGGCGGTCAGGAGTTCGTCGCCAATTCGATCCTGGGCACCGGGCTGCCGCCCTACGGCATCCTGTTCCTGATGATGCTGATCCTGTTCGTGCTCGGCATGTTCCTCGACTGGGTCGGCATCCTGTTGCTGACGGTGCCGATCTTCCTGCCGATCATGAAGAGCCTGAACTGGAGCGGCGTGTTCGGGATCCCCGGCGTGGAGGCCGCCGACGTGCCGCTGTGGTACGGGGTGATCTTCATGATCAACATGCAGATGGCGTTCCTCAGTCCACCATTCGGCTATTCGCTGTTCTATCTGAAGAGCGTGGCTCCGCCGGAAATCAGCATGGCCACGATCTTCAAGGCTTCGATCAATTTCATGGTCCTGCAGGCGGTCGGCGTCGGTCTCTGCATCATGTTCCCGCAGATCATCCTTTGGTTGCCGAGCCTCGTTTACACCCGTTGAACGCAGCGTAGCACCGGCGTCACCCGCCCCCCCCCGCAGGGCTCTGCCCCGCGGGATTTTGGCATCTTGCCATCGGCGAACCTTCTCAGCGCCTTCACCGTCTTATAGAAGGCTCGGCGAATCAGAACGAGCAAGGATTCCAGATGATTTCGGTGAAGCAGGTCGCGTGTGGGGTGGCCGCGCTGTGGCTCCTGGCGGGGGGCGCCCGCGCGCAAGAGGATTTCCCGTTCGGCACCGAGATGACGCTCGAAGCATTGCCGCAAGCAGGCTCGAAACGAATTCCGAACATCGAGATCGGCGATCATGGCGAAGTCGTGCTGGAGCTCTGGTGCAAGGGCGGCAAGGGCCAGTTCTCGGTCGCCGGCAACACCGTGATCTTCGTACCCGGCCAGATCCAGGACCGCTCCTGTCCGCCGGCGAAGGCGCAGGCCGACGACGAACTCGTGGCCGCCCTCGGCAGCGTCGAGACCTGGAAGCGCCAGGGCGACGTGCTGACGCTGATCGGCCCCAAGCCGCTGCGCTTTCGCACGACGGGGAATTGAGGACCGCTCTCGTGTCCCGGACAAGGCGCATCGCCTAAGCGATGCGACGCAGAGCCGGGACCCGGTTTTCTCTCCGCGATTCCGCTTGCCGCCTCCGGGCCCCGGCTCGCAGCGCTTCGCGCTACGTCCGGGGCACGGTCGTTCGGCGTGCTACTTCCACACCGACTTGTCGGCGTCCCAGCGCTGGCCCTTCAGCTCCTTGGCAAGCGCCTCGATCGATCCGTTGTCGTCAGGCAGATCGCCTTCTTCGTCCGGGCTTGCGTCGTCGGACAGATTGAGCTTGGCACCGCTGCTCTCGTCTGCGGTCGTGGTCGCGGGGCTGCCGATCCAGAGCATGAGCTTGTCGGTGGTGCCCGGTCTGTCGGGCGATACGAGCCCTGCGACCTCGATCGTGTCGGTGAGCTCGAGTGCCGGAAAGTCCTGATTGGGCCGCTTGAAGACGAGCTTGAGCCTGCCGGTCGCGGGGTTGAAGCTCTGCGAGGCCGGCTTTGCCGCAAGTGTCCTGCTCAGCACGCTCGCCACCGCGGTTGCGAGCTTGCCCTTGTTGATCCTGTCGCCCTCGCGCCAGTCTGCCGCGGGGAAGCGGATGGTGCGGTCCATTTCGACCATCCCTGCGGTCCAGCCTGCGGCCGTGACGCCGGGCATCGCCTTGAATTTCGACAGCAGTGCACCGGCGCGCTCGGGATCGACCGACATGTTGATGGTCTGCTCGCCGGCGCGCAGCGCATCGCAGCCGACGCTGAGGCTCGCCAGCGTCACCTCGACCTCCTGGCCCTTCAGGCTCTTCAGGAAGTCGGTCGCCGCGTCGAGCTTGACCTTGACTGCAATCGCCTCCGGCGAGACGTCGGTGAAATCCTTCGGCTGCGGCGTGATGCCGTCGTCGGAGGTCTGATTGTCCAGAAATTCCCTTTCGCTGAGATCGGAATTGTCCGGCGAGGTGACCTCTGTCACCGCCTGGCCGATCGCGATCTGGCCGCGGAATTCGAACGTGTCGCCGACCTGTTTGCGCAGCAGCTTGACGCTGACCGGCGACTTCTCGCCAAGGCTCTGCGTCGTTCCAGTCAGCGACTGGCCGGCGACCTGGAGATTGACGACGAAGCGGTCCTTGCGGTCGGAATTTTTCGCGATCAGGTAACAGACGTCGAGCACCGCCGCCGTCACCGTCCTGCCCTGGCGCGTCTCCTTCAGGATCACGTCGGCATTGCCGTCCATCAGCCCGTCGATCGAGGTGAAATAGCGCGTCTCTGTGCCGCCCGGCACTGTCGCCTTCGGCGACAGCTTCGTCTGGGCGGAGGCGAACTCGGGCGAGACGGCGAGCAGAGCCGCCAGAAGGGCAGTCGAACAAACCAGAAGCGCGCGCATCGACGAAGACCTCGAGCAACGGGCATGATCCGGAAAGTGTGAAGCGGTTTTCCGAGAGGATCATGCCCAAACAGTTAGAATCGGCGCCAACCGTAGTGGTTTTTGGCTGCCGGTTGAATTGGAAAGCGGAGAGGCAGGTCGGCAAAAAAGAAGGCCGCCCGGAGGCGGCCTTCGCAATACAGCAATGGAACGGAGCTTAGAAGCCGCCCATGCCGCCGCCGGCCGGCATGGCCGGCGGGGCTTCCTTCTTCGGCAGCTCGGCGACCATGGCTTCGGTGGTCACCAGCAGGCCCGCCACGGAGGAGGCGTCCTGGAGCGCGGTGCGCACCACCTTGGCGGGATCGATGATGCCCTTCTCGACCATGTCGACATAGTCCTCGTTCTGGGCGTCGAAGCCGAAGGTCTCGGACTTGTTCTCCAGGATCTTGCCGACGACGATCGAGCCTTCCACGCCCGCGTTCTCGGAGATCTGGCGGATCGGGGCTTCCAGTGCCTTCAGCACGATGTTGATGCCGGCCTGGACGTCGTCATTGGCGTTGGTGAGACGGCCCACCGCCTTCTTGGCGCGGAGCAGCGCGACGCCGCCCCCGGGGACGATGCCTTCCTGCACCGCGGCGCGGGTGGCGTTGAGCGCGTCCTCGACGCGGTCCTTCTTCTCCTTGACCTCGATCTCGGTGGCGCCGCCGACGCGGATCACCGCAACGCCGCCGGCGAGCTTGGCGAGGCGCTCCTGGAGCTTCTCGCGGTCGTAGTCCGAGGTGGTCTCCTCGATCTGGGCCTTGATCTGGCCGACGCGCGCCTCGATGTCGGGCTTCTTGCCGGCGCCCTTGACGATCGTCGTGTTCTCCTTGTCGATCACCACCTTGCCCGCGCGTCCCAGCATCTTCACCGTGACGTTCTCGAGCTTGATGCCGAGTTCCTCGGAGATGAGCTGGCCGCCGGTGAGGATCGCAATGTCCTCCAGCATGGCCTTGCGGCGGTCACCGAAGCCCGGCGCCTTGACGGCGGCGACCTTGAGGCCGCCACGCAGGCGGTTGACGACCAGGGTGGCCAGCGCCTCGCCCTCGACGTCCTCGGCGATGATGACGAGCGGCTTGCCCGACTGCACCACGGCTTCCAGCACCGGCAGCATGGCCTGCAGGCCCGAGAGCTTCTTCTCGTGCAGGAGGATGTAGGCGTCCTCGAGCTCGGCGGTCATCTTTTCGGCGTTGGTGACGAAGTAGGGGCTGAGATAGCCGCGGTCGAACTTCATGCCCTCGACGATATCCACCTCGGTGTCGAGCGACTTGTTCTCCTCGACGGTGATGACGCCCTCGTTGCCGACCTTCTGCATCGCCTGTGCGATCATCTTGCCGATCGCGGCATCGCCATTGGCCGAGATGGTGCCGACCTGGGCGACCTCGGAGGAGGCGGCGACCGGCTTGGCGCGCTTCTCGATGTCCTTGATGACGGCGGCGACCGCGGTGTCGATGCCGCGCTTTAGGTCCATCGGGTTCATGCCGGCGGCAACCGCCTTGGCGCCTTCGCGCACGATGGCCTGGGCCAGCACGGTCGCGGTGGTGGTGCCGTCGCCAGCGAGGTCGTTGGTCTTGGAGGCGACCTCACGCACCATCTGGGCGCCCATGTTCTCGAACTTGTCCTCGAGCTCGATCTCCTTGGCGACGGTGACGCCGTCCTTGGTGATGCGGGGCGCGCCGAACGACTTCTCGATGACGACGTTGCGGCCCTTCGGGCCGAGCGTCACCTTGACGGCGTTGGCGAGAACGTCGACGCCGCGCAGCATGCGATCGCGAGCGTCTCCGGAAAACTTGACGTCTTTGGCAGCCATTTCTGCAATCCCTCGTGTTTGGTGATGTGTGTCTTGTTCGTGCTGTGTCTGCCGCTTCTCTTCGTCATTGCCGGGCCTGACCCGCCAGCGCGGCCGTAGCCGCTTCGGCGGGGGCGTAGGCCCGGCAAGCCATCATCTTGCGAAAAGTGATGGTCAAGCCCAGGCATGACGATGGAGCATTCAGCGGCTGTTCAGGCAGATGGCCTTAGGCCAGCACGCCCATGATGTCCGACTCCTTCATGATCAGGAGCTCTTCATTGTCGATCTTGACCTCGGTGCCCGACCACTTGCCGAACAGCACGCGGTCGCCGACCTTGAGGTCGATCGGGATCAGCTTGCCGGTCTCGTCGCGGCCGCCGGGGCCGACGGCGACCACCTCGCCCTGCGACGGCTTTTCCTTGGCGGTGTCGGGAATGATGATGCCGCCCTTGGTCTTTTCCTCGGCGTCGATACGTTTGACCACGACACGGTCATGCAGCGGACGAAATTTGGATTTAGCCATGACGTTTCCCTTTGGAGGCTCGCTTTGGAAGTAGTGGAAGTCGGTGGGGCGGCGTTTCTGTCCATCCTCTCTCTGAGGATGGAAAGGCGCGCTTAGCAATCGGGCTTTCCGAGTGCTAATAGTGGGTCCGGGAATATGGCTTGGCCGCGATCCTGTCAAGCAAAGGTGGTTAAGCGATTGTTGAGGCGGATATAGGATGGTGGCATTGGAAACTTGTTCGGGGCGCCGGCGTATCAAAAGACGTCATTGCTCCGGCAGTGGTTTTGCGCTTGGCTGCGGGAGGGGTGCGGCCATGGTCTTGTTCGGGGGAATGCCATGATCAGTTCAGCTCACGCGCGCACGGTGGCCAATCTGGCGGCCGCCTCTTGTCTGGCGCTGTTGCTGGGCGCCTGCGGCGGCGGCATGAGCCTGCCGTCCTTCTCGTCGTCCTCGCCTCCGCCCGAGGCCGAACCGGGCACGGCTCCGGAAATGCCCGCCACCATCCGCCCCGACGAGATCGTCGGCCGCTGGGGTCTAGCCTCGTTCCAGAACCCGGCCGATCGCGCCCGCACCGAGGCTGCCGCCCGGGCGCAGTGCAAGAACCCTTATGTGATCACCGCAGGCTCCTCCGGCGGCGTGATCATGCATCTGGCCGACCAGGCGACGCCGCAGGAACTGAGGCTGAAGGGCTCGCCGAGCGGCAAGAACTACATCGGACCGGCGGGACCGACCCCTGGCGAGCAGGATCGCGAGATCGTCTCGTTCGACGGACGTGTGCTGATCACCCGCTTCATCGACAAGGACGCCGCCAACCGCTACGGCAACATGGTCTACGTCCGCTGCGCGCCGCGGGCGTGATAGGGGTTCCGGCCTAACCACTCGTCATTGCGAGCGTAGCGAAGATTCCATGGGGTAGTGGATA
>NZ_AJQE01000308.1 GCF_000261685.1 Bradyrhizobium genomosp. I (2014) | reverse complement strand
GCTACACCACTCCTTGGGACACGATCGCTCCATCGTCGTTCCATCGCCACGTGGCGCTCGGCATCTACCCGCCGGATTGGGCTGGCGATCTGTCGCGATGCGGCGACGGTGCAAAGTTCGGAGAGCGCAGTTGAAGGCGCCGTAGGATGGGTAGAGCGCAGCGAAACCCATCGTGCTTCGGCGAGTGCTGCACGGTGATGGGTTTCGCTGCGCTCTACCCATCCTACGAGACCACCGGAATGCCCGTCGGGCAAAACACCCCGCCTCGCCGTCAATCCCTCCCCGCAAAAATATTCCACTTTACCGAAATTCGGAATTGCGGCATAAGTCGAGACAGCCCGGCCCGACGAAGAGGGGCGGTTCGCGAGTCGTTCGAAACGCGGGCCGGGTTGCGGTGGACGCGGCAGCGTCGTGCGCGAGAGGCGCGGGCAGGGCGGGTAGTCCCTGTGAGCCCGAGGCTTCGTGCGGACGAGCGGCGCTGAGTGCGTACGGCAAAACCGTGTGGTCCTGGCCGTCGTTGCTACGGTCAAGCCGTTCGAAGATGCGCGCGAGCCCAACCGGGCGGACGGCATCGTCAATTCGAACGGTGAGGGAGGCCAGAGGGAAAGTTCGGCTCCCGGGAGAGCACGGCATAAGCCGTCCGACCATCGCGCAGGGAAGGCCGAGCGTTCGGCCACACCTGTATGCTGCTGTGCGGTCTTTTTCGCGTGTGCATTCGCGCGGCAGACCGCGGGTGCCGGTCGGCGCCCCGGCCTTCCCTGCGCCCTCTGATTGGAGAGGGAATGAGCGATGGAGCAAAGCTCGGGCGAAATGCGCCGCGAGGCTGCGAAGGTGTGTCTGCGATTCAAAGACCGAATGGAAAGGGCGCGGAAGTTGCCTCATACTCCGTCATTGCGAGCGCAGCGAAGCAATCCAGAGTCTGTCCGCGGAGGGATTCTGGATTGCTTCGTCGCTACGCTCCTCGCAATGACGTGGAGGAGAGAGCGCGCGCTCGTGCCCCGGACGCAGCGCAGCGCCCTTGCGGTGCGCTGCAGAGCCGGGGCCCATGTCTCACAGCAATCCGTGCGGCGTTCTGGGTCCCGGCTCTGCGCAGCAGCGTTGCACGCTGCAGCGCGTCCGGGACACGAGAGGCCTACACTTCCCTTCGGCTCAAGAACGCCAGCCGCTCGAACAAATGCACGTCCTGCTCGTTCTTCAAGAGTGCACCGTGCAGCGGCGGGATCAGTTTTCGCGGATCCCGTTCCCTCAGTTGCTCGACGCTCATGTCCTCGTTGAGCAGCAGCTTGAGCCAGTCGAGCAGCTCCGAGGTCGACGGCTTCTTCTTCAGGCCGGGCACCTCGCGCACCTCGAAGAAGATGCGCAGCGCCTCTTCCACCAGGCGCTTCTTGATGCCGGGGAAGTGGACGTCGACGATGCGGCCCATCGTGTCGGCGTCGGGGAACTTGATGTAGTGGAAGAAGCAGCGGCGCAGGAAGGCGTCCGGCAGCTCCTTCTCGTTGTTGGAGGTGATCATCATGATCGGGCGCTGCTTCGCCTTGATGGTCTCGCCGGTCTCGTAGACATGGAATTCCATGCGGTCGAGCTCGAGCAGGAGGTCGTTCGGGAATTCGATGTCGGCCTTGTCGATCTCGTCGATCAGGAGCACCGGGCGCTGCTCGGCGGTGAAGGCTTCCCACAGCTTGCCGCGCTTGATGTAGTTCTTGATGTCGGACACGCGGGCATCGCCGAGCTGGCTGTCGCGCAGGCGCGACACCGCGTCATATTCGTAGAGGCCCTGCTGCGCCTTGGTGGTGGACTTGATGTGCCAGGTCAGCAGCGGCGCGTTCAGCGCCTTCGCCACTTCCTCCGCCAGCACCGTCTTGCCGGTGCCCGGCTCGCCCTTCACCAGGAGCGGGCGCTCCAGCACGATCGAGGCATTGACGGCGACCTTGAGATCGTCGGTCGCAACATAGTCCTTGGTGCCGGTAAATTTCATCGCACGTCCTTGTTGGTCGTCGTCGCGAGGCTGTTGCCTTGGTCACGACAAGCGAACGGCCGCTCGCGGCGGCCGTTCCTGGTTCGGTCAGGCTTTCAGACCCGTTTTATCAGCGAAAGGATGACCAGCACAATCACCGCGCCGATGGTGGCGTCCACGATGGCACCCAACGTGCCGGTGGCAAGCCCGACGTGCAGCTGTGGCAGGACCCAGCTCGCAACCAAAGCGCCGATGATGCCGACGACGATGTTGCCGACCAGCCCAAATCCCGCCCCGTGGACAATCTTGCCGGCGAGCCAGCCTGCGATCGCGCCGATGATGAGCGCTGCGAGAATTCCCATTGCAAACGTCCCCAAGCCAACCCCGTGAGGCCGCCAATTCTAAAGCAAAATGCCTGCCGGTCCAGCGAAGAGCAGGCGCCGCCGCCCCTTGACGCCGGCCACCCGACGGGCAATCTGTCACCCATGTTCCTGCAATTCTTCACCTCTCTGCGCGACGCGCAGGTCCCCGTGACGCTGCGCGAATACCTTACGCTGATGGAGGCGCTCGACGCCGACCTCGCGGACTACACGGTCGAGAATTTCTACTATCTGTCGCGCGCCTCGCTGGTGAAGGACGAGCGCAATCTCGACAAGTTCGACCGGGTCTTCGGCACGGTGTTCAAGGGGCTGGAGAGCCTGCTCGACGCCATGGAGAAGGCGGAGATCCCCGAGGAGTGGCTGAAGAAGCTGGCCGAGAAGTACCTCACCGAGGAAGAGAAGAAGCAGATCGAGGCCATGGGCTGGGACAAGCTCATGGAGACGCTGAAGAAGCGCCTCGAGGAGCAGAAGGGCCGCCACCAGGGTGGCAGCAAGTGGATCGGCACCGCCGGCACCTCGCCGTTCGGCGCCTACGGCTACAATCCCGAGGGCGTCCGCATCGGCCAGGAGAAGAACCGCAACAACCGCGCCGTGAAGGTGTGGGACAAGCGCGAGTTCAAAGATCTCGACGGCAATGTCGAGCTCGGCATCCGCAACATCAAGGTGGCGTTGCGTCGCCTGCGCAAATTCGCGCGCACCGGCGCGCCGGACGAGCTCGATCTCGACACCACCATCCGCGAGACCGCCAATCACGGCTATCTCGACGTCCACATGCGCCCGGAGCGGCGCAACGCGGTGAAGCTTTTGGTGTTCTTCGACATCGGCGGCTCGATGGACGCGCATATCGAGCAGGTCGAGGAGCTGTTCTCGGCGGCGAAGAGCGAGTTCAAGCACATGGAGTATTTCTACTTCCACAACTGCCTCTATGAGGGCGTGTGGAAGCAGAACAAGCGCCGCTTCACCGACCGCACGCCGACCTGGGACGTGCTGCACAAATATCCGCACGACTACAAGGTCGTGTTCGTCGGCGACGCCTCGATGTCGCCTTACGAGATCATGGTGCCCGGCGGCTCGGTCGAGCATGTCAACGAGGAGCCCGGCTCGGTCTGGCTCGACCGCATCATCCAGACCTATCCGCACACGGTATGGCTGAATCCGGTGCAGCAGAAGCACTGGGACTATTCGGAATCGACCACCATCATCAAACGCATCTTTGCGGGCCGCATGTACCCGATCACGATCGAGGGCCTGGAAGGCGCGATGAAGGAATTGACGCACTAGCGCCATCCCCCGTCATTCCGGACGGCCGCAAGGCGGCCGATCCGGAATCCCGAGGTGGAGTGCGACGATCGAGGTTCTCAGGTGCGCAATTGCGCACCATAGTTCGCTCGCTTCGCGGGCGCCCCGGAACGACGGAAGAGAAGAAGGGAGAACCATATGCCCCAGACCATCACCCGCGGCATCAAGGCGCTGATCGACGAGGCCAATGCCGAGATCGAGACGCTCTCCGCCAAGGAGGCCATCGAGATCTCCAAGAACGGCGACGTCGTCATCGTCGACATCCGCGACCCCCGCGAGATCGAGCGCGACGGCCGCATCCCCGGCGCCTTCGCCTGCACCCGCGGCATGCTGGAATTCTGGATCGATCCGCAGAGCCCATACGCAAAGCCGATCTTCCAGGAGGACAAGAAGTTCGTCTTCCACTGCGCCGGCGGCCTGCGCTCCGCGCTCGCCGCCAAGACCGCGCAGGACATGGGCCTGAAGCCTGTCGCCCACATCGCCGGCGGCTACGCCGCCTGGCGCGACGCCGGCGGCCCGACGGAGAAATGGGAGCCGAAGAAGAAGGGCTAAACTTGTCACACGCGGGCTTGACCCGCGTGTCCATCATTTCAAGAAGGATGGATGGCCGGGTCAAGCCCGGCCATGACGATCGGAGAGTACAGAAAACATGTCCACCGCCACCGACCCCCTCGTCTCCACCGAATGGCTCGCCGCCCACATGGGTGACGCCAACGTCAAGATCCTCGACGCCAGCTTCAAGCTGCCGGGCGTGCTGCCGCTGCCGAAGGACGACTATCTCGCCGCGCATCTGCCGCGCGCGGTGTTCTTCGACGTCGATGCGGTCTCGGATCATTCCAATCCGCTGCCGCACATGTTTCCGAGCGCCGAGCAGTTCGGCCGCGACGTCGGCAATCTCGGCATCTCCAATGCCGACACGGTCGTCATTTATGATGCCGGCGGCTGGGTCGCTGCGCCCCGCGCGTGGTGGATGTTCCTGTCCTACGGCCACGCCAATGTGCGCATCCTCAATGGCGGCCTGAAGAAGTGGCGTGCCGAGGGGCGCCCCATCGAGAGCGGCGAGGTCAAGCCGAAGCCAGCGACATTCAAGGCCAGCTATGACGCCAAGCGCGTGCGCAGCATGCAGCAGCTGATCGCCAATGTCGAAAGCCGCAAGGAGCAGGTGATCGACGCGCGCGCCGCCGACCGTTTCGAG
>NZ_AJQE01000307.1 GCF_000261685.1 Bradyrhizobium genomosp. I (2014) | reverse complement strand
CGCGGCCGGGCATCCGCTCCGGCCATATCCCCGGCGCCCGCAACGTGCCCTACAATCTGCTGTTCGACGCCGCGACCGGCACCATGAAGCCGCTCGAGGAGCTGCGCGCCGCCTTCACGGGCGCCGGCGTCAAGCTCGACGCACCGATCGTGACGAGCTGCGGCTCGGGCGTATCAGCCGGCGTGCTGACGCTCGCGCTCTATCGGCTCGGGATCACCGACACCGCGCTCTATGACGGCTCGTGGTCGGAATGGGGTCAGGAGAGCGGCCCGGCGATCGCGACCGGGCCGGCGTAGCCTCGCCA
>NZ_AJQE01000306.1 GCF_000261685.1 Bradyrhizobium genomosp. I (2014) | reverse complement strand
TGCCCGGGACAAGCCCGGGCAGGACGATCTCTTCGAAACGATCGCTTGGTCGAAGGAGGGCGCGTCAGCGCGTGCGCGCCGTCGTCGTTGTCGCGAAAGCCGGCTGCGGCTGTCCAAACGGATCCAGCTGTTGCCGCAACTGCTGAGGCGGCGGACGCCGCACCATGCGGTGCGGCTTCTTCGCCTTTGCCTTGCGCTTCGTCGCCTTGTTGTCCGATGCGCTGCTGGCCGTCTTGTTATTCTCGGCCGTGGCCTTCGGCGGCGCGTTCGTCACGGCGGTCGTCGCCGGCTCGTTCAGCGTGGCCAGCTTCGCGGAGGCGACATCAAGTGCCGAGGAGGCGAGGGCGGCACTGGGATCGACAGGCGCCAGCTCGCTGGCGGCCGTGGCAGGCTTGGCCTCGGGGATCGCGGCCGTGGTGTCGGCCGGGGTGAGCGTGTCGGTGGGAGCTGGCGCTGCGACCTCCTCCACGGTGGCTTCGGGCTTGGCTGATTCGACGGCCGAGACGTCAGCTGGCGGCTCTGCGATCAGAGGCTGCGCGTCGGCCTCGATCGTCAGCGCGGCGATCTGTTCGGGCTCGCTCATGGGCAGTCCGATGGTGGGCACCTGGTCGCGCAGGGACGGCTCCGGCTCCGTGGTCACCTCCGGCTCGGTGCGCAACACCGCGAGCACCGGCTGGGCCGGCTCGGGAGCCTGCGCAAACACCTGTTCCTGCGGGCCGTTCCGCCAGGCGGGGTTGCTGACATACTGCTGGTGCGTCGCCCGCAGCAGCGCGGCGGCTCCGAGCCCGAACACCAGGATGGAGGTTGACAGCAGGATCGCGGCAAACAGGAAGCGAAAGCCGGGAAGCATCGAGGGATTGCGAATTTCCGCCCCGGCGGCGAGGTGGCCGGGGCCCAAGAGCCATCTGAACGCGGTGACGGTACTGATTGCCGCATTCGCCACGCGGGACCGGAGTTCAAAAGGTGGCGAATCAGGCTCATTCGACCATATCGCAACGCTCCCGCGTCGTTCCGTTAAAATCGCCGCCGGATACTGCGGCGATTGATGGTGCAATACGATTTCAGCCCCGTGATGCAGCGGGGCAACGGTCGTCTTGCGGATCACAAATCGGCAAGTCCGGCGCAAATAAGCCTGATATGTCTTGAATGTGCCGCTATCTTCGGTCATCTGGCCGTTAACGGTCCGATCGGGCTTGGGGACTATACAAGAGCGATGATGATCAAACATTTTCTGACGATATGCGCTGCCGCAACAGTCGCTGCGGCGGGAACCTCGCTCGCTCAGGCTCAGAGCTATCCGGTTCAGCAGGCGCCGGGCTATGGCGCCCCGGCCGAATATCGGCCCGGCGACCGCACGCCGAATTTCGACGCGGTGGACGACGACGACGACGCGATGCCGCAGGCCTCGCTGCCGCCGCCCGGCCCGGCCGACGATCCGCGCTACGGCCGCCCGACCGGCGCGCCTCCGGTCTATTCGGCAGCTCCGCCGCAGGGGCCGGTGATGTCGCCGGATGATCCGCGTTATGGCCGTCCGGCTGGCGCTCCGGCCTATTCGGCCGCTGCGCCGCAAGGTCCCGTGATGTCGCCCGACGATCCCCGCTACGGCCGGCCCGCCGGGCCGCCGCCGGTGATCTATGCCAATCGTCCGGGGCAGCAGACTCCCGCCAATGACGGCCTGCGTCCGCCCGAGGCCGTCGGTGGTCCCGCTGCGACCGGGACGGTCGAGGCCGCCCAGCCGCCCGTCGGCGCCGATGGCCGACCGATGACGATCGCCTCGCTGCCGCCCGAGGAGCAGCCCGACGCTGCGCCGGCGCAGCTGCCGCCGAACCTGCGCCGCCAGGAAGTCGCGTTCCAGACCAAGGAGCCGCCCGGCACGCTCGTGGTCGATACGCCCAACACCTACCTCTATTATGTGCTCGGCAATGGCCGTGCGATCCGCTACGGCGTCCGGGTCGGCCGCGATGGCTTCACCTGGACCGGTGTGCAGAAGATCACCCGCAAGGCCGAGTGGCCGGATTGGCATCCGCCGACCGAGATGATCGAGCGTCAGCCCTATCTGCCGCGCTTCATGGCCGGCGGCCCCGGCAATCCGCTCGGCGCCCGGGCGATGTATCTCGGTTCGACCGTCTACCGCATCCACGGCACCAACCAGCCCTCGACGATCGGCAAGTTCGTCTCCTCCGGTTGCATCGGCATGCTGAACGAGGACGTCTCCGACCTGTTCGATCGCGTCAAGGTGGGTACCCGCGTGGTGGTGCTGCCCGGCGGCCCGCCGCCGGGAACGGCGACGGCCTCTGCGGCTCCGGCGCAGAGCGCGGCGGGGCCGGCCCCGATCTCCGCTCAGGCTGGCCCCGTTCCCGGCACGCAGCCGACGGTCGTGCCGCCGCTGCCCGCGCCGGTGACCGTGCGCTAGGCGCTGCGAGAAGAGTGTGAATTGCAATGGGCGTGCCTTGGCACGCCCATTGTCGTTTGACGCTAGTGTCGTTTGAGGCCAGTGTCGTTTCAGGCCAGCTTCCGCGGCAACTCGCCGTCCCTGGTGAAGGCGTCGATCGCCTCGACCATCTGGCCGTAGTGGATGCGCAATCCGTCCGTGGTCGCGTAGCCGAGATGTGGCGTCAGCACGAGGTTGTCGAGCTTGCGGAAGGGGTGGTCGACCGGCAGCGGCTCGACCGAAAACACGTCCAGCCCGGCCCCCGCGATCTTCCGCTGCTGCAACGCCTCGAGCAGCGCCTGCTCGTCCACGATCGGCCCGCGCGCGGTGTTGACGAGAAAGGCGGTCGGCTTCATCCGCGCGAGATCGGCGCGGCCAACCAGTCCGCGCGAGCGATCGCTCAGCACCACGTGGATGGTGACGATATCGGCCTTGGCGAACAGCTCCTCCTTGGTGGCGTAGCTGGCGCCGGCCTCCTTGCACTTCTCCGGCGTGAGGTTCGGGCTCCAGGCGATCACGTTCATGCCGAACGCCTTCGCAATGCCCGCCATCTTGCTGCCGAGCTTGCCGAGCCCGACGATGCCGAGCGTCATGCCTTCGATCTCGACGCCGGCAAAGGTCTGCCAGGGCTCGCCCGCATGCATGCGCATATTCTCGCGGCCGATGCCGCGGGTCAGTTCAAGGATCAGGCCCATGGTCAGCGGTGCCGTGGGATCGCGCGAATATTGCGTCCCGCCGATGGCCACATGGCGCGCCTTCGCAGCCTCCATGTCGATGGAGGCGTTGCGCATGCCCGAGGTCAGCAGCAGCTTCAGCTTCGGCAGCTTTTCGAACAGGCTCCTGGGGAAAGCGGTGCGCTCGCGCATCGCGCAGACGATGTCGAAGTCCGCCAGTGCGCTCGCCGCGGCCTGCTCCGAGGCGAAGGGATGGCTGAACACGGTGACGTCGACCCGGTCGGACAGTTTCTGCCAGTCGGCGACGTCGAGTGCGAGGTTGAAATAGTCGTCGAGAATTGCACAGCGCAGCCGGCTCATCAGCGTTCATCCAGGGCCAGGGTTGATGGCGAGAGGTGACGGCGCAAGCGTGCGCCATCGTCGAAGCCTGGCCATGGTTGCGCGCAATCACGCCTGCGCGCAAGCAGCTGGCGTCTTCAAAAGTCCGATAGGGCGGAGGCGCTCAGAGATCGCGGGGCTTCAGGCGGAACGGCGCATCCATGCCATGCTTGGCGCGCCAGGCCGGGCCGGGGCCGCGCATGTAGTGCAGTTCGGGCCGGTAGGGATTGAAGACGGTGGCGAAGAAGCGCTTCCAGACACCCTTGACCTCCGGGACGACCCCGGAGACGCGGCCGACTTCTGCCGGAACAGGAAGAGTGTTGGTCTCGATCAGAGCCATGGTCGGCCTCGCTGTGCTCCCGTTCATTCTGGCGGGTGGCGCTGTTTCCGCGCGAAACCGAGCTTTGGCCTGATTTATTAAAAGATGGTTTCAATTGTCCGGATTGGCGCCCGGATGGTGTCCATCCCGTATTCATTCGTGGTGAACGGACGGAAAACGTTGCCCTTTGGGGACGGGGTCGTTACATCGGCGGCGAAGCAAATTTCCTCAAGTCGAAGGTGTCACGGGACCGATGGCGCGCCAGTTCATCTATTTCATGCAGGGCCTGACCAAGAGCTACCCGACCCGGAAGGTGCTCGATAACATCCACTTGAGCTTCTATCCCGACGCCAAGATCGGCGTGCTCGGCGTCAACGGCTCGGGCAAGTCGACGCTGCTCAAGATCATGGCCGGCCTGGACAAGGAATACACGGGCGAGGCCTGGGTCGCCGAGGGTGCCCGTGTCGGCTATCTCGAGCAGGAGCCGCAGCTCGATCCGAAGCTCTCGGTGCGCGAGAACGTCATGCAGGGCGTCGCCAAGCAGAAGGCGATCCTCGACCGCTACAACGAACTCGCGGTCAACTATTCGGACGAGACCGCCGACGAGATGACCAAGCTGCAGGACGAGATCGAGGCCCAGGGCTTGTGGGATCTCGACAGCAAGGTCGACCAGGCCATGGACGCGCTGCGCTGCCCGCCCGACGACGCTGACGTGACCAAGCTGTCCGGCGGCGAGCGCCGCCGCGTCGCGCTGTGCAAGCTGCTGCTCGACCAGCCCGAGTTGCTGCTGCTCGACGAGCCGACCAACCATCTCGACGCCGAATCCGTGTCCTGGCTGGAAGGCCATCTGCGCAACTATCCCGGCGCGATCCTGATCGTCACCCACGATCGCTACTTCCTCGACAACGTCACGGGCTGGATTCTCGAGCTCGATCGCGGCCGCGGCATCCCCTACGAGGGCAATTATTCGTCCTGGCTGGTGCAGAAGCAGAAGCGCCTGGAGCAGGAAGGACGCGAGGACGCCGCGCACCAGAAGACGCTGGCGCGCGAGCAGGAATGGGTCGCGTCCTCGCCCAAGGCGCGCCAGGCCAAGTCCAAGGCGCGCTACCAGCGCTATGAGGAACTGCTCAAGAAGGCGAGCGAGAAGCAGACCCAGACCGCGCAGATCATCATTCCGGTCGCGGAGCGCCTTGGCGCCAACGTCGTGGATTTCGATGGTCTCAGCAAAGGCTTCGGCGACCGTCTCCTGATCGACAACCTCACCTTCAAGCTGCCGCCCGGCGGCATCGTCGGCGTGATCGGTCCCAATGGCGCCGGCAAGACCACGCTGTTCAGGATGATCACCGGCCAGGAGAAGCCGGACGCGGGCACGATCACGGTCGGCGAGACCGTGCATCTCGGCTATGTCGACCAGTCGCGCGATGCGCTCGACGGCAAGAAGACCGTGTGGGAGGAAATCTCCGGCGGCAACGAGCTGATCCTGCTCGGCAAGAAGGAAGTGAACTCGCGCGGCTATTGCTCGGCGTTCAACTTCAAGGGCGCGGATCAGCAGAAGAAGGTCGGCGCGCTTTCCGGCGGTGAGCGCAACCGCGTTCATCTCGCCAAGATGCTGAAGTCCGGCGCCAACGTGCTGCTGCTCGACGAACCGACCAACGATCTCGACGTCGATACGCTGCGCGCGCTCGAAGAGGCGCTGGAGGACTTCGCCGGCTGCGCCGTCATCATCAGCCACGATCGCTGGTTCCTCGACCGCATCGCGACCCACATCCTCGCCTTCGAAGGCGACAGCCACGTCGAATGGTTCGAGGGCAACTTCCAGGACTACGAGAAGGACAAGATGCGCCGCCTCGGCCAGGACAGCATCATTCCGCACCGGGTGAAGTACAAGAAGCTGACGCGGTGACGGCGGCATGATACGGCGGGCGCTCATCGCTGCGGTGGTCGTGGTCACCTGCGGCTGGGCGCCCGCCCGCGCCGCGGACGCCGCCTTCACGCAGTTCATCGCCTCGCTCTGGCCGGAGGCGCAGGCCGCAGGCGTGTCGCGCGCGACGTTCGAGCGAGAGACGCGCGGGCTCCAGCCTGACTACAAGCTGCCCGACCTGATCCTGCCGGGACGGCCGGCGACCGGCGCGCCGTCGCAGGCCGAGTTCGTGCAGGTGCCGGCTGACTACGTCAAGGAAGCTTCGATCGCGCGGCTTGCCGGCGAGGGGCAGCGGCTGCTGCAGAAATATCGTCCGGCGCTGAGCGAGATCGAAAGGAAGTCCGGCGTGCCTGCGACCGTGATGCTCGCGATCTGGGGCCGCGAGACCGATTACGGCCGCTACACGCTGCCCTACGATCTCGTCCGCGTGCTGGCGACACAGGCCTATGTGGGACGCCGCAAGGACCAGTATCGCAACGAGTTCATTCTCTCGCTCAGGATTCTCGGCGAAGGCGTGGTGACGCGAAAGGACATGCGCTCGTCCTGGGCCGGCGCCACCGGGCTGACGCAGTTCCTGCCGTCGGAATATTACAAGCATGGCGTCGACTTCGACGGCGATGGCCGCATCGATATCTGGCACTCCGTGCCGGATGCGCTGGCCTCGGCCGCGCAGCAGCTCGTCAACAAGGGCTGGCAGAGCGGCGTGCGCTGGGCCTATGAGGTGCAGGCGCCGGCGAAGGTCGATTGCACCACGGGCGTACCGGAGGTGACGAAGCCGATCGGTCAATGGCTGCGCGAAGGCTTTGTGCCGGTGCGTGGCCAGAAACTCAGCGCGGCCGAGCAGGCGCAGCCGGCCTCGCTGCTCCAGCCGGAGGGCATCTACGGCCCGTCGTTCCTGACCACGAAGAATTACTTCGTCATCAAGGAATACAATTTCTCCGACCTCTACGTGCTGTTCGTCGGCCATCTCAGCGACCGCATGACGAACCCGCTGCCGTTCGCAACGCCCTGGTCGGCCTCCAAGCAATTGCGCACCCAGGACGTCGAGACGATGCAGCGCGGGCTCACGCGCGCCGGGCTCTACAAGGACAAGATCGACGGCAAGGCCGGCATGCAGACCCGTGCCGCGCTCGGCGCCTATCAGAAGTCGGCGGGCCTCAAGGTCGATTGCTGGCCGAGCGAAGAGGTGCTGCGCTCGATCCAGGCGGGGCGATAGCGCAGGACCAAAAGAAAAAGCCCGGCCGATGGTCTCGGCCGGGCTTCGATCGCGGCGCTTGCGAGCGCCGTGCGATCAGATCAGTAGCAGACGCGAACCGGGCGAACGACCCAGCCATAGCCGTCCCAATAACGCTGGCGCTGCCAGTAGCAGGGCGGGGGCGGCGGGCCGGGCTCGGCCACGTAAACGGGGCCACCATAGGCCGGACGGCTCGACGCGATGGCGCCGCCGACGATCGCGCCGCCGATCAGGCCGGCCGCGATGCCGGCGCCGATGCCGTCATGCGCCTTCGCGGACGGAGTCGCGGTCATCAGCGAACCGGCGACCGTCGCAACCGTAAGGGCAGCAACTAAAGTCTTCTTCATGCTCAGGGCTCTCCTGGGAGATGGGCTCCCCTTGTTAGAGGTGCCCAGGTTTCAAAGGTTCACGCACACTCTGCTGGAATTGGCCGTGCAGCTAGGAAGCGCGCAATTGGTCAATCCACGGTAAACGCACACGGAGCTGTGACGAGAAAAAGCGGTCTTTTTCAGGCTTCGAGATGAACGGCCCATCGTGTTGAACCGGCTTCGAGTGCCTCAGCCACAGACTCGAACGCGGCGGACGCGCCAAGCATAGCCGTCCCAGAAGCGCTGCTTCTGCCAGACGCAGCCGCCGTAATAGTCGTCGGCAACATAGCCGGGGCCCGGTGCGTAGTAGCGCGGCGGGTAGTAGCCGGGCTCATAGTAGCCATAGCCAGGTCCAGGTCCGTAGTAATACGGAGAAGCGAGCGCGCCACCGACAATCGCGCCGCCGATGATCCCGGCGGCCACGCCTGCGGCGACGCCGCGCTGGGCATGGGCGGGTGTTCCGGCCGTCAGAGCCAGGGTGGCGACGGCAGCAACCGCCAGGAGCGACTTCTTCATCGGCTTGACCTTTCGCACAATCACGCGGGAATTGTTTGGCGGGAGAGTTCCATACTTCGCTTGAATGATCAATGAACGGCACCTTCGCCCGGGACGACCAATCGATATGGGCCGCAGCTCCGCCGGGAGGCGACGATGGGCAACGCGATGGTCAATGCATTGATTGGTGCCGGGATCATCTTCGCGATCGGCTACGGCTGGATCACACACCTCCAGAATCGCGGACGGCGGCGCTCGCGCGCCGGGGCCGGTGGCGGTAGTGGCGGCGGCGACACCTACACGGGAACGGGCGACGGCTTCTCGTTAGGAAACTGGTTCTCCGGCGACAGTTCGGGGAGCTCGACCGACGGCGGCAGCTGTTCCAGCAGCGATGGTGGCAGCAGTGGCGGGGATTGCGGAGGTGGCGGCGATGGTGGAGGCGGTGGCGGCGACTAGCTCCACCGCAATCTTGATCCAGCGCAACACCTTGTTTTAGAGCCGTTCTAGCTTCCTCACGGGCCAGTTTGGAATAGCTTCAAATACCGGTTTTTCCCTTTGCATCCGGCCGGCTCGTTAAATATCGATGATGGCGCATCACCGAAGGGCCTGCCGCTTCCATGATCGTTTGTTCCTGTAACGTGCTGAGCGATGACGACATCCGCGCCGCCGTCGCCGAGTCCGACGATGCCGTGCGCCATGCCAAGCAGGTCTATGGATGTCTCGGCTGTAGTGCCGAATGCGGCCGCTGTGCCCGGACGATCAAGACCATCATCGACGAAGCGCTTGGCCCCTGCGCCCAGTCCTGCTGCGCCGGCTGTCCCCATGGCCACGCCGTCGCCGCCAATGACGAGATGGCCGAACCCGTCCAGTTTGCCCTCGCTGCCTGCTGAAGACTTCTGCACTGTTGCACTGTCGGCTTCGCTTTTCCCGGGCTGCGTCCCCGTAGCCGGTTGCTCCCGTGCGTAAACTCATTTAGAAGCGTTCTAAATTGGGTTTAGGGCCGATTTGGACTGCAAGAGCTGGAGTGAACCATGCAGGGCGACGCAAAAGTCATCGACTATCTCAACAAGGCGCTGCGTCACGAACTGACTGCGATCAATCAGTATTGGCTGCACTACCGTTTCCTCGACAATTGGGGCCTGCTGGACATGGCCAAGGTCTGGCGCAAGGAGTCGATCGAGGAGATGGAGCATGCCGACAAGCTCACCGCGCGCATCCTCTTCCTCGACGGCTTCCCGAACATGCAGGTGCTCGATCCCCTGCGCATCGGCCAGAACGTCAAGGAGATCATTGAATGCGATCTCGCCGCCGAGATGAGCGCGCGGGCGCTCTATCAGGAAGCAGCGACCTACTGCCACGGCGCCAAGGACTACGTCACGCGTGACCTGTTCGAGAAGCTGATGAGCGACGAGGAGCACCACATCGACTTCCTCGAAACCCAGCTCGACCTGATCGGCCGCATCGGCCTCGAACTCTACACCCAGAAGCACGTCGGCGGGCTCGAAGGCGAGGGGCATTGAGCTTCGGCTTTCGCCGCATGCTCCCATGTCGTCCCTGCGAACGCACTGCGAACGCAGGGACCCATAACCCCAGGGAGGAGTGTGGCGCGGGCCTGCCAACTCCGAGTCTTCGTCAAACTCGATTCTGTGGGGATGGGTCCCGGATCTGCGCTTCGCTTGTCCGGGACGACAGCGTGATTGCCGCGCCAGCAACTGCCGCAGCCACAGCTACAACTGCGTCTTGTAGAGCTCTTCCACGGTCTCCTGGCTCGCCGGTTCGCCGAGGCCGGTCTGGTCGTGAATGACCGTGACGATGCTTGGCATCACCGAGCGCTGCACCTTTTCCGACGACCAGAGCTTCGAGCGCATCAGGGCCTTGCCGCAATGGAAATAGACCTCGCTGACGGCGACGTTCAGCACCGCGCGCGGCGGTTTGCCGAATTCCACCATCGCGGCGAGCAGATCCGGATCGGCCGACAGCGTGCCGCGGCCGCCGACGCGCAGCGTCTCGTCGATGCCGGGGACGAAGAACAACAGGTGCACGAAGCCCGAGCCTTCGACGACGTTACGAAAACTGTCGATCCGGTTGTTGCCGGAGCGGTCAGGCATCAATAGCTGGTTGGGACCGGCGACGTGGACGAAGCCGATGCCGCCGCCACGAGGCGAAGCATCGACGCTGCCGTCCGCCCCCGACGTCGCAAGCACGCAGAATGGCGACATCTCGATGAATTTCTTCGCATGCGCATCGATCGCGGGCCGGGCCTTCGCGATCACGCGCGGGCTCGGCTTGGCATAGATGGTGGCGAGGTCTTCGGCGCAAAGATCGGTCAACGGCGTGTCTCCGCATCAGCTCGGCGCCAAATTACCCGATCAGGCCGTGCCCGCCAACGAAATCCATGATGCTGAAGCATGATTCGGAAAAGTGCGCAGCGGTTTTCCGAAAAGATCATGCTCGAACAACAACCTAAAGCGCGATGACGATTCATCCCAATCGCATCGCGCTTTAGACCGCATCCGCCGGCACGAAGCAGCTGATGATGATGGCGCCGCGGTGGTGGACGTACCACACCACGGCCTGCCCGACCGGATTGCCGCGGTCGCGGATGATCGCGCGTTCGGGCACCTCCATCCATTGTCCCTCGATCGGCACCCAATAGGCGCCGCGGCGCACGTCGTAGTCGGTGCGATGGCCGTCGGAGATGTCGCAGCAGGGCACGCCGTTCGGCGCGATCACGCTCTTGAACCAGGCGCGGATGTCGGGCGGGACGTGATCATATTGCCCGTTGTCGAATGCGAATGCGGTACTCGTCAGCGCCAGCCAAACGCACAGTGCGAGCCTGTGCATGCGATCCTCCATCGCGTTTCGATTCGTATCGTTGACGCGATTAAGCCCGAGCCGTCAGCGCATTGCATGCTCAAATAATATGCGGCCCGGACGGCGCCGCATATGATGCGTTGCGATATGAGTGGTCGTGCGCTTACATCGACCGCTGAGGCGCGGTCTGCAGCAACTGCCTGACCTGCTCGCTGTAGAACCCTGCATTGCTGGTGGTGCCGTGGCCGCGGGTCTCGGTGCTTGCCGGGATGAGATACAGCTTGCCGTTCCTGACCCGCTTCATCGCCGCGTCCGTGATGCCGGTCTCGGGCGGATTGCGCTCGTCGTCGGCGGAATTGATCAGCAGCAGCGATGCCTCGATCTGCTCCAGCTTTTCGCCGGCATTGTAGTCGTGCGAGGACTCCCACTGATAGACGAAGTCGTTGGCATCGGCGGTGATCGGCGTCGCCAGCCGCTCGTCGACGACCTTGTCGGCCTTGGCCGCCGTCGGCGCCTGCTGCTGATAGGCGAGCGTGCCGCCGATGCTGGCGATACCATAGGCGGTGACGGCGTATTTCATCATGCGCGGCTGGCTGGTGTAATTGCCGCCATGATAGTCGGGATCGCTGCGGATGGTGTCGAGCATGATC
This sequence comes from Bradyrhizobium genomosp. I (2014), assembly GCF_000261685.1. Taxonomy (GTDB): domain Bacteria; phylum Pseudomonadota; class Alphaproteobacteria; order Rhizobiales; family Xanthobacteraceae; genus Bradyrhizobium. Next base: position 24,464 of record NZ_AJQE01000306.1, on the reverse strand, counting down.
CGCCGCATCATCCAGTTGCGCGAGGCCATCTCGGTCGGCTGCGAGGCCATCGGCACCAGCGCGTCCATCTCTTTCGGATATTTCTCGCCCCACAGCCAGGTTTGCATGCCGCCCATCGAATTGCCGATCACGAGCCGCAGATGCTTGACGCCGAGGCCTTCCTTCACGAGGCGATGCTGCGCCTCGACCATGTCGTCGTAATTGTATTTCGGGAAGCTGGTCTTCATGCCGTCGGACGGCTTGGAGGATTTGCCGTGGCCGATCGCATCGGGGATGATGATGTAATACTTGGACGCGTCGAGCGGCTGGCCCGCGCCGAACAGTTCGCCCGCGAAGGCCGGCGACAGCATGCTTGCGCCCGAGCCGCCGGTGCCGTGCAGCACCAGCACCGGTTGGCCGGTCGGCTCGCCAACGGTGGTGTAGTGCAGCTTCAGCTCCGGCATGGTCTCTCCGGTGTGGAACTTGAAATCCCTGGCGATCCAGTCGCCCTGTTTCGGGGCCGGGTAATCGGCGGACAATACCGGCGTGGAGATGGCCAGCGTCGAGAGGGACAGCAGGATGGCCGACAGCGCCGCGCAAGAAGCTCTCATGGTCATTTCCCCCGTTGCGGCTCACGGTCGGCGGCCGCGTTGCGGCAGAACTTAACAGAAGTGCGGGGCAGGATGTAGGATTTCGTCGCCGCCGATCGTCCTCGAGGAAAACACCCGGAGACCCTTGCATGTGCCGCAACATCAAGACGCTGTTCAACTTCGAGCCGCCGGCGACGGAGGACGAGATCCACGCCAGCGCGCTGCAGTTCGTGCGAAAACTGTCCGGTTTCAACAAGCCGTCGCAGGCCAACGAGGCGGCGTTCGAGCGCGCGGTGGCCGAGGTCGCGGGGGCCGCACGAAAACTCCTGACGTCACTGCATACCCATGCGCCGGCGCGCGACCGTGAGGTCGAGGCGGAAAAGGCGAAAGAGCGCTCGCGGCTGCGCTTCGGTTCGTGAGCTCGGACAACGCGCTCCGTGATCTGGCTCACGGTATCTGCTGCCTCAGCTTGCGATGGTGTCGGCCGGGGTTTTGATCGCCCGGAGCACGACCATGAGCCGCCCCCTTCTTCCTCTGAAAGCAGGTGCCATCATCTTCACGCTGTTATGGACGGCGTGGATGATGTGGTGGAGCGGCTCGTTCTCGCACGCGAACATGGTCATCCTCGCCCTGTGCGGCGCGGCGGTCGGCTATCTCTGGTATCGCGCCATGCGCTGGCAGTTCGAGCGCATGGGCATGTTGCCGCGACGCGAGGATCGGCCGAAATAGACTCGTCTGCCAAAGCGCGATGCGATGAGGAGGAATCGTCATCGCGCTCCAGTTAGGCTTTGTCGCCGTGCTTCTTCTTTTTCTTTTTCTTCTTGTGGTCGTCGTCGCCATCGCTCTCGTTATCGACGATTGGCTCGTCCGGCTCCTGGACGGCGGCCTCGAGCGCCTCGCGCTCGGCGGCTTCGCGCTCGCGCTGGCGGCGGCGTTCGTCCCAGGCGTCGAAGAGCTGGTCGAGCCACGGCAGCACCTGCTCGATCGACGGCAATTGGCCGGCCGAGCCCGGCTCGCCCCGCGGGCCTTGTGGTCCCGCCGGGCCCTGCGGTCCAACAGCTCCCGGGGCGCCGGTTGCGCCGCGTGGGCCGGCTTCGCCCTGCTTGCCTTGCGCACCGGGCTTGCCAGGCAGGCCTGCCTTTCCGATCGGCCCCGGCTTGCCCTGCGGCCCCGGCTTGCCGCGCGCCCCGTCGGGGCCGCGCCGGCCCGGATGACCCTGCGGCCCCGGCCGTCCCGGCTCGCCTTGCCGCCCGCGCGGACCTTGAGGTCCCTGCCGCCGTCCCTGATCGTCTGCCACGCCACTGCTCCCTTGACCGGAAGCAAGCTACTTAGCGTCGTTTGACGACAGCAGCAATTCTGCCCGCGCATTGCGCCGGGCTTGATCAACATCAATCGGCTGCACGAACCGCCGTGTCATCGATCGCGCACGGCCACACCGCTTGCGAGGAGCGACCGATGCGCGCAGCGTGGAAAGTCTTTTGCCTGTTCGCTGCCATTCTCGTGGCCTCGCTCGGCCTCGCTCACCTGCTGGTGCCGGACATCGCGCCGGTCGCATTCGCCGAAGAGCCGCAACCGTTATGGGCCGTCATGACCGCCTTCTTCCTCCGCGCGATCGAGCTGATCGCCGCCTCGGTCGCGACGATCGCGTTTGCGGTCATCGCCGGCGCGTATCTGCGGCACGAGCTGCGCCGCCTGTCGCGCAACGCGTCGTCGCGGGCGGACCGATGTCCCCGCTAGTCCTGATAGGCAGGCACGTCGATGCCGGAGGCGGCATAAAGCCTGATCTTGTTGCGCAGCGTGCGCACCGACAGGCCGAGCACGCGCGCTGCGCGCGTGCGATTGCCGTCGCAGCGTGCGAGCGTCTGGAGCACGAGCTCACGCTCGACCTCGTCGACCGTGGCGCCGATCAGAAGCGGAACGATCTGGTTGGGAGCAAGGAATTGCGCGCCCGGCCCGGACGCAGCGACATGAACTGTGGTCATCAACACACCTCCCGATCAACGCCCGCTTCCGTCAATGGAAGCGATCGAGAACCAACAACCCCAAGCCGTAATTCCACGGTGGTCCTGTTTGGTTAACGAAGGGTTAATCGGGAGCGAACGCACCAATTGACCCCAGGAATGCCGCGAACCCGCCGCGATTGGCGCAGGATGCATCGTGATGCGGGCCTATCTCGCGCGGCAAGTACGGTGTCATCATCCGCGGAAGCGGACGAAGTACGCCGCGGACGATGACACCGTGCATGTGGTGAAAGCGTTCTCCCTCACACCGTCCGGTACCCGCCGTCCACCATCACGATGGTTCCGGTGACATAGGCCGACAGGTCCGATGCCAGGAAGACCGCGGGGCCTACGATGTCCTCGGGCTTGCCGGTGCGCGCCAGCGGGGTGTGATCGACGAAGGCCTGCACCAGCGCCGGATTGGTCGCGCGCACATTGGCGTTGATGTTGGTCTCGATGAAGCCCGGCCCGATCGCGTTGACGCGCACGCCTTCCTTGCCGAGCTCGACCGCGAGCGCCTTGGTGAAGCCGAGCACGCCGTGTTTCGAGGTGGTGTAGGCCGCCGAGCTCGGCGTGCGCAGATGCACGAAGGACTGGATCGAGCCGATATTGACGATGCGGCCCTTGCTCGCGCGCAAGGGCGCGAGGAACGCCTGCGTCACGTTGAAGACGCCGTTGAGGTTGAGCGAGATGATGTCGTTCCAGTCCTTCGCCACCGTCTCGGTCTCGGCGGTGAAGGCGTTGCGGCGGGTGATTCCGGCATTGTTGACGAGGATCGAGACCTGCCCGACCCTGTCCGCAACCTGCTTCGCCAGGGCAAAGCAGTCCTCGCGCCTGACAACGTCGAGCGGAAAGCTCTCGGCCTTGCCGCCCGCCTGCCGGATCTCCTGCGCCGCCTCCGCCACCGTCTCGGCATTGACGTCGAGCAGCACGACCCGCGCGCCCTCCCGCGCATAGCCGGCGGCGATCGCCCGGCCGATGCCGGAGCCGGCACCCGTGACGACGGCGATGTGGTTTGCGAGCAATGCCATGACATATTCCTCCCGATTTCCTTTCGAAGTTTCACGAAAAGCTAACTCGAAATTAAGGGGCCGGAAACGGCGGCCTTGGCATACTGATCTTCATTGCTAAACGTTGCGCGCATGATGGAACGGCTCGACTCCTGGAAACTCGCTCTCGAACGGCTGCGGTCGGCGCACGCGCCCGATTGGGCCGAAGCGGGCCGCCTCGTCGCCGAGATCGTGCGGATGAGCAGCGACGTCACGCTGCGCCAGGCCGCCGAGCAGGCGCTTCCGGTGCTGCGCCAGGCCGCGGACAATGACGATCACGGCGTGGCGCTGGCGGCCCAGCGCCGTCTCGGTGTGGTGCTCGAGGTCGTCCACGATCTGTCCGCGCCGCGCTTCGGCCGCCGCAACGCCATGCCGAAACAGCTGTCGAGCGAGGACCGCGCCCGCAAGGTGCTCGGCCTGCCGCTCGCGGTGCAACTCACCTGCGAGGACATCAACCAGGCCTATCGCCGCGCCGCCAAGGGCATGCATCCCGACCGAGGCGGCAGCGCGCAAGGCTTCATCGACCTCGCCGCCGCGCGCGATCTGCTGATCCATCCCGGCGCCCACAAGGACGCGTGAAGGCGCCCCAGCGCTCGCTCACGCAGTACAGAAAACAAGCGGGCAAGGACGCGATGTCCTTGCCCGGCTCTTCGTCCGCCGACCGAAATCTTACCAGCTGCAGTGACCGTTCCTGAGCGCCTGATCCTTCAACATCAGCGCATCGACGAAGGTCGGCACGGCCGCGCTGACGCGGGCATAGTCGGAGGGCCACGGCGTGGTCGGGATGCTCTCGTCCCAGATCTGGCAGAAGCCGGTGTCCTGCCAGCGGATCAGGTGATAGCTGGCCTCGGCAGGGTTGGCTGCGACGAACGCGGTGACGGCAAGGCTCGCGGCAGCGCAGAGCATGGAAATACGACGCATGATCAGTTCCTCAAAATGAAAGATGGGATGCGCCTCCCGACAATGCGGGGAGGGGTGGTGCGGGACGCTCGTGGGCGGCGCCCCGGACAAGATGTGAGTAGTTCCGCCGGCCGGTCAGGTTCAAAGCGGGCGCGCGGGAAATGGAAAGGCGGATCGCTCGCGCGACCCGCCCTTCGAACGCGATCCGTCGCGTCGAGTTCAGAGTGTGCAGCGGCGCTCGGCGCGCATCTTGATCTGGAGGTCGGACGCTTCCTGGAAGGTCGGGAGCGGCTTGCTGACGACCTTGTAGGTCGACGCGCCGATTTGGAACGGCTTGTACTTGAGGTCCTCGTTCCAGACCTGGCAGATGCCGGTGTTGTCCCAGCGGATCACGTAATAGCCGACCGCCGCCGAGGCCGGCACGGCGAACACGGACGAAGCGATGCCGGCAACGGCACAGAGAGCGAGAACGCGACGCATGAAATATCTCCTTGTGGGGGATGTTGGGGGAAGCAGGATCCGAAAATTCGTGCGGTAAAAGCAGGTCCTTTGCAAGCCGGGGAGCGGCCATTCACGGACATGTCAGCTGTTCCCTGAGCATTTGGTTCGGCCGCGTGCCCGACGAGCCACACGCGGAGCCGCTCACCTCGCCAGCGACGCCACCGCCTCGATCTCGATCAGCATCTTCGGATCGGGCAGCGCGTGCACCACGCAAGTCGTGCGCGCAGGATAGGGCGGCGGGCCGAAGGCGCCGGCATAGAGCGCGTTCATGGCGGCAACGTCCGAGGCGCGGGTCAGGAGCACGTTGACCTTGACGAGGTCGCGCATGCCGGCGCCGGCCTCGCCCAGCACGCGCCTGATGTTGACGACGACATTGGCGAACTGGGCCTCGAACCCGTCGGGCAGCGCACCATTGGCATCGAAGCCGGGAATGCCGGAGACGAACAGCAAGTCGCCAACGCGGGTGGCAAACGACAGCGGCGGCGCCTTGACGTGCGGCGGGGCTGCGAAATGCTGGATCGGCATGGGATCACCTCGGGACGGTCGTTGACGCATGAGCGTAGCCGCAGGAAAGGCGCGCTCCAAACAAAAAACGCGAAAACAACCCCATGCACAGTAGGCATGAGGCGGAAATCGTTGGGCTTTTTCAGAATTCTGGAAAGACGAAATATCCGCTTGCTCCGTCGGGCAAAACAGGGGCAGAATGGCATGATGGCCACAGTCAGTGCGCAGTGCTTCGCCTCTCGCCACGCGCAGCCCGAACGCTGTGAGAGAACGGGCCATCTGCCCCGTCATTGCGAGGAGCTCTTGCGACGAAGCAATCCAGGCTGGCTCCACGGAGAGATTCTGGATTGCTTCGCTACGCTCGCAATGACGCCGGAATGAGGGCTTTCCGAGCGCGCAGCCTGCCTCATCATGTTGCGGCCCCGATCCATCGGGTAGATTCGCTTCGTCTGATTCGATGCCACCTTTGAAAAATAGCCCCCGGAGACAACCATGAAGCTCGCATCCACCTTCCGCGCCGCGCTGATCGCCATCGCCGCTTTGGTCGGCCTCTCGACCGCGGCGCGGGCCGACAGCGGCTTCGTGACGCTGACGATCTACAAGGCGGGCTGGATCATCGGCGGCTCGGGCGGCTCGGGCGTGCTCAACTTCCGCGGCCGCTCCTATGCGCTCTCGACCGGCGGGCTCGACTACGGCCTCGTGTTCGGCGGCTCGAAGACCGTGCTGCGCGGCCGCGTCTCCAACATCAACCGCCCCTCGGACGTTGCCGGCGTCTACGGCGCCGCCGGTGCTGGCCTTGCGGTCGGCCGCGGTGCCCGCGCCATCGTGCTGACCAACCAGAAGGGTGCGGTGCTGGAATTGACCGGACACCAGGTCGGCTTGATGGCGAATGCGGATCTCAGCGGGCTCGCGATTACGATGCGATAGGGGCACGGTGCCGTAGGGTGGGTTAGCCTCGCGGATGCGCGCAGCGCATCTGCGGGGCGTAACCCACCTCCTTGATTTCCGCGGTGACAGAAGTGGTGGGTTACGCACAGCGGACTGCGCTTCGCGCCGCCGCTGCGCTAACCCACCCTACGACTACGTCTCCGTCACCATCGCATGTATCCGCACGCAATGCGCGACGAGGTTCGCGTGCGCATCGACGAAGGCCTTCAGTGGCGTCGGGATCGGAAAGTAGTGGATGTTGGCGATGAAGCCGTAGATGCCGGCATCGATGCTCGTCGGCGCCGCGCCATGCACGTAGCCGGCAGCCGGCACGATCCCGGCCAGCACCTCCAGATCGGCAAGCCCCCGCGCGTAGGCCTGCTCGGGCGTGTAGCGGCCGATGCCCTGGTAGTTATAGCGCTGCGCGTTGAATGCCTTCGCCTTCTCGAACCCCTCCGCATCGATCTGCGGATGCTGCGCGATGAAGCCGTCGCGGAATGCCGGATAATAGCGCTCGTCCTTCCAGCGCGAATAGGACATCACCCAGTAGAGATCATCGAGCATGCGCGTGACGAGATGATTGGTGCGCCGCTGTTCCGGTGAGAGCGAGGCATCGATGGTGAGTCCATATTTCGCGATCGCATGCGCGATGATGGTCTCGCTGTCGCCGATGGTCTCGCCGTCGTCGACGACGTAAGGCAGCTGCCCGCGCGGTGCGGCGGAGGCATCGAAGACGTGCTCATGCACGAACGGCACGCCGGCGAGCTTGAAGAAGGCGTAGACCTTGAGGCCGTAGCCGTTGTTGTCGGCGACGCCGAACAGTTCCGGGTAGGAATAGAGGGTCAGCATCGGCGGCGGCTCCTCTGTGTGGCGGGGACAGCATGCAGGGGTGCGCCGGTGGAAGCAATGGCTCGCGGAATTCGCGTGTGGCGTCGTCCCGGCGAAGGCCGGGACGACGGCAGAGTACGTGGCGCCGCTCCGAAACGGTGTAAGACGTAACCCACCACCTTCGCGTCTGCGGCGGATACCCTCGCTGGATTAGGGCTCCGCCGTCCCCCTTCGAGTTTCGGCGGCTGAGGTCGCCATTGCAGATCGCCTGCTACCCAATAGGATGGCCTCCGCACCGCCCCGGAGGAGGTCAAGATGGCCATCAACAAGGACAAGATCGATGACGCCGCGCTGGCCTTGCTCTATCTCACCCTGCACGACGGCTATCGGGCCTGGAAGGGTTTTGATTGGGACGTGCTCGGCCGCCTTCATGACAAGGGCATGATCGACGATCCCGTCGGCAAGGTGAAGTCGGTGGTGTTCACGGAAGAAGGCCTCGAGCGCGCGAAGACGCTGTTCAAGGAATTGTTCGAGGAGTGAAGTCTGGCGCTGGCCGTGACGGTATGCCGCCAAACCCACGATGCCGTCCCTGCGGAAAGCAGGGACCCATACCGCGCGATCTATCTGTTGCGGCTGGTCCCAGTACCGAATGACGAGTCTTCGCCAAACTGCTCCCTGGAGGTATGGGTCCCGGCGTTCGCCGGGACGACAGCGGCGTGTGACGTGCCGCTATCGGCTCACCTCACGACTTGATCCACGCCGCCAGCTCCCGCCACGGCTCCAGTGTCCAATGCCCGGACGCAGCCCCGGAGGGCGACGACAGCACGAAGATCTCTGGCCAGCTTCCATCGCGCAGCTGCCGCCCGAGCACAATTCCGCTCGACGGCCTGCCGTAAAACAGGCTCGCCGCCTTCTTGCTCGTGAACGCAATCGTCCGCGGCCGGTACTTTTCGATCTTCGCCCTGAACCCCGGCACGTCGATCATCTCCGCCGCGATCTGGTGATCCATCCCGGCGCCCGTTTTGCAGAGATCGGTGAAGCCGATCCCGAGTTCGATCAGCGATGCGAACTCGCCCGGCTGATACCGCCGCGGCGTGATCCCGGCCTCATGGATCGCGCGCCAGAAGCGGTTGCCGGGATGGGCGTAGTAGTGCCCGACCTCCGCCGAGCGCGTCGAGGCGGCGGTGCCGACGAAGACGAGGCGGAGGTTGGGGCGGAGCTGGTCTGGGAGGTGGTAGGGCTGCACGTTAGTCACTCGCAGCCGTAGCCCGCATGAGCGAAGCGATATGCGGGCGACAAAGGTCCCGGATGTCGCTGCGCTCATCCGGGCTACGTTGCCTAGATTGATCGAGGAAAAGGCGCAATCGCTCGACGTCTTCGACGGCGTCGGACGAAACCGGCATCATCCGATCCTGCGCGCCACCGGCCGCGGCAGCTCCTGCGCCGACCCCCAGCTCGCGGCCCAGTCCTTCGCCTCATTGAGCGGCACGGCGGCGTCGCTCTTTGGGAAATCATCCAGCCGCCGGCGATCCTCGGCAATGTCGGGGCCTGCGATATCGACCACGGAATCGAGCAGTGCCACGGCCTCCGCGGCGACATCCTGCCCGCGCTCGTCGGCCATCTCGCGCAATCGCGCGTCGGTGTCGATATCCAGCGTGCGACGAATGATATTCATGCCATCAGGATAGGTGCGGAGGAGGCTTTTGTCGAGGCGACCGTCTTGGAGAGATCGGTGAAGCCGATGTCGAGCGAGAGCAGGAGGTCTCGTAGGGTGGGTTAACCGCTCGGTTTAATGCTTGGTTCGCCGCAATTCTGCGTTCCATCCCGGCAACATTTCCGTGAAGCTCGGCAGCAACCGCCTCGTCGATCTCAATGATGGTGCGCGGTCCATCCTCCGTTAGGAGCACGACGCTTTGCACAAATGCGAACTTCTTGGGCGGAGGTGTAAAGACGGTGGTCACAACAAGGAGTGCGTCGGAGCCAATCTCTTCGAGAAGCTTTTTGACTTGAGGACGCTCAATGGCAATCTCGTCCAGTAGTTGTTGCATTTCAGCTTCGGATGGAGAAAAGGTCGCCCGAAGCTGAATGTTGTTTTTTAGGTCGCGTTGAAAGAAATCAATCTCTTGGCCAATCGGGGGACTCGTATTTATCACCTCTGGCCGAAGAGCTGAAAAGAACACTTCGATTGACGCCAGTATGTTCGATTTTCCCGAGTTGTTGCGCCCAATCAGGACGTTAAAATCACCACAAGGATTGATTTCTAGTTGGGCGATGCTTCGATAATTATTAATTTCAAATGACTCAAGGCGCATGCTTGGTGCCTCCCCCGTCGCGATGCAGAAATCTGGCGCTTCTCAATACGTGTGTTGTCACAGGTGTTCAATTGAGTAAACATCCATGAGTGGTTGACCAAGAGTTTTGCGTGCGATGCACAAAAGGCCGGGCATTCACCCGACCTTTTCCTGTAAGCGGAATCTGAGCGGTAGAAGCGTAGCCTTCACAACACCCGATTACTCTCCTTCACCTTCTCCGCATCCAGATAAACGCTGCTCCCCATCTCCCTGAACTTCGCGCTCATCTTCGCCATGCCGTCCTCGGCGGTGCCCTGCATCGACATCCCCACGCTGTTCGGATCATTCAGCGTCGCCGCGTAGTCCCGCACGTCCTGCGTGATCTTCATCGAGCAGAATTTTGGGCCGCACATCGAGCAGAAATGGGCGACCTTGTGGGCTTCCTTCGGCAGGGTCTCGTCGTGGAAGTTTTTGGCGGTGTCCGGATCGAGGCCAAGGTTGAACTGGTCGGTCCAGCGGAAGTCGAAGCGGGCGCGGGAGAGGGCGTCGTCGCGCAGTTGTGCGGCCGGGTGGCCCTTGGCGAGGTCGGCGGCGTGGGCGGCGATCTTGTAGGTGATGACGCCGGTCTTGACGTCGTTGCGATCGGGCAGGCCGAGATGCTCCTTCGGCGTGACGTAGCAGAGCATGGCGCAGCCGAACCAGCCGATCATGGCGGCGCCGATGCCTGACGTGATGTGGTCGTAGCCCGGCGCGATGTCGGTGGTCAGCGGTCCAAGCGTGTAGAACGGCGCCTCGCCGCACTCCTTCAGCTGCTTGTCCATGTTGATCTTGATCTTGTGCATCGGCACGTGGCCGGGGCCCTCGATCATGACCTGGCAGCCCTTGTCCCACGCGATCTTCGTGAGCTCGCCGAGCGTCTCCAGCTCCGCGAACTGCGCGCGGTCGTTGGCATCCGCGATCGAGCCCGGGCGCAGGCCGTCGCCGAGCGAGAACGAGACGTCATACTTGCGCATGAGGTCGCAGATCTCGTCGAAATGCGTATAGAGGAAGCTCTCCTTGTGATGCGCGAGGCACCACTTCGCCATGATCGAGCCGCCTCGGGAGACGATGCCGGTGACGCGGTTGGCGGTGAGGTGGATGTATTGCAGGCGCACGCCGGCGTGGATGGTGAAATAGTCGACGCCCTGCTCGCACTGCTCGATCAGCGTGTCCTTGTAGAGCTCCCAGGTCAGCTGCACCGGATCGCCGTTGCACTTCTCCAGCGCCTGGTAGATCGGCACGGTGCCGATCGGCACCGGCGAATTGCGTAAGATCCATTCGCGGGTGGTGTGGATGTTGCGGCCCGTCGAGAGGTCCATCACGGTGTCGGCGCCCCAGCGGATCGCCCACACCATTTTCTCGACCTCCTCCTCGACCGACGAGGTCACCGCGGAGTTGCCGATATTGGCGTTGATCTTGGTCAGGAAGTTGCGGCCGATGATCATCGGCTCGAGCTCGGAGTGGTTGATGTTGGAGGGGATGATGGCGCGGCCGCGCGCGATCTCGTCGCGGACGAACTCCGGCGTGATGAAGGCAGGCACGGAGGCGCCGAAGCTCTCGCCGTCGGCGAGCGCGGCTTCCGCACGCTCGAGCTGTGCCTTCCGGCCGAGGTTTTCGCGCGCGGCGACGTAGATCATCTCCTTGGTGATGATGCCGGCGCGGGCGAATTCGAGCTGCGTGATCTTGTGGCCGTCGAGGCCGCGCAGCGGCTTGTGATAGGCCGAGAAGGCGCGCGCGGCGTTGTCGGTGGAGACGCTGCCATTGTCCTCCGGCTTGACCTGGCGGCCCTCATATTCCTCGACGCCGCCGCGCTCCAGCACCCATTGCTTGCGATTGCGGGGCAGGCCGGCGTTGACGTCGATGGTGACGGAGGGATCGGTGTAGGGTCCGGAGGTGTCGTAGACCGGCAGGTTCGGCTCGCCCGCGCCTTCGGACAGGATGATCTCGCGCAAGGGCACGCGCAGATCGGGCGCGGCGTCGGGGGTCGCGAAGATTTTGCGCGAGGAGGGAAGGGGGCCGGTGGTGACGGCGGGAACGGTCTGTTGCGGGTTGGAGCGGATGTTCATGGGATCCTCCGGTTTAATTCTGTGGTGCGTGCGTTTGAGCGACGGCGGTGAATTCTTGCTCCGTCATTGCGAGGAGCGCTTGCGACGAAGCAATCCAGACTGCCTCTGCGGAGGGATTCTGGATTGCTTCGCTTCGCTCGCAATGACGGTGGAGAGAGTTTCGGTCATGCCGCCTCCTTCGACAGGCCGAGCCACTGCCGCACGCGGGCATCGGGGTCGGGGTTCTGGGTGACGTCGCTGACGACGGCGATCGAGTCCGCGCCGGCGGCGAAGATCTCCGCGGCGTGCTCGAACTTGATGCCGCCGATGGCGACCAGCGGGATGGTGCCGATGCGCTTCTTCCATTCGGTGATCTTCGGAATGCCCTGCGGCTCGAAGCGCATCGACTTCAGCGTGGTGAAGAAGATCGGGCCGAGCGCGACGTAGTCGGGCTCGGCTGCCAACGCGGTGGCAAGCTCGGAATCGTCATGGGTTGAGATGCCGAGCTTGAGGCCGGCCTCGCGGATCGCCTTGAGGTCGGCCTCGGCCAGATCCTCCTGGCCGAGATGCAGATATTCTGCGCCGGCCACGATCGCCGCGCGCCAATAGTCGTTCACGACCAGCTTGGCCTGCGTGTCCTTGGTGATCGCCAGCGCGTCGCTGACGATCTGCAGCGCCTGCGAGTCGTCGAGCTCCTTCGTACGCAGCTGGATGGTGCCGACGCCGAGCTTTGTCAGGCGCTCGACCCAGGCCAGGCTGTCGACGACGGGATAAAATCGATCAGGATACGGCATGCCAGAACGGGGTCCCAACGACAGGGGTGGAGGGGGAGGCGAAGTCGCGGGCGTTCATCAGCCCGGCCTCGTAAGCGGTGCGGCCGGCCTCACAGCCCAAGCGGAAGGCGGTCGCCATGGCGACGGGATCGGCGGCCTTGGCGATCGCGGTGTTGAGCAGCACGGCGTCATAGCCGAGCTCGAGCGCCTGCGCGGCGTGACTGGGCGCGCCGAGGCCGGCATCGACCACCAGCGTGATGTCGGGCAGCCGCTCGCGCAGCAGCCTCAAGGCGTCGCGGTTGGTGATGCCCTTCGCGCTGCCGATCGGCGCGGCCCACGGCATCACCACCTTGCAGCCGGCGTCAACCAGGCGGTTCGCAACCGAGAGATCCTCGGTGCAATAGGGGAACACTTCAAACCCGTCCTTGATCAGGATGCTTGCTGCTTCGACGAGGCCGACGACGTCGGGCTGCAGCGTGTCGTTGTCGGCGATGACTTCGAGCTTGATCCAGCTGGTGCCGAACAGCTCGCGCGCGAGCTTGGCGGTGGTGACCGCCTCGCGCACGCTGCGGCAGCCGGCGGTGTTCGGCAGCACGGCGACGTCGAGCTCGCGGATCAGCTTCCAGAACGCGTCGCCGGTCTTGCCGCCGGCGGATTCGCGGCGCAGCGACACCGTGACGATACCTGCACCTGAGGCGCGGATCGCTTCCTGCATGATCGCCGGCGACGGATAGAGCGCGCTGCCGATCAGCAGGCGGGAGGCGAAGGTCTTGCCGTAGAAGGTCACCATGTTGAATTCCCCGTCATTCCGGACGGGCCGCGAAACGCGGACCGATCCGGAATCTCGAAGTTGTGGCGCGAGATTCCGGGTTCACGCTTCGCGTGCCCCGGAATGACGGGCCAATGCAGTCGCCGGCGTGCAGAGAGCATGCCTTCATCCCCATCACCCTCCCTGCCGCGGCGTGATGATCTCGATCTCGTCGCCGGCTTTCAGCGTGGTCTCGGCCCAGCGGCTCTTCGGCACGACGTCGTAGTTCAGCGCGATCGCGAAATGGGTGCCTTCATAGTCGAGCTCGGTGAGCAGCGCGTCGACGCTTGCGGAATTCACCTCGCGCTGCTCGCCATTGACGGTCAAACGCATTGCATCACCTCGTTGTCGATCTGGCCGCGCTGGACATAGGCGAGCGTCAGCTCGGCGAGCGCCGGTGCGATCAGGAAGCCATGGCGATAGAGCCCGTTGACGCTGATCTTGCCATCGCGAATGCCGATGCGCGGCAGGTTGTCGGGATAGGCGGGCCGCAAGCCCGAGCCGAATTCGACGATGCGCGCCTCGCCGAACGCCGGATGCACCGTATAGGCCGCGCCCAGCAGCTCCAGCGCCGAGCGCACGCTGACGCCGGTGTCTTCCGCCTCGATCGAGGTCGCGCCCAGCATGAACAGGCCCGCCTCGCGCGGGATCACATAGAGCGGCCAGCGCGGATGGATCAGCCGCACCGGGCGCGCAAGCTGCACCTCACGGCTCTCGATCAGGATCATCTCGCCCTTGACGCCGCGAAGCTCGCCCTGCTCGTCGCGGGCGCCAAGCCCGCGGCAGTCGATCACGATGCCTTTGGGATCGAGGTTTGCGAGGTCCCCAGCGGTGACGTCGCTGCAAAACTTGATGGTGCCGCCGGCGGCGCGGATGCGCTCGTGCAGCTTCGGCAGCACGCGGCGCGGCTCGACATGGCCCTCGGCCGGGAAGAACAGCGCGTCGCGGAAGCGGCCCTCCAGCGACGGCTCGAGCTCGGCGAGGCCTGAGGCATCGAGCCGGCGGTGATCCTCGGTCATGCGCGCGAAGCGCTCGAAATCGTTGCGCTCGCGCGGATGGGCGACGACGAGCGAGCCGTTGAACGGAGTATCCGGCAATTCGCGCCGCCAGATATCGAGCGAGCGCAGCCCCAGGCGACTGATGACGGGCTCTGCGACCTCGGCCTCGCAATAGGGCGCGAGCATGCCGCCGGCCCAATGGCTGGTGGCATCCGTCATCGCCTCGTCACCGCGCTCGTGCAAGGTGACGGCGTGACCGGCCTGCGCGAACAGCAACGCTTGCCAGGCTCCCGCAATGCCTGCGCCGATGATGGATACCGGGGAATCCGGTCGCTTGGTGGTTTGCAACATCCCTGTCCCTTCGCCGGCATGACCCGGATCAGGTTCAAAGGGTCACCGCGGTCCTGGGCGTCATTGCCCATTTAGCGGTATCTCAGCTCCTCCTCGGAGCACCCCTCGGAACGGGTCTAATGTATGCCAGCGGGGCGGGGTGGTCAACGCGTGTTGCCGGGAACCCGACCGTGCCCCGGACGCGATGCAGCGCGCTGCCTCTTGGCGGCGTGATGCGTCGCAGAGCCGGGGCCCATTTCGCGTGGAGCGCTGGGTCCCGGTTCAGCGCCGCGGCGCTCTTGCGCCGCAGCTTGCCCGGGACACGAAAGCTACTTCAGCGCCTGCGCCCGCGCATTGCGGACGCGCTGGGCCAGCTTCCTGTGCGGCGTCGCGCCGAACATCGGCTGCGGATTGCCGTTCGGCTCCAGCCAGGTCTCGTTGCTGGCCTGCTGCACCATCCCCAGCTGCTGCTCCTGACGCTGCCGCTTTGCAGCGTAGTAATAGCCGCCTGCGAAATAACGCACGGCTCGGGCATGATCGCCATTGGCGGCGCGATAGGCGCCGGCGAGGTATTTGACCGCATAAGTAAGGTTGGTGTTGGGATCGCGCAGGCCGGCGGCATCGCCGGTGTAGCCGACCCCGCGGGCGGTCGCGAGCTTGATCTGCATCAGCCCGATGGTGCCGCCGCGGCCGACGAGGTGTGGCTGATAGCGGCTTTCGCGCATGATGACGCGATGTACCAGCGCCTCCGGCACGCCGTTGGCGCGGGCATGGGCTGCGACCATCTCGGCGTATTCGGCTTCGCCGGCGAATGCGGCTTGCGGCAAGGTCAATCCGGCCGCGAGCAGCGCGACAACGCGTAAAATTTTCATCAGATATCCCTTAAGTGGCCTGCGCCCGGCTGTTAGGCAACGCGAACGCGGCGATGATGTGACCAAACGACGCCGCTGACGTTTTTGCGGCGCCGTGCCGCCATTACGACTCAAAGCTGGCGTAATCGGACTTTCGGGGCGGACGACCCCCGCTCGCGACAGCACGCCTGTCTATTCGTGCGGAGCCGCGAAATCGAGTGCGCAAGCGCTGCAAATCGGGAGAGGTGCCATGACAAAAGCCAACCTGATCACTGCACACACCGGCGACATCCCGAGACATAACCCTTGCGCCCAGTGCGGCACGCCGATCGCGCAGCCCGATTGGATCGAGCCGGGCGAGGGACGCGTCTCCTACCTCTGGACCTGCCACGCCTGCAATTATCGCTTCGAGGCGGTGGCGATCTTCCCGCATGAGGCCATCGAGCACCCGCCGCTCGCGGCGTAAGGGGTCTTCAAGCCGCCAGCCGCGGCGTCTGCGACAACGGCAATTGCATCCGCACAATCAGTCCGTGCGGGTCGCGGTCGTGCAGCGACAGCTCGCCGCCATGGGTGATCGCGATCGCGCGCGCGATCGAGAGGCCGAGCCCGAAGCCGGTGGACTCGTTCATGGTGCGCGCGTCGTCGCCGCGCACGAACGGCTCCAGCATCTCCTGCTTGCGCGCATCCGAAATGCCGGGGCCGTCGTCCTCGACGTCGATGACGAGCGCGGTGTCCGAGACGTCGAGGCGGATCGTCACCTCGGCGCCGAAGCGCACCGCGTTCTCGACGAGGTTGGTGACGCCGCGATGCAGGTCGTCGGGCCGCGCGGCGGCGGTCGCGGAGGCCGGCCCATCGTATCGCACGACATGGCCCATGTCGCCGAACTGGTCGGCGACGAGCTGGAGCGTGCTCGCGATGTCGACCAGCGTCACGGCCTCGATCTTGCGATCGTTGCGCAGCAGCGACAGCACCGATTCCAGCATCGAGCGCATCTGGTCGAGATCGACCAGCATGCGCTTGCGGTTGCCCTCGTCCTCGATGAACTCGGCACGCAGCCGCAGCCGCGTGATCGGCGTGCGCAGATCGTGGCTGATCGCGGCCAGCATCCGCGTGCGATCCGACATCAGCCGCGCGATCCGCTCCTGCATGCGGTTCAGCGCGCGCGCGACCCGGCGGATCTCTTCCGGGCCGCGCTCGGGCAGCGGCTTGGCGGTGCCGTCGAGACTGAAATCTTCGGCGGCCTGGGCGAAGGACGACAGCGGCCTCGTCAGCGCGCGCGCCGCCCACAGGCCAAGCACGGTGACACAGATGAAGGCCGTCATCAGCGCCGTCAGCCACGGCGCGCCCCAGAACCACGGCGGCGGGCCGCCATCGACACGGGCTGCGATCATGGTGCCGTCGGGCAGCTCGACGCCGACGCGGCGCGCATTCCCCTCCGAGGCAAGCTGCACCGCCTTGAAGCCCCGGCCGAGGTGACGGCGCATCCCGTGCAGGTGCGGACTGTCGCTCGTCTCGGCGGTCGCGGTGCCGGGCGCCGGCATTTCGATGCCGAGCCCGGGAAAGGCGCGCGCCAGATCGGCGACGAGGCGCGGCCGCTCGCCGGGCTCGGCCGCGCCGAGCAGCAGTGCTGCATCGGTCAATTGACGGGCGCCGTCCGGCGGCATGTCCTGGCGGTCGGGCCGGCTGATCAGGAAGGCGGTGGTGACGACGAGATGGAGTGCGGCGGTCGAAGCCAGCACCAGCGCGGCGATCTGCCCGCCGATCCCGTTGAGGTGGAAGAACCCGAGCGGCTTCATCTTCGACGCTCGCTCAGCTGCTCAGGGGCGTCGCGACCGCTTCCGTCCTCGGCGTGAACAAATAGCCGCCGGAGCGCACCGTCTTGATGAGGGTGGGATCGGCCGGATTGGGCTCGATCTTGCGGCGGATGCGGCTGACCAGCACATCGATGGAGCGCTCGAACGAGCCGGTGTTGCGGCCCTGCGTGAGGTCGAGCAGGCTGTCGCGCGACAGCACGCGGCCGGGCCGCTCGCAGAACGTTCTGAGCAGATCGAACTCGGCGCTGGTCACCGCGACGCGCGCGCCTTCGGGATTGCGTAATTCGCGCAGGCGCAGATCGATGCGCCAGCCTTCGAAGGCGAGCGTGCTCGCGCCTTCGATCGCGCTCGCCGCATGCGCCGCGGCCTGGCGGCGCAGCACCGCGTTGATGCGGGCGAGCAGCTCGCGCGGGTTGAACGGCTTCGGCAGATAGTCGTCCGCGCCCATCTCGAGGCCGACGATGCGATCGACGTCCTCGCCGCGCGCGGTCAGCATGATGATCGGCGTCTGCGCCTCGGCGCGCACCTTGCGGCACAGGCTGAGGCCGTCCTCGCCGGGCAGCATGACATCGAGAATGATGAGGTCGACGCGATGATCGGCCATCGCACGCGACATCTCGCGGCCGTCGCTCACGGCCGTGACGCTACAGGCGTTGCTGCGCAGATATTTCGCAATCAACGTCCGCGTTTCGCGATCGTCCTCGACGACCAGGATGATGGGATTGGGAATGGCCATGCGCTTTGTTTGTCCAAGATTCGGGCCAAATGGCGATGATTTTTGTTTCGGATTGTTTCCGACCGGCGTCCGGCAACAGGCGGCAATCGCGCCGTCGCGGAGCGGCAAGGTCTCGTTAAGGCCGTTAGGAAATGTCGGCCGGCACGATCTCATCGTCGGATCAGTCCGCGCTGTCGACGGCGCTGACCGACATCGATACCGCCCTCCGGCAGAGCCGCGCGAGCGACCAGTCGAGCGGCACGCGTCCCTCCAAGGAGGGCCTGCAGTCGAAGATCGACGACCTCATCTCGAGCGAGGTGTCGAACGGGACGCTGACCTCGGACCAGGCCGAGGCGCTCAAGGGCGTGTTTCAGTCCGCCTTCGCGAACGGTCCGGGCGGAGCGGGTGGTCCAGGTGGCGCAGGCGGACCTCCGCCCGGCCCGCCGCCGGACGACAGCTCTTCGGATTCGTCCTCCTCGACGGATACGAGCAGCAGCACCTCGAGCGACCAGACCATCGCCGAGATCCTCCAGCAGTTCCTCCAGGCGCTGCAGCAATCGCAATCGTCGGCGCCGTCCTACCGCGCGAGCGGCAGCTCATCCGGCAGCTCCGATTTTTCCGCGCTTCTGATCGACTACAAGAGCTGACCCAACGCGATGCGGGTCGGCGCGGTCTTCGCCGCGATCGTGCTTCACCCAGGGCGCATGATCGTCGGCGGGGAACCGTGCGTCGCAAAATGTTCCGGAGTGACGCAGGAACAGTCCTTGCGAAGTTCTCGCACGCGCGCATCGCGCGACGAAATTGCGGCGCGCCAGGAACTGCATGTGATCAGCGCCGTTTTCTCTGCACGAGTTTTTCGTGAAGGAGAGGACAACATGCTGATGAAATCGATCGCCGCCGGCCTTGCCGGCACTGCACTGCTCGCAACCGTTGCGTTCGCGCAATCGCCTGCGACCACCGACAAGGCCTCGACCGCCGCGACCAGTCCGACGGTCGCGACATCGGCCACAGGCGAGTGGCGCACGTCGAAAATGGACGGCGTGAATGTCTATAACAATGCCAACGAGAAGATCGGCGCGATCAGCGATCTGCTGATGGACAAGAGCGGAACCGTCAAGCTCGCCGTGATTGGCGTGGGCGGCTTCCTCGGCATGGGCGAGCACATGGTGGCCATCCCATTCGAGAAGCTGAAGTTCGTCAACGAGCCCGTGGCGTCGACCAACACCGCGGCCAATACGGCGAACCGGCCGGCATCGACCAGCACGACGACGGGCGCTGCCACGACCAGCACGACCACGACCACGTCTTCCAAGGCGTCGAAATGGTATCCGGACCACGCCGTGTTCAACGCGACCAAGGACGAGCTGAAGAACATGCCGGAGTTCAAGTACTCGGAGTAATGCCGCTCGCGTGACCACCTAAACGAGGCGCGCCCGGTTTTCACCGGGCGCGTTGTCGCGTCGTCTCTATGCACCGCCCTTGAGCCGTTCGTTGCGCCGGCGCAGGGCTTCCATGGTGGCCAAAAGGATGACCGACACCGTCGTCAGGACCACCGCCGCGGCCGTGATGGTCGGGCTGATGTTCTCGCGGATGCCGCTGAACATCTCGCGCGGCAGGGTGCGCTGCTCGGGGCCTGCCATGAACAGCACGAGCGCGCCTGAAGCGGGCGCCTCGAAGGATGGCCGCAGGGAAAAGCTCTCAAATGCGATAGCCTGCGGTATGTAGGGGCGCTACATTCCCGACAGCTTCGTCACGAACACATTCAGCGAGCCGCCGGCTTCCGCGACCACGCGCAGGGTCTTGGAATCGAAGGCGATGTCGGCGAGGGTCAGGCTGTCGATCTTGGCCTCGACCTTGAGGCCGTCCTCGCTCTTCTGGTAGTCGGCGATCGCGGCCGCGATCTTCTCGCGGGCGTTGGCCGCGATCGGCTTCAGATCGAGCGTCGCCCTCTGCAGCAGCGCCTGCTGCATCTGCGGCACGACGGCGCGCGCGGCGGCGCCCAGCAGGCCGAACGCCGCCTCGGATTCCACCGCGAGCTGGATGTCGGTGAGCCGCAGCGTCTGTTGCGCCTGGTCGAGCACCGGCCGTCCCCAGATGTGCACGGTCGCCTCGGCGCCGAGGCCGAACCAGCTCTTCTTCTCCTTGGCGCGCACCAGCAGCGAGATCAGCAACCGGTCGCCCGACGGGACGACGTTGGCGCTCTTGACCGTGACGTCGACCGGTCCGGAGCCGTCTTCGGGATAGGTGCGGCCGACCATCTGCGCCGCGATCAGCTTGTTGATCTCGGTGAAGGGCACGTCGATCGGCACGCCGATATTCACGCCGGTGCCGGTCGGCGGCACGATCGAGATCCTGTCGGGGAACGGACAGTCCGGCTTGGTCGGCGCCGAGGTGACGCGTGTCTCGGCTTCGAGGCCGAGCAGCAGCGTCACGGCCTGCGCGTCGACACGCGGCTGCGCCGCGATCGCGCGCACCGGCTTCATCTCGAGCCAGAGCGGCGGCAGGGCGGCCGAGGCGCCCGAGCCCTGCAGCGGAATCGAGCGGCACGCCTTGGTCCATTGCGCCCTGGCGTTCTCCCGCAGCGAAGGATCGTTGCGGATCCGCTCGGAGACGGCGTTGATCTGCTCGCCGACAGTCTTGTCGATCAGCGGCTTCACCTGCGCCGGCACGTTGACCTTGGCGCCGGCGACCGAGAGATTGGTGTCGCCGAGATTGACCTGGGCGCCGAGATTGGGCTCCAGATGCCAGGCGGCTGCGAGCTTCGGGCGCGAGGTGACGACCACGTTGCCCTTGATCTCGGCGCTGGCGTTCAGGTTCTTGATGTTGACCGCGCCGATCCGTTTCGCCGCGTCGCCGCCGAGCACGCTGCCGAGCGCGTCACCGAGTGCGCCTGTGGCTTTCGACGACAGCGAGCCGGTCACGTTCAGCTTGCCGCTGAGCGGCGTCGAGATCGTCAGCACGTCCTTGTCGCCGGCAGCTGCCATCGGCCCGCGCACGGCGGACCAGCCGATATCGGCGTTCTCCAGGATCTGCGAGATCGGGTTGTCGGCCTTCCCGGCGAAATTGCGCGGCGCGGCCTTCTCGGCCTGCTCGCGGATCGCGGAAATCGCGATGGCCACCGGCGCGACCACGATCGAGCTCTTCGAGACGGGCGGCAGCGGCGGCAGCTGCGCGACCGGCGGCGCCGAATTCGTTGCGCGCGGCGACAGGATGTCCATCGCCTTCAGGCTGATGAAGAACGACCCCGCGAGCACCGCCGCGCCGATCAGGATAGCCTTCAGATTCAATGTCGGTCGCATCAATCCCCCAGGGTCGCCCCATCGGGATTCTACAAGGCGGGCGAGCAGGCCGCTAGAGCGCACCGGTGGGGTGGAATTGCGGCGAACAGGTTAACGGCTGCTAACGCGTCGTTGCCGCGCATTCGGCCAACACGACGGGGCTAGCTGCGCCGAGGACGGCGGACCGCCCTCACATTGCCGCTACCGCCGCCGCCGCAGAAGAAGCGGTCGCCGCCGTCGGACTCCAACCCTGACACGATCGTCCCGGCGGGCAGGTCGAGTTGCTCGATCACTTTGCCCGTATCGGGGTCGATTCGTCGCACGTCGCTCTCCTCGCCTTCCCAGGTGCCGTGCCAGAGCTCGCCGTCGACCCAGGTCACTCCGGTCACGAAGCGCTTGCTCTCGATGGTGCGGAGGATCTTTCCCGTTTCGGGATCGACCTGATGGATCTTGCGCTCGCGATATTGTCCGACCCAGAGCGACCCTTCGGCCCAGGCAAGGCCGGAATCGCCGCCGCCGCCGGGCGCCGGAATGGTGCTGAGCACCTTGCCCGAGGCCGCATCGATCTTCTGGATGCGATCCTCGGCGATCTGGAACAGGTGCCGACCGTCGAACGCCGTTCCCGCATGCGCGGCGACGTCGATGGAGCGTGCGATCTTTCCGCTGGCCGGATCGACCGCGTTCAACTTGTCGCCGGATGCGAACCAGACATGCCTGCCGTCATAGCTGACGCCGTGCACGGCCTCGACGCCTGGAAAGGGCCCATACTCCGTGACGATCTCGGCGGCTGAACGTTTCATGTGTTCGATCCTGTGCTGCGCGCATCCTACGTCGTCAGGAGCGGCGTGGGGAGTAACAAGCCTGTCGGGAAACCCGGAACGGGTGGCGTCATCCAGCGGCGTGCCCGCCCGTGTCCGAATGACTGCACCTTATGCGACCGCGCCAGCTCCTCGAGGGCGCGCTGCACCGTGCGTGGACTGATCCCAAGCGCGAGTGCGAGCGCCGAGCTCGACCACGGCTCTCCGTCGGCGAGAAGGGCCAGGACGGCGGCGTGCTTCTCCTCGTTGGGCCGCGCCAGCACGAGGACGTCGCGTGTCTTCCGCGGCACCAGCACAAAGCCCTGCTTCGTCGCGCTGATTTCAGCCAGCGGCTTGAGCTTGGTGCGGAGCCGTCCGATCTCGACGCGCAATCGCGCACGGTGCGACTCGTCGGCGTGCTTTGCTCGAAACGCGCCTGATATCAACGTCTCTCGCGAGACATCCGCCGGCCATGCCTGCGCCAGCAGACGAGCGAGGGCGAACAGAACGGGCCGCGTTCCGAGCGGCACGAGGACGCCCTGCCTGCGCAGGACATGGTGGAAAGTGTCCACGACGAGCGCCGTCGAGGTCGCCAGTCTTTCGACCTCCCCGAGCAGCAACGGATGTTCGCTGCCGCGCGCGATCAGGCGCGCTGCCGGTGTGTCGAGTATGAGGTTCGCGCCGTCGACCTCGGCCATGAGCGCGGGGATCTTCGCCAGCCGCGCTGCGTGAGCCGCGCGGCTGAGTGCGGTGCGCGCCTCTTTCGTTCTGAGCCGCCTGACGGCGATGCCTGCGACCACGAGCTCGCGGACGACCTGGGATGCCGGCGGGATCGGCGTGGGACGGACCTCGGCGAGCGTGCGCTCGGCCTCATCAAGGCGCCCGACCAGAAGGAAACGGCGCGCCTCGATATGGCCTGCATGGGCGGCATTGGCGAGATCGCCGTGGCTTTCGAGCGTCGCGCGTGCCGCCGCGAGCGTCCTCTCCGGCCAGTTCAAATCGCGCGAGACCAGCGCGATCTCGGCTTCGGCCACCAGGCACCTTGCGCGCGCCACCGCCTCTCTCGGACCGAAGGCGCGCGCGGCGCTTCGCAGCAGCGTCTTGGCCTTGGCGAGATCGCCGAGCTGCGCCATCGCGATGCCGCGCAGCGCCAGCGACGGCGCATCGTTGCGCAACGCGACGCGATTCAAGGCGCCGAGCGGGTCGCCGGCTTCGAGCGCACGTGCGGCGGCCGTGATCAGCGACTCCATTCAAATCCCGCCACACTTGTTACTCCCACCGCGCAACCGCGAGGTGCCAGAAATCGTTGACGGCCGACAATGTGCGGTGAGGGGCGAACGGCTCCGCATCGAGCACAGCGAGACGCGAAATGGCGGCCCAAGCGAGAGATTTGGAGAGTCATGATGACATTGGCCCAAAACGAACGGAATAGCGGACAGGCTGTCATGCAAACACCGCCGGTGGTGTCGCCGCAGGACTGGGAGGCAGCCCGCCAGCAACTGCTCGTGAAGGAAAAGGCGCATACCCGTGCCCGCGACGCCCTGGCCGCCGAGCGCCGGCGTATGCCGTGGATGGAAGTGACCAATACCTATGCGTTCGAGGGGCCCGGCGGCAAGCTCAGTCTCCTCGACCTGTTCCAGGGTCGGCGGCAGCTGATCGTCTACCGCGCCTTCTTCGAGCCCGGCGTGTTCGGCTGGCCCGATCACGCCTGCCGCGGCTGCTCCATGGTGGCCGATCAGGTCGCCCATGTCGCGCATCTGAACGCCCGCGACACCACGCTCGTGTTCGCCTCGCGCGCGCCGCAGGCGGATATCGCGCGGCTGAAGCAGCGGATGGGCTGGACCATGCCGTGGGTCACCATCACCGACAGCTTCGATGCCGATTTCGGCGTCGGCGAATGGCACGGAACGAACGTGTTCTACCGCGACGAGGCGCGCATCTTCCGCACCTATTTCGTCAAGAGCCGGGGCGACGAGCAGATGGGCGGCACCTGGAACTATCTCGACATCACGCCGCTCGGCCGTCAGGAGGTGTGGGAGGATTCGCCGAAGGGCTATCCGCAGACGCCGACCTACAAATGGTGGAACTGGCACGACAGCTACACCGAAGGCGCGGCGCCCGACAGGAAATGGGTCGAGATCTCGGACGCCGGCGAGAAGGCCTTTCGCGAGGAGGCCGCGGAAGGACGTGACTAGCCCCCTGAGCGCGACCGCTGCTGCTGGCCGCGATAGCGCGACGGCGGCGCGCCGTCTCGCCCGATGGCTGGCTTTGGCGGCCACGCCGACCTTCGCGATCATGGCCGTTCTGACGGCCATGATCGGCGGCGGCCCGGCGGACATCCTGTGCGCCGCCGGGAACGGCTCTCTGCTCGGCGGAATGGTGCCGATGTATCTCCTGATGAGCGCGTTTCACTCGGCGGCGTGGCTGAAGCTGATCGCGGAGCAGCG
>NZ_AJQE01000305.1 GCF_000261685.1 Bradyrhizobium genomosp. I (2014) | reverse complement strand
TCGTCCTTCGAGACGACCGCTTCGCGGCCTCCTCAGGGATGAGGCTCAACGACTGTCTTGCAAGCCGCGCACTGCGCCCTCATCCTGAGGAGCCCGCCGCAGGCGGGCGTCTCGAAGGATGATGTGATCCGCGCGATGCGGGTTGTGCCGATGTAATAACTGCCATCGGCACATCTGAGAATGTAGAGGTACGCGCCGTCTGTCATCGTGAACGCCTCGTCCTTCGAGACGCGCGCAAGGGCGCGCTCCTCAGGATGAGGCTAACTGGCGGCTTGGTGCAAGCGCTTCGGACTGACTAGCCGCGGACTCTGCCCTCATCCTGAGGAGTCCGCGAAGCGGGCGTCTCGAAGGATGGGCCGCGATTTCCAACGCAGCCAGAACACACGGCGCCAGCGCCGTTATGGCGAGCTTGATGCCGCCAGCAGATACGCAAACACCTTCCCCGCTTCCTCCGCGGAGACACCGCCATAGGGCTGCATCTTGTTGCCTGACACCACCTCGTCCGGCTTGACCATGAAGCGGGTGAGCTTGTCCTGGTCCCAGACGAAGCCGGCGTCCTTCATCGACGGCGAGTAGTTGTAGTCCGGCAGTGCGCCGGCCTTGCGGCCGACGATCTTGTTGAGGTTGGGACCGAGGCGGTTGTCGCCTTCCTTCACCGAGTGGCAGGTGCGGCAGGAATTGTTGAAGGCCTGCTGGCCGGTGTCGTCGCTCGCCGGCTGCTGCGCCAGCGAGGAGGGCGCGGCGAGGAGCAGTGTCAACGCTCCGGCGGCGGCGATCACGCGCAGCCGTGTGCCCGACGATAGTTGCAGGCGTGATTGCATCGGCGCCTCCGTCCGGGCCCGCACCGCAGCGAGCGCGGGTCGGGATGTCGAGGGCAAACGAAAACGGCCCCGGCGGGTTCCGGGGCCGTTTGCGTCACGATGTCCTGTCGCTTCAGCGCGTCACAGCGCCGAGCTGGGCCCTGCGCTCGGTCATCGGCAGCACGACCACCTTGGTGCCGACGTTGACACGCGAATAGAGGTCGGTGACGTCGTCGTTGGTCATGCGGATGCAGCCGGACGAGACGCGCTTGCCGATGGTCTCGGGGGCGTTGGTGCCGTGGATGCGGTAGATGGTGCCGCCGAGATACATGGCGCGGGCGCCGAGCGGGTTGCCGGGGCCGCCGGCCATGTGGCGCGGCAGATAGGGCTGGCGGGCGATCATCTCGGGTGGCGGGGTCCAGTCCGGCCATTCGGCCTTCCGGCTTACCGACTGAATGCCGGACCAGGTGAAGCCGTCGCGGCCGACGCCAATGCCGTAGCGCAGCGCCTGGCCGTTACCGAGCACGTAATAGAGATAGGTGTTGGGCGTATCGATGATGATCGTGCCCGGCGCCTCGCGCGTTGCATAGGAAACGGTCTGGCGGCGGAAGCGGGCCGGCATCTCGACCGCATCCTGATCTTCCGACGGCGCGGCCTGGTAAGGCGTTGCCTGATAAGGCTGATAGGGCTGGATCGGCTGCGGCGCGGCCATTGGCGGCAGCGGCTGGAAGAGAGGGAAAAGCTGCACGGGCGCGGCATTGGCTGCGCCTGTGAATGCGATTGCGGAGATCGCGGCTGCGCTGAGCGCAACGGCGCGCGAAAACGTCTTGAACGTGTCCAGATTGAACATTGGTCGCCCCTGTTTGCTCGGTGTTTCCGTTCACCGCGGCACCGTTTCGGTGCTCCGTTGCCCAAAGTCTTAACGGCAAAGCGTTTCGGGACATTTGCGCGGAAAACCGAAAACGGTTTCGTCGCGGCAAGGATTGTTTCATGACAGTTTCGTGGCTCCGCGAGCCCGTTAACGAACAAAACAGCACGCCGACACTTCTGTGACGTCACACGCCTGAAATATCCTTCGTTGATGGTCGATGCCTGAGAATCATCAAACTCTCGGAATTTCCCCATGCGGGTATTAATCGCGACTGACGCCTGGCATCCGCAGGTCAACGGCGTGGTGCGGACGCTGACCTCGCTGGCGAACGCGGCCAAGGCCCTCGACGTCGAGATCGAGTTCCTCACGCCGGACGGCTTTCCGTCCTGGCCGCTGCCGACCTATCCGGGCTTGCGCATTGCGTTGCCGAGCGCCAAGGAGATCGCGCGGCGGATCGAGAGGGCGGCGCCGGACGCGCTGCACATCGCGACCGAGGGCCCGATCGGCTGGGCGGCGCGGGCCTATTGCCGCCGCAACGGGCTCGCCTTCACCACCTCCTATACGACGCGCTTTCCGGAATATGTCGCGGTGCGGACCGGCATCCCGGCCGCCGTCGGCTATGCGGTGCTGCGCCACTTCCACGATGCCGCCGCCATGACGATGGTGGCGACGCCGTCGCTGCGGCAGGAGCTGTCCGAGCGCGGCTTCAAGCGGCTCGGCTTCTGGACCCGCGGCGTCGACACCGAGCTGTTCCATCCCGATTCTCCGGCCAGGCTCGACCTGCCGCGGCCGATCTTCATGACCATGGGCCGCGTGGCGGTGGAGAAGAATCTCGAAGCCTTCCTCTCGCTCGATCTGTCCGGCA
This sequence comes from Bradyrhizobium genomosp. I (2014), assembly GCF_000261685.1. Lineage (GTDB taxonomy): Bacteria > Pseudomonadota > Alphaproteobacteria > Rhizobiales > Xanthobacteraceae > Bradyrhizobium. Next base: position 8,738 of record NZ_AJQE01000305.1, on the reverse strand, counting down.
CCAAGGTCGTCGTCGGCGACGGGCCGCAGAAGGCGGCGCTCGAAAAGAAATATCCGGACGCGGTCTTCCTCGGCGAGAAGAAGGGCGCGGATCTCACCGCGCATCTCGCCGCTGCCGACGTCTTCGTGTTTCCGAGCCTGACCGACACCTTTGGCGTGGTGCAGCTCGAGGCGCTCGCCTGCGGCACGCCGGTTGCGGCGTTTCCGGTGACGGGACCGAAGGACGTCATTGCCGATCACCCGATCGGCGCGATCGACCACGATCTGCGCACCGCGTGCCTGCGCGCGCTCACGATGTCGCGCGAGACCTGCCGCAATTTCGCGCTGGAGCGCTCCTGGGAGAACAGCGCGCGCCAGTTCGTCGGCAATCTCACCTCCCTTCAGCCCAGCCGCGCTTTGCGCGCCTCGCCGATCATGGCGCGGCGGCCGGTGCGCAGCTGATCGTCAATTCGAACCACAGCGAGAAACCACATCGATGGCTAAGATCATGAACCTTGACGGCACCCAGCAGCTCGACCTCACCCGTGGCACGGTCGAACAGGCCTATGACCGCTGGGCGCCGGTCTACGACCTCGTGTTCGGCGGCGTGTTCGCCAAGGGGCGGCAGGCGGCGATCGCGGCCACCAACAAGATCGGCGGCCGTGTGCTCGAGGTCGGCGTCGGCACCGGCATCTCGCTGCCGCTCTATGCGCCGAACCTGCGCATCTTCGGCACCGACATCTCGGAAGCGATGCTGGACAAGGCGCGCCGCCGGGTGAAGGAGCAGAAGCTGAAGAACGTCGAGGGCCTCGCGGTGATGGACGCCGAGAAGCTCGAATTCCCCGACAATTCCTTCGACGTCGTGATGGCGCAATATGTCGTCACCGCCGTGCCGAACCCGGAGAAGGCGCTCGACGAATTCGCCCGCGTGCTGCGCCCGGGCGGCGAGCTGATCATCCTCACCCGCGTCAGCGCCGACACCGGCATGCGCCGCTTCATCGAGCAGAAGCTGCAGCCGGTGGTGCGTCCGCTCGGCTTCCGCACCGCCGAGTTCGCCTGGTCGCGTTACGCCAGGTGGCTCGCCGGCGCCAACGGCATCGAGCTCGCCGAGCGCCGCCTGATTCCGCCGCTGGGACACTTCTCGCTGGTGCGCTTCCGCAAGGTCGACGTCGCCAAGGCGGCTTAAGGGCTGCTTGCGCATTCGCGGGCGTCATTGCGCCGCTGCACATCGTCACATGACAAAATGATGATGTCACACGGACTACATCGAATTCCTGTAAATCCTGAACCCGAAAGCATTTTGGGGGAGAGCATGATCAAGAACTACCTCGAGCAGCTGCGGATCCAGCGCTGGGACGACCATCGCTACTATCACCACAGCCGCATCAATCAGAGCCTGCACTTCGTCAGCGCGCTGAGCTTCCTCTTCGCCTATGTCTGGCTGTTCATCGATCCCGTGATCTCCGCGCTGGTCGGCTGGCTGGTCTCGATGACCTCGCGACAGGCCGGCCACTTCTTCTTCGAGCCGCACACTTACGACCACATCAACCAGGCGACCCACGAGCACAAGGAAGAGATCAAGGTCGGCTACAACCTGCAGCGCAAGGTGGTGCTGATGGCGATCTGGGCGCTCTCGCCGCTGGTGCTGGTCGCCGATCCCACGCTGTTCGGCCTGTTCACGCCCTGGGCGAGCGCGGCCGATTTCATGCGCCAGGTCGCCAAGATATGGCTCGTGGTCGGCGGCGGCGGACTGCTGTTCCGCACCGTGCACCTGTTCTTCATCCGCGACGTCGAGACCGGCCTCGTCTGGATGACCAAGATCCTGACCGATCCGTTCCACGATTTGATGCTCTATCGCAGCGCTCCGCTCGCCCTCATGCGCGGCGAGTTGATGGACCCCGGCCTGCACCTCAACCCCGAGCACACGCTGGGCCTGATCGGCGAGCCCGCGCTCGAAGAGCAGCACGCCTGAGCACGCTGCGTAGACACCACACTCCGATGTCTGATGGTTACGTCATGCCCGGCTTCGCGCCGGGCATCCACGTGTTGGGGGCTTTGATATGCGCCGTCATTCCGGGGCGATGCGAAGCATCGAACCCGGAATCTCGAGATTCTCAGGTGCGCAATTGCGCACCGGAGTTCGGCTCTTCGAGCCGCCCCGGAATGACAGTGGTTATGTGGAGAGAACCGGCCTCAGCGCCCGAAGCGCCTGGCCAGCATCTCCTTCAGGATCTGCCGCTTGATCTGCTTGTTGGTGAGCACGCCGTCGTGCCACCAGAAGCCGTCGGCCTTCATCTTCTCGGCCGCGCGGACGAAGCGTTCGGCGACTTCGGTGAAGTCGGCGTCGGTGTAATTGAGGCTGAAGATCAGCCGTCCGGTGCCGACCCAGCTCAGCGCCAGGCCCTCGGCGCGCAGGTAATATTGCAGCATCCAGTTGTAGCGGGACGGTGTGGTGTATTTCACCGTCCAGATCGACGAGAAGTTGGCGAACCGCACCGGCAGGTCGGCGCCCTCCATCATCTGGTTGAGCCTTTGAACGCGGCCGTTCCAGGTCGCCTCCAGCCCGTCATAGATTGCGTGGAAGTTGGGGCTGGCGAGCCGGCTCAAGAACTCGTCCATCGCCGTCATGACGTAGGGATGCGAGTTGAAGGTGCCGCGGGCGAAGCAGATGTCGGCGGGGCGATCGTCGCGGAAGCGGCGCATCAATTCGCGCTTGCCGCAGACCACGCCCACCGGCAGGCCGCCGGCGAGGCTCTTGCCATAGGTCACCATGTCGGCGCGCACGCCGAAATATTCCTGGGCACCGCCGGCGGCGAGGCGGAAACCGACGAAGACCTCGTCGAAGATCAGGACGATGCCGCGTTCGGTGCAGACCTCGCGCAGCTTCTTCAGCCACTCCGTATACGTCGCACTGTCAAAACTGCCGCCGCGGGACGAATCGACGAGCGAGGAATCGCCGGGCGCGTTGGCGTTGGGATGCAGGCCCTGGAGCGGATTGACCAGCACGCAGGCGATGTCCTTGCGCGTCTTCAGCACGTGCAGCGTCTTCTCCGACATCTCGGCGAGGGTGTAGGTCTCGTGCGCAGGGATAGGATTGCCGACGCCGGGCTGCACGTCGCCCCACCAGCCGTGATAGGCGCCGGCGAAACGAACGAGATGCGTACGCCCGGTGTGGTAGCGCGCCAGCCGCACCGCCTGCATCACGGCCTCGGTGCCGGACATGTGGAAGGAGACCTCGTCAAGGCCCGAGATCCGGCAGAGCCGCGTCACGTTATCGAGGATGACGGGGTGGTAGGGGCCGAGCACCGGTCCGAGCGCATGCGCCCGCTTCTCGGCGCCCTCGATGCACTCCTTGTAGAAGTCGTTGCCGAAGATGTTGACGCCGTAGGAGCCGGTGAGATCGTAGAAGCTGTTGCCGTCGACATCGGTGACGGTGACGCCGCTCGACGATTCCATGAAGGTCGAGGTGCCGAGATGCTCGCGGACGAGCCGCGAGAACTGGAACGGCACGCGATAACTCTCGGTGAAGTTCAGGTCGGAGATCTTCTCGGCCGCCTCCTTGGTCATCGCGCGTCCTCTGGGGTAGCGCTCGGCGTAGAGGCGGGCGAGGCGGAAGAAGCCGTCCTTGCGTCGCGCGGCGATGTTCGCGGGCGCGCCGTCGCAGGCGAAGTAGTCGTTCTCTCCGAACTCGTAGAACGGGAGCAGCTTTGCCACCCGGCGCGACATCTTGGAGTGCCCGGCGAGCGAGCGGTGCTTGGCGCGCGAGAGTTCGATCCGCGCCTTGAGCTTCGGAAGGACGGCGGCAGCGGACGCTGCGGCGGCCACGGACATCGAGAGAATCGGGAGTGTCGTTTCCATGACAACAAGCGCTAACCCTGCGAGCTGACAGATTCATGACAGTCAAAGCCCTCATCGCTTCTTTCACCCAGCAGGAAGACCTCAACTTCCTGTTGACCAACCGCATCCCCCGCGCCGCCCTGACCCGCTTCATGGGCTGGTTCTCCAAGATCGAGAATCCTGTCGTGCGGGACTTCTCGATCGCGCTGTGGAAGCTGTTCTCCGACCTCGACCTGTCGGAGGCGCGAAAGACCCAATTCAAGAGCCTGCACGACTGCTTCACCCGGGAGCTGAAGCCGGGCCTGCGGCCGTTCGATCCGGACCCGGCTGTCGTCGCCAGCCCGTCGGATGGCATCGTCGGCGCCCACGGGAAGATCGCCGACACCGAGTTGTTCCAGGTCAAGGGCGCGCCCTATTCGCTGCTCGATCTCGTCGGCGACTCCGCGCTGGTCGAACAGCACCGCAACGGCTCCTTCCTCACGCTGCGGCTGACGTCGAGCATGTATCATCGCTTCCACGCGCCCTATGACGCCCATATCGAACGCGTCACGCTGATCCATGGCGATGTCTGGAACGTCAACCCGATCGCGCTCAAGCGCGTCGAACGGCTGTTCTGCAAGAACGAGCGCGCGGTGATCCGCGCGCACCTTTCGAGCGGCGAGGCCGTGACGCTGGTGCCGGTGGCGGCCATCCTGGTCGCGAGCATCCGCCTGCACTTTCTCGACATGGTGCTGAACGCGCAGACACGCGGCCCGGTCAATTTCCCCTGCGACGTCAGCGTGGCCAAGGGCGAGGAACTCGGCTGGTTCGAGCACGGCTCGACCATCATCATCCTCGCGCCCGGCGATTTCACCTTCTGCGATGGCATCGCCGAGGGCACGCGCATTCGCGCAGGCCAGGCGCTGCTCAGGAAAAACTAGCCTTCAATCCGCCGTGCCCGCTGCCTATATCGTCTTCCGGGGATAACGATCTGGATGTGAATGATGGCGCGGGCGCCGGTGATGGCGGCGGGTGGTATTGTGCTGCGGCGTGGCTCTGCGCCGCTGATTGCGGTCGTGCGCCAGCGCAAGCGCAACGAATGGGTTCTGCCCAAGGGCAAGCTCGACGACGGCGAGACGCCGAAGGAAGCCGCGCACCGCGAGGTGCTGGAGGAGACCGGCCACGACGTTGCCGTGCACGAATTTCTGGGCACGCTCGTTTATCAGTCCGGCGGACGCTCCAAGGTCGTGCATTTCTGGCGGATGGAGGCCGACGGCGGGCCGGTCCGCAAGCTGATGAACGACATCAAGGCGGTCGACTGGCTGACGCTGGACGATGCGATCGGGCGGCTGTCGCGTGAATATGAGCGCGCGTTTCTCAACCAGGTCGGTCCGATCGCGCTTGAGGCGGCAGGGCTGGTGGCTGCATCCGTGCCGTCGCCGACGCACATTCCCGAGCGGGCGTCGGCATTGGCGAACGATGATATCGATGCAGCGTTGCGGACGCTGACACCCGCGGAAGCAGCTTCCGTCGACGAGCTGCGGCACGGCCTGTTGCAGAAAGTGAAGGCCTGGTTGCGCGGCGAGGCGTGAGGTCTGGTCGCAGCCCGCCTGTACTCGAGGATACATCCGCGAGTTCATGCGGTTGGGCGGGTCTCGCTCCCACCAAGGCGTCACCGGCGCTCCTTCTTCGGAGCGGGCGCCGGTTTGCGCGGCGCTGCAGGGCGTTGTGCGGCGGGGGGGCGCTGCTGGAATCTGCCGGAGCGCTGCATGCCGAGCGGTTGAACCGCGGGCGGCTGGCCCGGCTGCATGCCGGCGCGCGGCAGTTGCGGCTGCGGGCCTGCTTGCTGCGTTCCGCCCGGTTGCGGCGGCACGATTCCTCCGGGGTGAAGCTGCCCACCGCGCTGCGGCTGATCCTGTTGCCGGCCTCGCTGTCGCCCTTGTTGTAGTCCTTGGCCCGCACGCGGTGTGCGCGGCTGCACCGCGCCGCCTTGCTGACCTTGTCCCTGCCGCTGCGGCGGCTGCTGCGCGCCTTGCCGCCCCGGCGTGCCCGGCTGCTGCTGACCCGGACGGTTGTTCTGACCGGGTTGACCGTTCGGTCGCTGCGGTTGCTGACCTGGCGCGGCCGGCCGCAATTGCTGCTGCTGTGCCGGCCGAGGAATGCGTGGGCTCGCGGTCGGATTGGCGCGACGGAAGTCGCGCTGCTCGGTGACGATCCGCCGGCCCGTGGATTGCGCCAGATGCACCTGGCTGACGAAGCCGCGGTCGCGCGCGATCTGCTGCGCCGGAATCGCGATCGGTACCGCGGCAAAGCGCATGACGCCGCCGCCGCTTGCGTCAGGCCGGATCGCAAAGCCGCTCGAAGCTTGCGTCAGTGCGCCGAGCCGCGTGCCGCTGCTGCGGTCGTCGACGTCGATGTGGCCGACCCGGCCGTCGGCGTCGGGATAGAGCTTGATGTTGACGTTGCTAGCCCTGCGCGCCGCCGCGCCTTCCGGCACCTCGACGACGCCGGTGGTGCCGCGGATGCCGAGCGTCGCGGTCGGCGTCGTGATCTTCATGTCGCCGGTCTTCGCCACCGCTGCCGCCACGAAGGCAACCGTGCCCTTGCCGACGTCGAAGATCGCGGCGTTCTGCCTGCCGCCGTCCTCGTAGACGTAATCGTCGATGGCGATCCTGGCGCTGGCCGAGAGATTGAACGTGGTCGCATCGTTGAAGGTGATGCCGAGCGAGGAGTTCGACGAGGTCTGCACGATGTCGTTGAGATAGATGTCGTCGCGCACGCGCAGCGGATAGGAGTTCCTATCGCGGATCACGGTCGCGATCCCCGTCACCGTCGCGACGTTGCCGATCGGCTCGACGGCGGCGGGCTGTGCGTCCGCAGACGGTGTCGGTGAGGCCGTCGGGGACGGGGCGGCTATCGGCTGTGCCTGTGCAAGCTCCACGATATCGGACGCACGAGCCACGCTGCTGCCTGCCAGCGGCAAGGCCAGCAGGGCAAGCGCGAACGCGAAGCGGCGCCAAGCCACCAATGAAGTCACGGGGAAGTTCCGGTGAAAACGCGAGGCGGGATCGGCCGATATCAGCTCGATACAGCTGAATGGCGGATGAACGTGTGTCGCATGGGAGCGGCGAATGTTCGAACGGCATGCAGCGCTAGCTTGGGGCGAGGTATCTCCACAGCGTCATGGCCGGACTTGTTCCGGCCATCCACGCCTTGATGCGCAGCACTAAGAACGTGGATGCCCGGGACAAGCCCGGGCATGACGAACGATTGTGCATGTTTCTGAGATGATACCTTCGGTATCAGCTCACGCGCTTCCAGGTCTGGCCGCCGCAGAACATGCCGCCGAAGGCGCAGCCCTGCACGCGCATCGCATTCGGACCCTTCATCGCGATGGTCGAGTCGTAGTTGCGGCCGGAGTCGGGATCGTGGATGCGGCCGCTCCACTTCGAGCCGTCGGGCCTCATGTTGATCAGAATGCGCGCATTGGTCTTCTCGGCGTAACCGCAGAGATTGGCGCCGCACTGCTCGACGCGGACATTGCCCTTGTTGCCTTCGGTCGCCCACAGGCCGATCGGCGAGTTCGGCGCCGCCACGGGCGCGGCGGCAACAGAAGCCGAGGCCGGCGCGGGAGTGGCAACGACGGGAGCAGGCGCGGCAACGGGAGCAGCAGCGGCGGGAGCAGGCTGCGTACTGTCGACGCCGACGGACGGAGCGGCGGCAACAGTCGCGGCCGGGGCGGCGGGCGCTGCCGCCTGCACCGGCGCCTGCGGCACGGGCTGCTGCTGCACCGGAGCCGGCTGCGCCGTCGTGGTCGCGGGAGCCGGCGTGGTGTCGGCGTCATCGTCCTTGGAACCACCAAGGCCCTTGAGGTTGATGTCGTTCAGCTTGATCGGCTTGTCCGAGAGGCCCGGCGCGACGATGGTCACGCAATTGAGCGAGGCGCAGTTGCGCGGCGTCTCGATGCGGATGTGCTGACCCTCGATCTGGAACGAGATCGAATTGCCGGCATGTGCGGCGGCAGTCGAAGCGAGGAAGATCGCGGTGGCGGCGATGGAGAGCTTGCTCATGACAACCTCCGAAGTTGCGTGATCCCGTTTGGATTGATGTCGCTGATCAATGAAACGTGGTTCGACCCTACGCCGGCGTGGGCAGGCGTTCTGTGATGAGCGTCACGACGGGCGAGCGCGTCAGGGTGAGGCAGCGCACATTCAGGTCCGGTTCCTCCGCATGGGGTTGTCGCGACACTGGGCCGGACGCCGATGCCGCGGCTTGCGCCTCGCGTGATGGCAGTCGGCGTTCCCAGGAACGGCGGCCAAAGCCCGCCTGTGCCACCTTCCCCTCGGGGCGAGAAAGGGGGAACGGCAGCGTGGCAGCGTTCGATGTGGTGGACCGAAGCCTCTAGATCACGCCGAGCACGATGGCGCCGACGAAGGCCATGGCGAGGTAGGCGGTGACAACGCTCAATCTGCCGGCGAACGTCATGAGGTCGCTCTCTCCAGGCGCGCCGCTTTGCGCGCGAGCATCATGGTTAACAGAGAGTCCGCTTCCGAAAAAGTCAGGCTTGCTGTCGATCGGGCCCCCTGCATCCGGGCGTGCGCCGGCTGCCATGGTTAAAGAAGGCTGAAATCAACGTGTTGAAGAGTCTTTAAGTAAATTCACCGAACGTGCGTGCATGACGCGCGGAGTTCGTTTGTATCTCGTCGGCTCCATCGTCCTTGTTTCGCTAGCGGGTTGCGGTCGCGGCTTCTTCCAGGCCGAACGCGAACCGTGGCGGGCCGAGGCGGAAGCCGCATGCCTTAAATCGGGCGCGGTGAAGGAGGGGCCGGATCTCGTCCGCATCGATCCGATCTCCGGGCCGGGCATGTGCGGTGCCGAATTTCCGCTCAAGGTCGCCGCCATCGGAGAACCCTCGAGCAGCTATGGCTTTGCCGACGAGGCGCT
>NZ_AJQE01000304.1 GCF_000261685.1 Bradyrhizobium genomosp. I (2014) | reverse complement strand
CCAGCCGCGTTGGCCGGTGACGCACCCGCGATCGAATTATCCGCAGAGCCAGAATGATCCGGCAACGACTTATCCGCAAGGCTCGAACTATCCCCAGAGCGCGGTGCGCCAGCCCGGCGGCTATGGCCCCTCGACCGGACCGATATCGCTGAACGCGCCCGGCGTGGCGGCGCAGGAGGACGAGATCGACCTGCCGCCCGACGGCACCGATGCCGCGGGTGCGGCGCGCTACATGAATGCGCCGAGCTATCCGGCACGGCCAGCGCCTTACTCGCAGGCGCCCGCGCAGCAGCCGCTGCCGCGTCTTGGCCCTGCGCAGGGCAATCCCGTCACGACCGTCGGTCCCGTCGCGATCAAGCCGACAGCGACTCTCGCCTGCCCAATCGTGTCCGAGCTCGACCGCTGGCTCGCCGACACCGTGCAGCCTTCGGCGATGCGCTGGTTCGGCGTCCGCGTCGCCGAGATCAGGCAGATCTCCGCCTATTCCTGCCGCGGCATGAACGGCAACTCGCGCGCTCATATCTCCGAGCACGCCTTCGGCAACGCGCTCGACATCTCCGCCTTCGTGCTGGCCGACGGCCGCCGCGTCACCGTGAAAGGCGGCTGGCGCGGCATGCCCGAGGAGCAGGGATTTCTTCGCGACGTGCAATCGGGAGCGTGCGCGCATTTCACCACCGTGCTCGCGCCGGGCTCGAATGTCTTTCACTACGATCACATTCACGTCGACCTGATGCGGCGCGCCAGCCGCCGACTGATCTGCCAGCCGGCCGCCGTCTCCGGCGAGGAGGTCGCCGCGCGCGCGCAGTCGCGCGGTCCTTATGCGAATGCGCGCGGTCCCTCCGTCACCGGCTCGCTGGGCGCGCGCAGGAGCATGGCGCGCAAGCACGAAGAAGACGAGTACGCCGACGAGTAGCCTTCCTTTGTAGCTCGGATGATCGCAGCCGCGGCAGTCTTCCCGCATGTCGCTGCGCTCATGCGGGATACGATCTACGAGGCCGGCTTCGACGGCGCAGGGGCCAGCCCCATGCATTGCTGCACCTCGCCGGGGACGTTGTAGGTGCGCATGATGTGGCGGCTGTCGCGCAAGCCGGACGCCTCACGCTGGACCACGAACATCCAGAGCGCGTGGCCGGCTTCCATCACCAGCTTGCGCCTGGCCGGTCGCATCGAGCTCGGCACGTCCGAAGGAGCGTGGGCGGCGTCGAATTCGCGCAACCGCGTGAGGCTCTGTTCGAGTGCGCGGCCCATCCGTCCAAGCGCCGAGGCCTGTTCCTGGACGATCTCGTAGTGGAGGATATCGACCGGCGGGCGAAGATCACGAGGCATGGCCGCAATATAGGGCCGCCCGTCCCCTATGCGCAACGCGCTGCTACTTCGTCTTGTAGGCTGCGAGGAACATCCGCGTTGCGCTGTCGACCACCTGGGTCATGCGCTGTTCCGACGGCGCAGGCGCGGCCTGGAACACGAAGGGCAGGAACAGCGAGGCTTTGCACAGCTCCATGAACTGGGATGCGGCAAGGGCGCAATCGTCGATATCCAGATCGCCGGAGGCGACGTGGGCTTTGAGATAGTCGGAGAGACGGTTGATGCTCTTGTCCAGCACGCGCGCATAATAGCGGCGACCGACATCGGGCATGCGCTCGGCGATCGCCATCACGGTGCGGATCGCCGATCCGCCCCCGGGCCGGCAGAGCAGATGGATGTAGGCCCGGCCGAACTCCTTCAGCGTGGTTTCGGCATCCCGCGCAGGATCGAAATTGAACACGACCTGACCGTACTGGAGCGCCTCCTGTTCGAGGATAGCTTCGAACAGCGCGCATTTGTCGGCGAAGTAGACGTAGAGCGTGCCCTTGGACACCTGGGCGGCGCGCGCGATCTCGCCCATGCTGGCGCCGTCGAAACCGAGGTCCATGAACACCTTGCGGGCACCGTCCAGGATCTGGCGGCGCTTGGAGCTGTCCTCCTCCCGGACGACCTGCGGATGTTCGTTGGCAACTACAACCATTGGTTTAGGGTCTCGGAAGGTTTTTGGATCCGATCGGGGCCATGCAACCCGAATAAAGGATTCGAGGCTGTAGGGTTCTACCGGGAAGATTGTTTATATTGACCGAACCGTTCGGTCAATGATAATTGAGATCAGCGAGAGGAACCGGCTGCGCAGCGGCCGCCGTTGGTCGCGCTTATGCTTATTTTGGGGAGGCCTTTATGGCCATATCGAGAGACCAGACAGCTCGCGTCCTTCGCCACGAAGCGGTGGAGGAGCAGTCGGGCGTCGATGCTGCGTCCGAGACATCCCTACCCCATGCCGAGCAGTTGCGCGCTCATGTGGCCGAGGAAACCAAGCGTCCGACGCCGGAGGCGCCAGAGAAGCCCGTGACCGACAGGCCCACCGCACCCGCGCCAGGCGCGCCCGCCGCCGGTGCGCCCAAATCCGGCAAGCGCAAATTCGTCCTGATGGGCGTCGGCGTCCTCCTCGCGCTCGCTGTTGCGGGCTATGCCGGCTATTACACGCTGGTCGGCCGCTTCTACATTTCAACGGACGATGCCTATGTCCGTGCCAACAACACCATGCTCGGCGCGCGCGTTGCCGGCCACATCTCCTCGATTCTCGTCGGCGACAACACGCCGGTCCGTGCCGGCGACATCGTCTTCCGCATCGACGACGGCGACTACAAGATCGCGGTCGAAGCTGCTGCGACCAGGATCGCGACCCAGCAGGCCACCATCGATCGCATCGGCCGCCAGGTCGCCGCGCTCGACAGCCAGGTCGCGCAGGCCAAGGCGCAACTCGTCTCCGCCGAGGCAGGCCTCAAGCGCGCCGACCTGGACTACGAGCGCCAGCAGGCGCTGAGCAGCAAGGGCTTCGCCTCGCGCGCCACCTTCGAGAGCTCGGAAGCCGGACGCGACCAGGGCGCTGCCGCGGTCAAGGGCGCGCAGGCCGCCTACGACGTCGCCGTCAGCAATGTCGATGTCGCCAAAGCGCAGCAGGCCGAAGCACAGGCCCAGCTCGCCGAGCTCAAGACCTCGCTCGCCAAGGCCGAGCGCGACCTCGGCTTCACCGCGGTGCGCGCGCCGGTCAACGGCATGTTCTCCAACCGCCTGGTCAATGCCGGCGATTTCGTCGCGGTCGGCCAGCGCCTCGGCAACATCGTGCCGCTCGACGACGTCTATATCGACGCGAATTTCAAGGAAACGCAGCTCAAGCGCATCCGTCCCGGCCAGCCGGTGACGATCAAGGTCGACGCCTACGGCATGCGCAAGTTCTCCGGCCTCGTCGACAGCATCGCGGCGGGCGCGGGCTCGGTGTTCACGCTGCTGCCGCCGGACAACGCGACCGGCAATTTCACCAAGATCGTGCAGCGCGTGCCGGTCCGCATCCGCGTGCCGAAGTCGGTAGCGAAGCAGAACCTGCTGCGCGCCGGCATGTCGGTCTATGCGACCGTCGACACCAACAAGGGCGCCGCCGACGCCGACAGCGAGGTCGATCTCGACGATCCCACGGTGCATCCGCAGTAGGATCGATCGCTCATGAGTCGCGATACCCCAGTTCCGACTGCAGCTGCGCTCCCTCTCCCGCTCGCGGGAGAGGTAAGAGCCCGCCGTTCCAGCCCGAGCTGACACCATGGCCAACGCCACCACCGCTTCACCTGACATGATGGCGACCGCCGCTGAAGAGCGCATCGCGCCGAAGCGGCTGTTCGCGTTCATCATCATGGTGTTCGGGATGTTCATGTCGATCCTGGACATCCAGATCGTCTCGGCCTCCTTGAGCGAAATCCAGGCCGGGCTGTCGGCGAGCTCCAGCGAAGTCTCCTGGGTCCAGACCGCCTATCTGATCGCCGAGGTCATCGCGATCCCGCTGTCGGGCTTCCTGTCGCGCGCCTTCGGCACGCGGCTGCTGTTCGCGATCTCGGCGGCCGGCTTCACCGCCTCGAGCCTGCTCTGCGGCTTCGCCACGACGATCGAGGAGATGATCCTGTGGCGCGCGCTTCAGGGCTTTCTCGGCGCCGGCATGATTCCGACGGTGTTCGCCTCGGCCTACACCGTCTTTCCGCGGACGAAATTCCACATCGTCGGTCCGATCATCGGTCTCGTCGCGACGCTGGCCCCGACCATCGGGCCGACGGTCGGGGGCTACATCACCGACCTGATGTCGTGGAACTGGCTGTTCTTCATCAACGTCGTGCCCGGCATCGGCATCACCCTGGGCGTGCTGGCGCTGGTCGATTTCGACGAGCCGCATTTCGAATTGCTCGACCGCTTCGACTGGTGGGGCCTCTTGTTCATGGCCGGCTTCCTCGGCACGCTCGAATATGTGCTGGAGGAAGGCCCGCAATATGAATGGATGCAGGATACCTCGGTCGCGATCTGCGCCGGGATCTGCGCGATCTCGGCGATCGCGTTTTTCTGGCGCGTGTTCACGGCGGCCGAGCCGATCGTCAATCTGCGCACCTTCTCCGATCGCAATTTCGCCGTCGGATGCACGCTGCAATTCTGCATCGGCATCGGCCTCTATGGCCTGACCTACATCTATCCGCGCTATCTCGCCGAGGTGCGGGGCTACAGCGCGCTGATGATCGGCGAGACCATGTTCGTCTCCGGCATCACCATGTTCCTGGTCGCCCCGCTGGTCGGCCGGCTCATGGCCAAGCTCGACATGCGCTACATGATCGCGTTCGGCCTCATCGTGTTCGCGATCGGCTCCTACCAGATGACCTGGATCACCCGCGATTACGATTTCTACGAGCTGCTGGTGCCGCAGATCCTGCGCGGCATCGGCATGATGTTCGCGATGGTGCCGACCAACAACGTCGCACTCGGCACGCTGGCGCCTGACCTGGTGAAGAACGCGAGCGGCCTGTTCAACCTGATGCGCAATCTCGGCGGCGCGGTGGGCCTTGCCGTCATCAACACCGTGCTCAACGACCGCACCGACCTGCACATCACCCGCCTCCAGGAACGCGTGACCTGGGGCAACGCGACCGCGACCGAGACCCTCAACATGCTCGTGCAGAAGTTCCAGGGGCTCGGCGATTCCACGCTGATGGCGATGAAGCAGCTCAGCCAGATCGTGCACCGGCAGGCCGTGGTGATGAGTTTCGGCGACGCTTTCCTGATGCTGACGCTGTTCTATCTCGGCCTCAGCCTGCTGGTCGCGCTGCTGAACAAGCCGGCCTCGCCGTTCGGCGCTGCCGGCGACGCGCATTGAGGGCATGACAGCGAAGAGTGGAGCGGCGGCGACGCGCACCAAGACGTCGCGCACCAATTTGCAACACTCGTGCGTGATCTCGCGCGAGCCCCGTTGCAAATCGCCGGCGGCACATCTATAAAGCGCGCCTCATTCAATCGAACCGGGAGGGATTTGCATGATTTCGTCGCATTCGCAGATCGTACGCCCGCGCTCGATGATGTCCCGGCTCGGTATGTACGCGGCCTGTTAGAGGCCTCCTCCGCCAGCTTCGATTGGGCCAAGGTTTCGACCGAGCGTCCCGATCGCCTCACTTCCCAAGTCAAAATCAGTCTTGCGTGACGCCGTTGCCGCCTCCGGCCGACTTGCGTCCATCAATGGAGCCGGCCTGCGCGAGCGGCCGGAGGATGCCATGACCGCTCTGTCAAAGAAGCCCGCCGCGATCTGCGTGGTGTTGCCCTTCGTGTTCAGGCACTGGCTGAAGCAGCCGGGGCGCGGCCTCGTCGTGGCCGGCGGCTTGCTGGGCGCGACCGTCGCCGACCTGTTCATGCCGGTGTTTTCGGGGCATCTGGTCGATGCGCTGACACGCGGTCCGTCCGATCCCGATGCGCGCCACGCCGCACTTGTCGCATTTGGCGCCATCGTGGCGCTGGGCGCGGCCTCGATGGTGCTGCGGCTCGCAGGGCTCCAGGCGATCGTGCCGTTCACGCTGAAGATCATGTCGGAGGTCGCGCAGGACGCATTCACGCGCGTGCAGCGCTTCTCGACCGATTGGCATGCGAACTCCTTTGCCGGTTCCACGGTGCGCAAGATCACCCGCGGAATGTGGGCGCTCGACCTGCTCAACGACACCATCCTGATGGCTCTGGCGCCGTCGCTGCTGGTGCTGGTCGGCTCGATGATCCTGATCGGCGCGCACTGGGCCTCGCTCGGCCTGGTGATCGCGCTCGGGGCGATCTTCTACGTCACGATCACGGTGGTGCTCTCGACCCGCTACATCGCGCCGGCGGCGCGCGTCTCCAATGCCTGGGACACCAAGGTCGGAGGCACGCTGGCGGACGCGCTGACCTGCAATGCCGTGGTGAAATCCTTCGGCGCCGAAGCGCGCGAGGACACGCGGCTCGCCCGCATCGTCAACCGCTGGCGCGTGCGCGTGCGGCGGACCTGGTTTCGCTACAACTACACCGCCATGTCACAGCTGTCCTTGCTGCTGTGCCTGCGCGCGTCCGTGATCGGCGGATCGGTGCTGTTGTGGATGTCAGGTCACGCCTCGCCCGGCGACGTCACCTATGTGCTGACGAGCTACTACGTCATCCATGCCTATCTGCGCGATGTCGGCATGCACATCAACAACCTCCAGCGTTCGGTCAACGACATGGACGAATTGGTGGCGATCCATGACGAGCCGATCGGAATCGCTGATGCTGTGGATGCGCGGCCGATCGCGATCGAGGGCGGCGAGATCGTGTTCGACGACGTCACGTTCCACTATGGCGGCCATCGCGCGCCGCTGTACGACGGCTTGTCTGTCAAGATCGGCGCCGGCGAACGCGTCGGTCTGGTCGGCCGCTCCGGCTCCGGCAAGACCACCTTCGTCAAGCTGGTGCAGCGGCTCTACGACGTCACCGGTGGCCGCGTGCTGATCGACGGGCAGGACATCGCGCACGCCACGCAGCAATCGCTGCGCAGCCAGATCGCGATCGTGCAGCAGGAGCCGATCCTGTTCCACCGCACGCTTGCGGAGAACATCGCCTATGGCCGGCCCGGCGCCAGCTTTGAAGCGATCGAGCAGGCGGCGCGGCTTGCCAACGCGCACGACTTCATCCTGCGCCTGCCGAAGGGCTACGGCACGCTGGTCGGCGAGCGCGGCGTCAAGCTGTCGGGCGGCGAGCGGCAGCGCGTGGCGCTGGCGCGCGCCTTCTTGGCGGACGCGCCGGTGCTGATCCTGGACGAGGCGACCTCGAGCCTGGATTCGGAATCGGAGGCGCTGATCCAAGAGGCGATGGAGCGACTGATGAGGGGCCGCACCTCGATCGTGATCGCGCATCGCCTGTCGACGGTGATGAGCCTCGATCGCATCCTGGTGTTCGACCGCGGCGAGATCGTCGAGCAAGGGACGCATGCGATGCTCGCAGCCAAGCGAGGGGGCATCTATCGCGGCCTGTTCGAGCGCCAGGTGGTGGAGCTCGGACAGATCGCAGCAGCGGAATGAGGCGGCGGCTGACATACGGACGTGCAATGCGACCCCGTCGCTTCGCCGTCCGCATGTCGCTCGCGAGGAGCGCCTATTGTGTGCCGAGGCTGTTCCAGACCAGGCCGAGGCCCGAGAGGAAGAGAAGGCCGAGCACGACGTCGCCGAAATGCTTGTCGCTCAGCGCGTGATAGACCCGCGCGCCCACCCATGCGCCGATCAGCGTGCCCGGAAAGGCGACCAGTGCGAGCCACACCACTTGCAGTTCGACCAGGCCCGACGCCGTCTGCAGCACCAGCGCGGTGGCGAGCACCGTGAAATTGAAGAGCTGGAAGATGCCGCGCCGCTCGTGCTTGTTCCAGCCGCGGATGTTGGCCCACAGGATCGGTAGCGGCCCCGACAGCCCGGCGAGACCGCCAAGAATGCCGCCGGCAAAGCCGATCGCTCCGTCGGCGATCCTGCCGCCGAACTTGATCGCGAGCGGCCGCTTGTTCAGATAGAGGGCCGTCGAAAAGATCAGCAGAAGCACGCCGACGCTCAGCTTGAATACCTTTGGATCGGCGGAGGCGACCATCATGGTCCCGAGCGGCACGCCGAGCAGTCCGCCGATCAGGAAGGGCCAGACCAGCGAGAGATCAAAGCTCTTCCACATCGAGGGCAGCGTCGAAGTCTGCGCGATCACCGAGCAGATCAGCACCAGGGGTACCGCGAGCGAGGGCGGCAGAACGTAGAGCCAGATGCCGAGCGCCATCAGCGCCGTGCCGAATCCGGCCAGTCCCGAGACGAAGCCGCCGGCCAGCGCGCCGAACAGCAGCAGGACATAGGTGAGCATTCCCAACAGATTATCCCCGTCGCAAGGGGCGATCCCGAATTGCCGACCGCCATCGCTCGCATAGCACGCCTGCTGCCGTGCCGGTCAATCCACGCTGCACGCAAGCGTGATCTGCCGCGTCGGGCTTTCGCGGAAGACACGCCTACATGATGGCCGTACCCCAATCCTGGGGCCGCCCGACGCGATCATGCGCTCGGATCGGTCAGTCCTGAATGCGATGATGGAGAATGACCATGACCCGCACCGAGATTGCCGTTGCAGGCGCGCTGTTCGCGGTGGCGTTGACGCCGACGATGGCCCAGGCACAGTTTTCCGAGCCTGCGGCGTATCAGGCCGCTCATCCCGACCGCGATGTGCTGAATGGCGGCCAGCTCACGCCTGCGGCGCGTGCGGCTCTCGGTCGGCAGGGATCGCCGGGCGATGCGTTTGCATCGCAGGCCTATCCGCCACCTGTGGCACCGGTGGTGCGCTCCGGCCATCGCCGTCATCGTCGATGATCTAACGCGCGATGCGATCAGGCTGAACCGTCATCGCGCTTTAGGTTGTTGTTTAAGCATGATCTTTTCGGAAAACCGCTGCGCACTTTTCCGGATCATGCTTTAGACGATCTGCCTGGTGTCGGCAGGCTTCTGCAGCGCGCCGATCAGGATGCGCAGTGCTTCCGTCAATTCCGATCTGTTCCGTGCCGCGCCCAGCGAGACGCGCGCCGCATGCGGCGGTGCCCCGTCGACCGTGAAGGCATCGCCGGAGACAACGGCAAGTCCGTTCCGCAGGAGATGTGCCGCGAGGTCGGGCCGGCCCTCCGGCAGCCGCAGCCACAGATGATGCGCTGCAGGCTTGGCCAGGAACTGAAAGCCCTTCAGCGTGCGTTGCGCGAGCTGCTGGCGGCCGACCGCCTCGCTGCGAATGGCGCTGATGATACGATCGGCAATGCCGTTTTCGATCCAGTGCGTCACCAGCGCGACCATCAGCGGCGCCGGCATCTGCACGGTCGCCTGCAGGTAGCCGCGCATGTCCCGTTGCGCGCCGCTGTCGGGCGTCAGCAGGTAGGCAACGCGCAGCGCCGGCGCGATGCATTTTGACAGCGTGGTCGCGAGATAGGTCCGCTCGGGAATGAGACCCGCGATCGGCGATGCCGAGCGGTCGAGCAGGCCGTAGGCGTCGTCCTCGATCAGGATCGTATCGGCATCGCCAATGATCTTTGCGATGGTGCTGCGCCGCTCGGCGGACAGCGTCGCGGTGGTCGGATTGTGCAGCGTCGGAATGAGATAGACGGCCTTTGGCCGGTGCGCGCGGCACGCCTTTGCCAGCGCATCGGGAAGGATGCCGCCGTCATCCATGGCGACGCCGACGAGCTTGACGCCGAGCCGTGCCGCGGCGGCCTTGATGCCGGGGAAGGTGAGGGCCTCCGTCAGCACGATGTCGCCGGGCCGCGCAAGATGAGCGAGCAGGTTGAAGAGGATGGTTTGCGCGCCGGGAAAGATCACGAGCCTGTCGGCCCGCGCATGCGGAACCCGTGCGCGCATCCAGCGCGCCGCGACCTCGCGCTCATGCGCGCTGCCGCCGGGCGGCTGATAGTTGAGATACGCCGTCAGGCCCGATTGCGCGCGGATGGCTTCCATGCCGGCGATGATGCGCTCGTCGAGCTGCGCCTCCAGCGGATGCGGCGGCACGTTCATCGAGAGATCGATCGCGACGGGATGCGGCAGGTCGACCGTGCGGCGCGCGCTGGTCTCCGACACGAATGAGCCCAGTCCGACACGGGCCTCCATGATGCCGCGGCGCCGCGCCTCGGTGTAGGCGCGCGTCACCGTGGTGAGGTCGACGCCGAGTGCCTTGGCGAGCGCCCGCTGCGTCGGCAACTGCTGGCCGCGCACCAGCCTCCCTGCGGCGATGTCGGCCTCCATGGCCTCGACGATGCGCTGGTAGCGCGGCCCGCTCAGCTCCGAGATTGTAGGGGTCCAGTCCATGCAATTTTGGCCAGAAGCGTTTGAATGTATGGATGCAAGATATTATTGTATGGGCTGGCGAAAAGGAAGAGGTGTGGCCATGGCGACGGTCTCTCTGGCAAAGGCGATGTGGCGCGGTTTCAGCGGCAAATGTCCGAATTGCGGGGAAGGGCGCCTGTTCGGCCGTTTCCTGAAGGTCGCCCACAGCTGCGACCATTGCGGCGAGGAGCTGTTTCACCAGCGCGCAGACGACTTTCCCGCCTATCTCGTGATGGTCGTGGTCGGCCATCTCGTGGTGCCGGCGATCCTCGCGGTCGAGACCGCCTATGCGCCGCCGGAGTGGCTGCAACTCGCGGTGTGGCTGCCGGTGACGTTGTTCGCCTCGCTCGCACTGCTGCAACCGACCAAGGGCGCCATCGTCGGGCTGCAATGGCAGCTGGGCATGCACGGGTTCGAGGCGAGCAAGCTGCGGCGCGAGGCCGTTGAGCTCGCACCGGTGCTGGCGAAGGCGGATACGCGCGCGGCCTGAGCGGCGTTTACATCGCGCGCACGGCCGCTACACTCCGTCGTACCAACAAGACCGATGGAAACGCCGATGGCCACGCGCGCGAAGACCTTCCTGCTTTGTCATGGCGCGTGGTCCGGCGGATGGGCCTGGAAGAAGATGCATCCGCTGATAGCGCAGGCCGGCCATCGCCTGGTGGCGCCGACCTACACCGGGCTCGGCGAGCGCGCGCATCTCGCAAGCCCGGCGATCGATCTGGAAACGCACATCCAGGACATCCTCAACGTCATCGCCTTCGAGGATCTCAGCGACATCGTGCTGCTTGGCCATAGCTATGGCGGCATGGTCGCGACGGGCGTCGCGGACCGCGCGCGCGAGCGCGTGACGCAGCTGATCTATCTCGACGCCTTCGTGCCGCGCGACGGCCAGTCGCTGTTCGATCTCAACGAGGGCGGGCGCGAGCCGATGCGCAAGGCCACGGCCTCGGGCGACGGCTATCGCATCCCGCCGAATCCGCCGCCGCCGGACACGCCCCAAGCCGATCTCGACTGGCTCAGTGCACGCCGCGTCCCAATGCCGATCAAGTGCTTCGAGACC
>NZ_AJQE01000303.1 GCF_000261685.1 Bradyrhizobium genomosp. I (2014) | reverse complement strand
AACACGGCGAGCCGGCGATGCCTCGCAGCTACATCTATTGCACGCGCGTCCCGCCGGGCGACGTGTTCGGGCAGTTCGCCAAGCGGGCGAAGAGCGAGCATGGCTGGCGCTATGTCGAGCTCGACGCCAGCCATGCGCCGAATGTCACCGCGCCCGAGGCGCTGATCGCGGTGTTGAACGAGATCGCGGCCTAGCTGGAGCCTGTACTCGTAAACCCGCGCTCCATTTCGTATGATGTCCGCTCTGCCTTCGATATCGGCGCGTTGGCGCACCTCACCCTAGGTCAGGGTTGGGCCAATTTGAGACATGGAGCCTCGTGAACGGCCACAGTGAAGATCGCATCAGCAGCCTTGAGGTCGATGCGGCAACTACTCGGGATAGATCGGAACGTCCTCCGGACCCGGTTTGTTGAAAAGGATGAATACCAAGGGATTGCCCGGCTCAGACATTGCATCGCTGCGCTGGCCCGTTATCTCTCCGGCCACGCCGCTGGCATACTCCGCAACGACCTCACCGAAGCTATTGCGCTGGATGGCGACCTTCTGTCCAGCGCTGACCTTGTCGTTGAGTTTGACCAGATGCTCAACGAGACCGCCCGCGGTGGCCAGGATCGGGTACGCGCTGTTGCCGACAAAGACGGTCACGTCCTTGCCTGTACGTCCCATTGGCCCGGCAACGATGCCGTGATGCCTGAGGACATTCATCGTGCCTTCCACGAAAAGCGAAATCATCTCGTGGTCCAGGACGCGCCCAGCGCCGACTTCCGGCGTGAAGGACGGGATGCCCACGTCCATAAACGCGTTGTGCAGGACACCGGGATATACATGATTGTCGAAAATCTGGCCGACAGGATAGAGCTCCAGCATCGCCTTGACCTCGGGCACATCCATGCCGCCAACATTGAATGCGGTGACTTCGAATCCGGTTGTGCCTGTGTGGAAGTCGATCGCGAAGTCGGCGTTCGGCCGCAGCAGCCGGTTGAACAGGAGCCCGGCGTGTCGGCTGGGTGTGGTGGCACCGTTCTCGTTCCCGGGCCACTCCCGATTCATATCAATCAGATCGATGCCTCTGCCCTGGTTGGGCCATCTGCGCTGCATGCTTTCCAGGGCCGGGCGAGACACGTCCGTGACCGCCATCACCGTGCCCGACATCTGCGCCAAGTCGAGTTGGCTCATCACTGTCTGGACCGTATGCACAGAACTCATCTCGTCGCCATGCACGCCACTGGTAAGAACGCCGCGCTTGCCGGGCTTTGCTCCCTTGACGACCGTCACGGACACATACCAGTGCTGTCCGGTTGGCATTTCAACACCCTGAAAATAGAAAAGGTGCTTTTTGCCCGGCTCCAGGTCATTGACGTCGAGCGCGCTGACAATCTTCTTTCCGTCTATCGTGTCTCCGGTAAAAGCGGTTCCTCGCGATACAGTCGCAGCCTGCGTACCCGGGGGAGCAGAGCTGGCTGCGAGCGCAGCTGAGGCACCGATTGCGGTGACCATGAAGCGACGGCGATTAAGGCTGTCCGGTCCCTGGTCGTTAGACATCGCGGAGACCCTTTCTCGTTAGATCCTTACCCCGAGCCGGACGCAGGCTATCACAACATTCATCCAGGAAGTCGGCTCCGTCCACAAGCCGCCGATCACGCTCAGGGTGGGAGACTTCCGCTTTGGGGTGGTAAGCGAACGTCTTTGGGTACACGCCCTGGTTCACGATCGCCATTCCGGGTTCGCCAAGCGAAGCCCGGACTTCATTCCTCTACCAACTCTGCGGACGGATGGATTCCGGGCTCGCGCTGCGCGCGCCGGGGAATGACGGAGCGTCAAAATGGTGAGGGGCCCGATGCGTTGGCATCGAACCCCTCGTCGCATATCAGCCGGCCTGTAAGCCGGGTTCTGTAGGGCACCGTCCGCTTGCGCGAACGATACGTGACGGCCATTCCTCTGGGACCGTGTTTGCACATGGCCTCGAGCAACCTACCCGGACGGCGGGCCTGACATCGCCCCGCGGCGTTATCGCTTGCGCGAACAGCCCGCTTAAGCCGTCCCTATTCGGTTTTGCTCCCGGTGGGGTTTGCCATGCCGGCTCCGTTGCCGGAACCGCGGTGCGCTCTTACCGCACCTTTTCACCCTTACTCCGCGAAGCCCGAAGGCGAGGCGGAGCGGTTCGTTCTCTGTGGCACTTTCCCTGGGGTCACCCCCGCCGGACGTTATCCGGCACCGCATGTCAAGGGAGCCCGGACTTTCCTCCCCGGCGGCCTTTCGGCACCTGCCGGAGCGGCCGTCCAGCCGACTGACTGACAACGCATGTGGCATTTGTGACGGTTTCGTCAAGCCGATATCGCGACGCACGAACCGCCCGAAATAATTTATCCTGAAGATGTCGTTTGGAGCGTGTCCCGTTCGACTGGATGTCGGCGAGTGAGCCGTACAACAGGAGTGAAGCAATGCAATATTTGCTGATGATCTATCAGAACGAGGTCGAATACGCGAAGAACGACGCGGCGACCAGCCAGAAGATGCTGGCCGAATACCAGGCCTTCACCCAATCCATCGTCCAGAGCGGCAACTTCAAGGCCGGCGACCGCCTGCAGCCGACCATGACTGCAACGACCGTCCGTGTGCGCGAGGGAAAGACGCTGACGACCGACGGTCCATTCGCGGAAACGCGCGAGCAGCTCGGCGGTTACTACCTGGTCGAGGCGAAGGATCTCAACGAGGCCATCGCGATCGCGGCGCGGATTCCCAGCGCACGCATCGGCTCGATCGAGGTGCGGCCGATCTGGGTGTATGAGAAGTGAGCACTGTCGTTCCGGGGCGCCCGAAGGGCGAACCCGGAACCTCGAGATTCCGGGTTCGTGCTTCGCACGCCCCGGAATGACCTGCAAAGGATCAATGACCCCCAGCGAGATCGACAAAATCTTCCGCGACGAGGCGGGGCGCGCGCTGGCCACGCTGATCCGTCTCGTCGGCGATTTCGATCTCGCCGAGGACGCGCTTCAGGATGCCTTTGCCGTCGCCCTGGAACGCTGGGCGGCGTGCGAGATCCCCGACAATCCCCGGGCCTGGCTGGTCAATGTCGCCAGGCACAAGGCGATCGACCGCATCCGCCGCCGGGCTGTCTTTCGCGGCAAGCAGCAGGAACTGGTGCATGAGCTGGAACTCAACGCACAGGCCGCCGACGAGCCGCCGGCAACGCTCGACGACGACATGCTCCGGCTGATCTTCACCTGCTGCCATCCGGCGTTCGCGCCCGAGGTGCAGGTCGCGCTGACGCTGCGCACCGTGTGCGGGTTGTCGACGGCGCAGGTGGCACGCGCCTTCCTCGTCAGTGAGGAGGCGATGGCGCAGCGGCTCGTCCGCGCCAAGCAGAAGATCAGGCTTGCCGGCATCCCTTACGAAGTGCCCAAGCGCGAGGCGCTGGTGTCGCGGCTCGACGGCGTCCTCGCCGTCATCTATCTCGTCTTCACCGAGGGCTATGTTGCAACCGAGGGCACGGACCTGATGCTGCCCGATCTCGCCATCGAAGCCATCCGGCTCGGCCGCTTGCTCGATCGACTGATGCCCGATCGCGCCGGCATCAAGGGCCTGCTGGCCCTGATGCTGCTGCACGACGCGCGCCGCGCCGGGCGCGAGACGTCGGCCGGCGACATCGTGCTGCTCGAAGAGCAGGACCGTTCGCTGTGGGATCGCGGGCAGATCGACGAGGGCCTTCGTCTGGTCGACGATGCGCTGCGCGTGCCGGGCCGGCCGCAGCCCTATGCGGTGCAGGCCGCGATCGCCGCGCTGCATGCGCGTGCGCCAAGCTTCGAGGAGACCGACTGGCCGCAGATCGCCGGGCTCTACGGGGTGCTGCTGCGTATCAACCCCTCGCCGGTGATCGAACTCAACCACGCCGCGGCGGTGTCCATGGTCGATGGGCCGGCACGCGCGCTGGATCTCGTCGATGCGATCACCGCGCGCGGCGGGCTTTCCGGCTATGAGCTGTTGCCCGCAGTGCGCGCGGATTTGTTGCGAAGGCTGGGCAGGACGGAGGAGGCGCGCGACGCCTATCGTGCGGCGACGGAAGCAACGCAGCTCGCGCCGTTGCGGAGGCTCTATGCGCGAAGGGTGAGGGAGATGGATATCTAGTGCGGTCATTCCGGGGCGATGCATAGCATCGAGCCCGGAATCTCGAGATTCCGGGTTCGCACTTCGTGCGTCCCGGAATGACGGCTGTCGCCGTCACTTCGATGCCACGGTCGTCCCTTCCGCCGGCAAGCTCGCCAGCAGCGCCTGCAATGTCGACAGCGTCGAATGGTCAGCGACCCCATCCAGCCGCGCCGGGCGGAAATGGCGCTGGAAGGCGGTGACGACTTCCATCGTCGCGGCATCGTATTTGCCGGTGAGCGGCACGCCGTAGCCGTACCTTGCGAGCGCCTGTTGCATGCTCAGCACGGCGTCGCTGATCGTGCCGAGCATCAGGGTCTCGCCGCGCACGATCGGGGCGGGCGTGACCCAGTGACCGACGCCGGAATTCGCCAGCGAATGCCACGGAAACTTTTCGCCGGGGTCCTTCTTGCGGGCGGGCGCGACGTCGGAATGGCCGAGCACCCGGTGGGCCGGCACCTCGCGGCGGAGCATGATGCCGCGGCACAGCGCGATCACGGCGGCGATCTGGCGCAGCGGGAACTCCGGATAGCCCCAATCATGGCCGCGATTGATGATCTCGATGCCGATCGAGCAGGAGTTGATGTCGTCCTCGCCGGCCCAGGACGAGGTGCCCGCGTGCCAGGCGCGCTTGGTCTCGGGCACGCATTGCACGATGCGGCCGTCCTCCAGCACGACATAATGCGCCGAGACTTCGGTGCCGGCCGTGCACAGCCGTGCCAGCGCGCCCTCGACATCGGGCATGCCGGTGTAGTGCAGCACGATCATGTCCGGCTGTCGTCCCTTGTTGCGCTCGCCATAATTGGGCGAAGGGATGATGTCCGAGACGATCGAAGAGTCGGGCTCGAACGTCCGCAGGCTCGCCGCGGTCTTGGGAACCGGGAGAACTCGTTGACGTTTCGAATCAGATCCAGACGGTGTGGACGAACCGGAGGGCATGAGCAGCTCAAACGGACGGAGAGTGGGGCAAGCCCTTCTCTTTACTATTCCTTTACCCTCCACCGTACGCAATCGCGCGGCGCGGTTAACGGATGCATTTTGATGATGTGTGTGGATGACGCATCACCCCCTCGTCACCTTTTCCACTTGTCACGAGCCGAGCAACGCTTTCTTAACGCTAAGGGCCGTTACTGAGGGATGAAGAGCCGACCCGCGTCCGGAGGCGGCCAAAGCGTATTTTGGCTCGAAATCCCATGGCTGCCCGACAAATTCCACTGGGGACACTGGGTTTGTGGCCCGGGACGACCAGGCTCGGTAACCATGCAGGACGAGGGCTTTGTCGTGGAACCGCCGCGACGCGCAATGATTCGAGGCGTTATGGGCTTGTTCCTCCCCGATCTCGCTTGGATGTCAGGCTCGGCGGTCGGCTGGCGTCGCGCATGAGCTCGGCTCCGCATATCCCCGTTCTTGGCCGTGAGGCCATCGCGCATCTCGCCCCGCGCGAGGGTGGCGTCTACGTCGACGCCACTTTTGGTGCCGGCGGCTATAGCCGCGCGATCCTGGACGTGCCGGGAACCCGACTCATCGCCATTGATCGCGACCGCACCGCGATTGCCGGCGGTGCCGAACTGGCCGAAGGCTCCGCAGGCCGGCTGATGCTGGTCGAGGACCGCTTCTCCAACCTTGCCGAGGTCTGCGCGGCGCAAGGCGTCGAGGCGATCGATGGCGTCGTGATGGACGTCGGCGTGTCCTCGATGCAGCTCGACCAGGCCGGCCGCGGCTTCTCCTTCCGTCTCGACGGTCCGCTCGACATGCGGATGGGACAGACAGGCCCGACTGCGGCGGACGTCGTCGCGCGCGCCTCCGAAGGCGATCTCGCCGACATCATCTATCTCTTCGGCGAGGAGCGGCATTCGCGCCGCATCGCCCGCGCCATCGTGGCGGACCGGCAGGAAACCCCGTTCACGACCACGCGCGCGCTCGCCGATCTCGTCGGCAGGGTCGTGCGATCGAAGCCCGGGGAGATTCACCCGGCGACGCGGACGTTCCAGGCGCTGCGCATCTTCGTCAACGAGGAGCTCGAGGAACTGCAGACGGCGCTCGCTGCGGCCGAGCGCGTGCTCAAGCCCGGCGGTCGCCTCGTCGTCGTCTCGTTCCATTCGCTGGAAGACCGCATCGTCAAGAATTTCCTCTCCGAGCGCTCCAAGACGGGCGGCGGTTCGCGGCATCTGCCGGAAGTCGCCCAAGTCGCGCCGAGCTTCCATCTGCTGACGCGGCGACCGGTCGTCGCCGGCGAAGACGAAGTCGGGCGCAATCCGCGCGCGCGCTCCGCGAAGCTGCGTGCCGCCGAGCGCACCTCGGCGCCGGCACATGAGATCGATGAGGCATCGTCCTGGCCAAAACTCTCCGACGTGATGAGGGGCGGCTAGCGCATGCGCATCATCCACCTCCTCGTCATCGGTGCGCTGATCTTCGCGGCGGCCCATGTCTACCGGATCAAGATGGACTCCACCGCGCGCACCGAAAAGGTGCTGCGGCTGCATGCGGAGATCCGCGAACAGCGCGACGCGATCGCGACGCTGCGCGCCGAATGGGCCAAGCTCGATGCGCCCTTGCGCCTGCAAGGACTATCCGACCGGCATCTGCACCTCAAGCCGGTCAACGGCACGCAATATGACTCGCTGAAGAATCTGCCGGAGCGCCCGCCGCGGATGTTCGGGCCGGGTGAGCCCGATCCGATCGGGGCCATGCTCAACGCCATCGAAGCCGCGAGCGAACCCGACGCGGTGACAGGCTCCGTGCCTCAGCCCGAGGACAAGCAATGAGCCCGGCGACGCCTGCAAAACCAACTGCAAGACCAATCGAACCCTGGCGGCAGCGGCTGATCCGCAGCCTGCTCTACGGGCGCAATGTCGATCGCGCCGCAAAGGCGCGCGCACGCGTGGGCCTGGCCATGCTCGCCTTCGCCTCGGTCTATGCCCTGATCGGCGGCCGGCTCGTGATGTTCGCGATCGGCGCCGACGCCCACGGTGCGCGCCGCGCCGCGGCGCAGGAGGTGGTTGCGACCGCGCGGCCCGATATCGTCGACCGCAACGGCGCCATCCTCGCGACCGACGTCAAGGCGGCGAGCT
Source organism: Bradyrhizobium genomosp. I (2014) (assembly GCF_000261685.1). GTDB lineage: Bacteria > Pseudomonadota > Alphaproteobacteria > Rhizobiales > Xanthobacteraceae > Bradyrhizobium. Next base: position 8,602 of record NZ_AJQE01000303.1, on the reverse strand, counting down.
TGTTCGGCGAACCGCGCCGCATCATCGACAAGGACGAGGCGATCGAGCTGCTGACCGCGACCATTCCCGACCTTGACGAGGCCGAGGTGCGCGAGCGCCTGTCGTCGCGCAAGGGCTTCGCCTGGCTCAAGCGCGAGGTCACGCCGGCGCAGCAGCAGGCCATCCACAAGCTCGGCATTCCCGGCATCGGCTTCCTGCGCGAGAACAAGCGCGTCTATCCGACCGGCAACGAGGTCGCCCACCTCATTGGTCTGGTCAACATCGACAACCAGGGTATCGCCGGTCTGGAGAAGTGGCTCGACAATCAAGGGCTCGCCGATCTCCACCGTGCCGGCTTCGCCACCGACCGGCTGCAGAAGCCGATCGAACTCTCGGTCGATCTGCGCGTCGAGCACGCGCTGCGCGACGAGCTCTTGAAGGCCAAGGACAAGTTCCACGCCAAGGCCGCCTCCGGCCTCGTCTCCAATGTCAAGACCGGCGAGATCGTCGCGATGGTCTCGCTTCCGGACTTCGATCCCAACAATCCGAAGGAAGCGCACGACCCCGATCGCATCAACCGCCTGACCACCGGCGTCTACGAGATGGGCTCGACCTTCAAGGCATTCACGCTGGCGATGGCGCTCGATTCCGGCAAGATCAATCTGAACTCGTCGTGGGATGCGCGCGGAAACCTGCATTACGGCAAGTTCACCATCCACGACAGCCATCCGCTCGGGCGCTTCATCAACACCAAGGAAGTGTTCACCTACTCCTCCAACATCGGCGCGGCGCGGATCGCGCTCGGCCAGGGCGTCGAGGCGCACAAGGCGTTCCTCGCCAAGATGGGCCAGCTGACGCGGCTGCGCACCGAGTTGCCGGAGAGCGCGGCGCCGCTGATCCCGCGCCGCTGGGGTGAGCTGAACACGGTCACCATCGCATTCGGCCAGGGCATGTCGGTGGCGCCACTGCAGGCGGTGATGGGCATCAACGCGCTGGTGAACGGCGGCTATCTGATTCCGCCGACATTCATGAAGCGCAGCGAATCCGAAGCCATGGCGATGGCCAAGCGCGTCGTCAAGCCGGAGACCAGCGACAAGATGCGGTTCCTGATGCGGCTCAATGCCGAAATCGGTACCGCCAAGACCGCCGACGTCAAGGGCTACTATGTCGGCGGCAAGACCGGCACGTCCGAAAAGGTCATCAACGGTCGCTATGCCAAGAAACGCGTGCTCAACTCGTTCACCGCGATCATGCCCTGCGACGATCCGAAATATCAGATCCTGATCATGCTGGACGAGCCTCAGGCGATACCTGAAACCAAGGGCTTCATTACCTCGGGCTGGAACGCTGTGCCGACCGGCGGCAAGGTGATCGAGCGGATCGCGCCGCTTCTGGGCGTCGAGCCGCGGTTTGACCTGCCGCCGTCCGAGCGCCTTATTCTTGCAGCATCCAGGACAACCCAGTAATCAACCGGGTGGGCCATCGCCGGTGCCGAGTCGGGATTTTCCAAGGGATTCGGCTTTCCGGCAGGGCATGTCGACTGGAAGACCATGAAGCTGCGCGACCTCCTGGGTCAGGATATTCTGGGCGATGATGCCGCGATCGCGCCCGCTGTTGCTGCGCTCGACGTGAGCGGCCTTGCGCTCGACAGCCGCGTGGTCAAGCCGGGCGACCTGTTCTTTGCGCTCGCGGGCAGCAAGACCGATGGTGTCCGCTTCATCGATGCCGCGATTGCGGCCGGCGCGGTCGCCGTGGTCGGCGACCATGCGCCCGCGGCCTGCCAGGTGCCGTTCATCGCGGTTGCCAATCCGCGCCGCGCGCTGGCGCTGGCTGCGGCAAGATTCTTCCCGGCGCAGCCCGCCACGATCGCCGCGGTGACCGGCACCAGCGGCAAGACCTCGGTCGCGGCGTTCACGCGCCAGATCTGGGAGCGGCTGGGGCATGCCGCCGCCAGCATCGGCACGATCGGCCTCGTGTCGCCTAGGCGCACCGTCTACGGCTCGCTGACGACGCCGGACCCGATTGCGCTGCACCGGCAGATCGACGAGATCGCACGCGAGGGCGTCACGCATCTCGCCTTCGAGGCCTCCTCGCACGGGCTCGACCAGTATCGCCTCGACGGCGTGCGCGTCTCCGCCGCCGGCTTCACCAACCTGTCGCGCGACCACATGGATTATCATCCGACCGTCGCGCATTATCTTGCGGCGAAGCTTCGCCTGTTCCGCGAACTGGTGCCGCCGGGCGGCGCCGCAGTGATCTCGGCCGATCATGATTGCTCGGCGGAAGCAATCGATGCGGCGAAGTCGCGCGGCCTGCGCGTGATGGCGGTGGGCCGCAACGGCGATGGAGCAGGCGAGGGCATCCGCCTCACCGAGGCCGTGGTCGAAGGTTTCTCGCAGAAGCTGACGGTCGAACATCGCGGCAGGCTCCATGCGATCCGGCTGCCGCTGGTCGGCGAATTCCAGATCGAGAACGCGCTGGTGTCGGCGGGCCTTGCGATCGGCACCGGCAGCGACGCCGCCAACGTGTTTGCAGGCCTCGAACATCTCGAAGGCGCCAAGGGCCGGCTCGAGCGCGTCGGCGAGCGCAACGGCGCGCCGATCTTCGTCGATTACGCGCACAAGCCCGATGCGCTCGAGAAGGCGCTCCAGGCGCTGAGGCCTTATGCGCAGCGCAGGCTGGTCATCGTGTTCGGCGCCGGCGGCGATCGCGATGCCGGCAAGCGTCCGATCATGGGCGCGATCGCGGCCGCGAACGCCGACGGCGTCATCATCACCGACGACAATCCGCGCAGCGAGAAGCCGGAAGCCATCCGCGCCGCCATCCTCGCCACCGCGAAGGGCGCCCGCGAAATCGGCGACCGCGCGGCTGCGATCCGCGCGGCGATCGAGGGCTTGGAAGAAGGCGATGCGCTGCTCATCGCCGGGAAGGGCCATGAGACCGGGCAGATCGTCGGTGGAGAGGTTCTGCCCTTCAGTGATCACGAGGCGGTTGCCGCCGCACTAGCATCGAGGGTTGCATGAGCGCGCCAATATGGACGGTCGCCGAGGTCGCGCATGCGCTTGGTGTCGCCGGATCATTCCCGGACACGGGAATCGACTTCGTCACGCAGGACAGCCGCCTGGTGAAGCCGGGCAGCCTGTTCGTCGCGCTCAGCGGCACGCCGAGCGGCGGCTTCATCTCGGCCTTCGCCAGCGCGCGCGACGGCTGGGAGTTCGCGGACAAGGCGGAAGCTTCGGGCGCGGTGGCGATGATCGTGCCGCACGAGATCGCGGGCATCCGCATTCCGCAGATCGTCGTGAAGGACACGCTGATCGACGGTCTCTGGGGCCTTGCACGTGCCGCACGCACGCGCTTTGGCGGACCGGTGATCGGGCTCACCGGAAGCGCGGGCAAGACCAGCACCAAGGAATTTCTCGCCGCCTATCCGAACGCCTATGCGAGCCCGTCCAGCTTCAACAATTTCTGGGGCGTGCCGCTGACGCTGTGCAACGCGAGACCCGACGCCAGTCTCTGGGTCGTCGAGATGGGCATGAACCAGCAAGGCGAGATCGCGCGGCTCAGCGAATTGACCCGGCCGACGGTCGCGCTCGTCGTCAACGTTCAGCCCGTGCATCTGGAAAAGCTCGGCTCGCTCGACGCTATCAGGCGCGAGAAAGTGTCGATCGCGCTCGGCCTGCCCGAGGGCGGGGTGCTGGTGCTGCCCGCTGGAATCAAGGCGCCCGAGTGGAAGGGCAAGGTCGTGCGCTTTGGCGGCGAGCATGCCGAGGTGCACGAGGTCGCGCATGCGCCGCATGGCGAGAGCTGGCAGGTCGTGGCCATGATCGGCAGGAAGGAGATCGCCTTCAGCCTCACTCCTGGCGCGCCGCACCGGGTGCACAATGCGCTGGCAGCGCTCGCCGCCGTTCATGCCGCGCATCTCGACGTTGCGACGCTCGCGATCAAGCTCGACCGCGTCGGCATCATGACCGGCCGCGGCGTCGAGCAGGCGGTCGGCGATGTCACCGTGATCGACGACAGCTTCAACGGCAATCCCGCCAGCGTGGCGGCTGCGCTGCAAAGCCTCCAGGCGCGCAACGTGAGCGACGGACGGCGCATTGCGGTGCTGGGCGACATGCTCGAGTTGGGCGAGGACGCACCTCACTATCACACCGGCCTCGCCAGGCATCTGGAAGGCATCGACGGCGTCTACTGCGTCGGCCCCCTGATGCGCCACCTCTACGACGTGCTGCCATCAGGCAAGGGCCTCGGCTGGCACGATGATCCCGTCACGCTGAAGCCGAGCGAGGTTGCGAGCCTGCTGAAGGCAGGCGATGTCGTGGTTGTCAAGGGCAGCAAAAAGATGTTCTGGATCAACAAGTTTGTGCCGGGCCTGGTGGCCGCCTTGCAGGCGAAAGCGTAAACTGCTTGGAAGGCGCTGTTCCCGAATCCCACCTTTGTGGCGCGAAGCCGTCTATTTTTCCGAAGAGGTCGCGACCCATGACGAAGACCAGCGAATGCGCGTGAGGCACGTTGAGGCCAAGATGAAGGCCAGGAACAAGGCCAAGGCTGCGTGTGCATAGGCGCCATAGGACCGACTGAATGTTTTACTGGCTGATCGACCTCTCCAACACATTTTCGGGCTTCGGTGCCGTTCGCACCTTCCTGAACGTCTTCCGCTACATCACTTTCCGCACCGGCGGCGCGGTCGTCACCGGCGCGCTGTTCGTCTTTCTGTTCGGGCCCTGGATCATCGATCATCTGCGCATCCGCCAGGGCAAGGGCCAGCCGATCCGGACCGACGGTCCGCAATCGCATCTCGCCAAGAAGGGCACGCCCACCATGGGCGGGCTGATGATCCTGTCCGGCCTCACCGTCGGCACGGTGCTGTGGGCCAACCCGCTCAACCCCTACGTCTGGATCGTGCTGGCGGTGACGCTCGGCTTCGGCTTCGTCGGCTTCTATGACGATTACCTCAAGGTGACCAAGCAGACCACGACCGGGTTCGGCAGCAAGCTTCGCCTGTTGATCGAGGCGATCATCGCGCTGGTTGCCTGCTATGCCCTGGTGCGGCTGAACCGCGATCCCGCCTCCACCGCGCTGACGATTCCGTTCCTGAAGGACACCGTGCTGCATTTCGGCTGGTTCTTCGTCATCTTCGGCGCCTTCGTCATCGTCGGCTCCGGCAACGCCGTGAATCTCACCGACGGCCTCGACGGCCTCGCCATCGTGCCGGTGATGATCGCGACCGCGAGCTTTGCGATGATCGCCTATCTCGCCGGCAACGCGGTGTTCGCCGAATATCTCCAGATCAAATATGTCGCGGGTACCGGCGAGCTCGCGGTGCTCTGCGGTGCGCTATTGGGCGCCGGTCTCGGTTTTCTCTGGTTCAATGCGCCACCAGCTTCGATCTTCATGGGCGACACCGGCTCGCTCGCGCTCGGCGGCATGCTCGGCGCCATCGCGGTCGCGGTGAAGCACGAGATCGTGCTCGCCGTGATCGGCGGCCTGTTCGTGCTGGAGGCGGTCTCCGTCATCGTGCAGGTGGTGTCGTTCAAGCTTACGGGCAAGCGCATCTTCCGGATGGCGCCGATCCATCACCATTTCGAGCAGCTCGGCTGGACCGAGCCGCAGATCGTGATCCGGTTCTGGATCATCTCGGTGATGCTGGCGCTGGCCGGCTTGTCGACGCTGAAGCTGCGGTGATGAGGGTGTCTGCCCAGGATCGTCATTCCGGACGACGCGAAGCGGCGATCCGGAATCTCGAGGTTCCGGGTTCTCGCTCTGCGAGCCCCGGAACGACGGAGATGAAATCATCATGATCCCCGTCACGTCCTTTGCCGGCAAGACCGTCGCGGTGTTCGGCCTCGGCGGGTCGGGGCTCGCCTCCTGCCACGCGCTGAAGGCGGGCGGCGCCGAGGTGATCGCCGCCGATGACAATGCCGAGAACGTCGCCAAAGCCGCGCAGGCCGGTTTCATCACCGCCGATCTGCGCAATGTCTCCTGGGCGAATTTCGCCGCACTTGTGCTCGCGCCCGGCGTGCCGCTGACCCATCCGGTGCCGCACTGGAGCGTGCTGAAGGCGCGTGAGGCAGGCTGTGAGGTGATCGGCGACATCGAATTGTTCTGCCGCGAGCGGCGGCGCCACGCGCCGGATGCGCCCTTCATCGCCATCACCGGCACCAACGGCAAATCGACCACCACGGCGTTGATCGCACATCTCACGAAAGTCGCCGGCTACGATACCCAGATGGGCGGCAATATCGGCACCGCGATCCTGTCGCTGGAGCCGCCACGCATGGGGCGCGTCCACGTCATCGAGATGTCGTCCTACCAGATCGACCTCACGCCCTCGCTCGATCCCTCCGTCGGCATCCTGCTCAATGTCAGCGAGGACCATATCGACCGTCACGGCACCATCGAGCATTACGCCGCGGTGAAGGAACGCCTCGTCGCGGGCGTGCAGGCTGGCGGCACCGCGATCGTCGGTGTCGATGACGGTTTCTGCCGCGACATCGCCGACCGGCTCGACCGTTCGGGTAAGAACGTCGTGCGCATCTCGGTCAAGAATCCGCTCGCGAGCGGTATCCATGTCGAGCACGGCAATATCGTGCGCACCTCGGGCGGCGCCCGCAGCGAGATCGCCGCGCTCGGCGGCATCGGCTCGCTGCGCGGTCTGCACAATGCGCAGAACGCGGCCTGCGCCGCCGCCGCCGCGCTCGCGATGGGCATCAGCCTCGATGTGCTGCAGAGCGGCCTGCGCAGCTTTCCCGGCCTTGCGCACCGCATGGAGCAGGTCGGTCGCCGCGGCAACGTTTTGTTCGTCAACGATTCCAAGGGCACCAACGCGGACGCTACCGCGCATGCGCTGTCGTCCTTTGCCGACATCTTCTGGATCGCCGGCGGCAAGCCGAAGGCGGGCGGCATTACCAGTCTGACCGGTTTCTTCCCGCGTATCCGAAAAGCCTATCTGATCGGCGAAGCCGCGCAGGAGTTTTCGGGCACGCTGGGCACGCAAGTCGCGCACGAGATCAGCCAGACGCTGGACGTCGCGGTCGAGCACGCCGCGCGCGATGCGGAAGCATCAGGCCTCACCGACGCCGTCGTGCTGCTGTCGCCCGCCTGCGCCTCCTTCGACCAGTACCGCAACTTCGAGATCCGCGGCACCAGGTTCCGCGAGTTGGTGCAGGCGCTGCCCGGTGTGAAGCCGGTGGTGTAGGGCGCTCTCGTGTCCCGGACGCGCGTAGCGCGAGCCGGGACCCAAGCCGCGACACGATACACTGCCGCAATGGGCCCCGGCTCTGCAGCGCGCCACGCCGCGAAGAAGCGGCGCGCTGCGCTACGTCCGGGGCACGAGACTCTCCACAACTTCATCCATTCCCTTAACCCCCCGGTAACCAACCTCGGCGACCAATGGGCGGACCTCTGTCCGAAAGCGGCCGCCCATGCTCTCCCGTGAAGAACGCACCCCCTTTTCCGAGTGGTGGTGGACCGTCGACAAGCCGCTGATGGGCGCCATCCTGGCCTTGATGCTGACGGGCGTGATCCTGTCGCTGGCGGCGAGCCCGCCGGTCGCGACCCGCATCGGGCTCGATCCGTTCCATTTCTTTAATCGTCACGTGCTGTTCCTGGTGCCGTCCTGCATCGTGCTGCTCGGGGTATCCTTCCTGTCGCCGCGGTCGATCCGCCGCTCGGCCCTGATCATCTTCGCGGCGAGCATCATCCTGATCGTGCTCACGCTCGCGATCGGCCCCGAGGTGAAGGGCTCGCGGCGCTGGATCACGCTGCTCGGCGTCAACATCCAGGCCTCCGAGATCGCGAAGCCGTCCTTCGTCGTCATCGCCGCCTGGTTGTTCGCGGAATCGACCAAGCGGCCCGAGATGCCTGCGACCTCGATGGCGCTGGTGCTGCTCATGATGCTGGTCGCGCTGCTGGTGATGGAGCCGGATTTTGGTCAGACCATGCTGATCCTGATGGTGTGGGGCTCGCTGTTCTTCATCGCGGGCATGCGCATGATCTGGGTGTTCGGCCTCGCGGGCCTCGGTGCGGCCGGCCTGTTCAGCGCCTATCTGTTCGTCCCGCACGTGGCGGGGCGCATCAAGCGCTTCATGAACCCCGCTTCCGGCGACACTTTCCAGGTCGATACCGCCATGGAAGCCTTCTACAACGGCGGATGGTTTGGCCTCGGACCGGGCGAGGGCATCGCCAAGCGCAGCCTGCCGGACAGCCATACCGACTTCGTGTTCGCGGTCGCCGCCGAGGAGTTCGGCATCATCCTGTGCCTTGCGATGCTGGCACTGTTCACCTTCGTCGTGATCCGGACGCTGTCGCGGGCCTATGCCAACGAGGACATGTTCTCGCGCTTTGCCGCCTCGGGTCTTGCGATCCTGTTCGGCGTGCAGGCCGCGATCAACATGTCGGTCAATCTCCAGCTCATCCCCGCCAAGGGCATGACGCTGCCCTTCATCTCCTATGGCGGTTCCTCGATCGTCTCGCTGGCCTATGGCGTCGGCATGATGCTGGCGCTGACTCGGCTGCGCCCGCGCACCGAGGTCGAGGCGAACGGCCACGCCGAGGCGATGCGCAGTTACGCGTAAGTCGTCATTGCGAGGAGCGCAGCGACGAAGATTCCATGGGGTAGTGG
>NZ_AJQE01000302.1 GCF_000261685.1 Bradyrhizobium genomosp. I (2014) | reverse complement strand
GCTACACCACTCCTTGGGACACGATCGGCGGCGCTTTGGCCCGCATTCTGCGCCGCTGCTCTGGGCGCCTCATTTTTCAGCTGCGTTGTCTTGGCGTCATTGCAGAGGAGGGACCGGGGACAGACATCGAGGCAACTCGAGCTGACTAAGGATGCGAAGTATCATGCTCTCAGGCTTCTCTCGCGCCGCGGGCTAATTGGTAGCTTTTCACCGTAGCTACTTCAGCAGAACCCGGGTCGCCCGTCGAAAAAGCAGAGCATTCAACGGTTTGGCCGCCGCGGTTTGGAGGAGCGGTGAACAATATACTGGCGGAAGGGGTGGGATTCGAACCCACGGTACCCTTGCGGGCACGCCGGTTTTCAAGACCGGTGCCTTAAACCACTCGGCCACCCTTCCGAGACTTGAAATTGCTGGGCTTTTCGTCGCTTTGCAGAGAACATCTCGACGACTCTGCTACCGCTTTGCCACCCAACGTCGTCGGTTCGCTTGTTTATGGCGGGTCGCATGGCGTCGTCAACCGCCGCGGCTGCCTCGCCCTGCATGTTCGGCATCAGGTGTCCAGTGAGATCGCGATGCCGGAGCGCCCTAACCGTCTTGGTACGAAATGCCGATGTCGTCGCAGATTAGAGCGAAGGCCTTTTTCGCTCTGTCATTGTCAAAACAGAAACGCGTGCCGATGTCGGCGCGGTCGGCATACCAATTCACCTCGTTTGCTTTTGCGACACGAGACGCTTCCCCGCGCAACAAATCCAGTTGCCGACCGGGAGGGGTACGAACAATCAAGCAAGTTTCGCTTTTCATCCTGCGCTCCATGTTAGGCGAAAGGCCGCAGCGAACGCCGCTGCGGCCTTTGACCGGAGGAGTATAAATTCGTGAAGTATGTTCCAGCCCCGGCGGCATGAGGTTTAGAAAGAATTCGCGGCATCGCAAATCACATCGGGGGGCATCGTACGGGAGCGGACCAACAAAGCGCGGCTCTGCACTCCTGTTCGACGAGAGCGGCCCCGGCTGGGCAATTGGGGGGGGCTTGAGGCCGGGGCCGCATTTGCCGGTTAACGGGGCGACCGGCGCTGAGACAACTCGCTTGTCGCCGCTACCGTTCCTCACATGGAAGGTGCACCACCGTACCAAGCACTCAGATAGTATTTCGATACCCCGTCAATGGCGGTCTGCGGCCTGTCTCGAAGTCAGGTCTGGCCTCGGCGCCCCGCCTGCCGCAAGCACGACAGACGAAGCGCGACGCGATATCCGATAGCCGCATGTCGTGCGGCCGGCAGTCGGCACCAAGTGCCGCGCTGTGGCTACACCGATAGTCGGCGCAGTAAGCCGGAACACTGCGGACACCCTGTCGCGCATCTGGCGAACGCAAATCCTCGAGCTCGCATGATGCGATCGAGGCGGAGCGCTGTCCGGAGTCAAATGGTCAATCGCTTGGGTTCAATAACGCGCACGAGCTACGGCCCGTCGCAGGTGTCGGAAGGCAGGAGACCGTCAGTTTCGCGGTGACGATCGCTTCTCAACCTCGTGCCGATAGCTCGCGGCCATCTCGAGCAGAGCCGCGCGAGTCAGTTCGTCGACCTGCTTCCCCCGCTCTTGGCAGTTCTCGAACCGTGCTAACGCCCCTGCCCCACCACCGCCTTGCCTTATGCGGTGCGCAAGAGAAAACGCGGCGCCCTGGAAAGCGCCGCGTCCAATCTTCGTCGTTGCGTCGGCTCAGTAGCCGCAGGATGCGCAGCCCATCTGCACCGGCGCGTAATAGGAATAGCCCGGCGAGACCATCTCGACGCGCTGGCGTGTGGCGTATTGCGGGGGGATGCGCTCGTACTGGACGCTCGGCGGCGCCACCATCACGGTCCGCGGCACCATCACGGTGCGGTATTGCGCCGGCGTGCGATGCGCGACCACGGAGCCCGGCGAGACCATGACGGTCTCGTCGACAGTGCGGTATTGCGGCGGAACGTATTGCTGCTGGTAGCAGGTCGTGCACGGCGGCGGTGCGTAGCAATTGTAGCAGCCGGCGAAGGCAGCGCCCGTCATGGAAATCGCGGCGACAGCCGTTGAGAAAACGACAGCGAGAGTACGAGACATTGTGGTGGTGCCCAAGTTGCCCGAAACGAATTTGCGAATGTGGCAGCAGTATACGCCGCAAGATCATGGCCTGCCGAAGTTCGTGGAGGCATCCTTAACGAGAGCAGCCATTTGCAGCCGGCCGGTAAGGACTCATTGACCAGGCGCGTTAACGCGCACGATGTGCATGCGCCCTGATGCGGCGCGTGCTGCATCAGCGATCGTTGCTGTGCACGACGGCATTCCGCCCGGGCGCCGTTGCGAAGCGTTCATTCGCCTCGGAGCGAGCCTGCTTCAGTGCCTCGCCGCCCTTTCCAGGAACTCCAGCAGCGAGGGATCCGTTTCGTTGAATTCGACAAAGCGGCGGCGCAACTCGTCTGCAATCTCCGCGGTGGCATCACGTGACCACCCCTCCGCGGTGTTGAAGGCGACGATGCGCGCGGGATGGAGGTATTGCCCCTCCACGAGATGTCTGAGCAGGGTCGCGCGATTGGCATCCTCCTCGGCAGTTTCGCACCAGGCACGGCCGAGCCGCCGGCCGAAATCATCGAGCACGAGATACACGTCCCGGTCTGTCGTAACTTGCGGTACGAGCGATGGAGAGGGACTCATGACTTGCTCCGCCACTGGCAATCCGGGCAGTTGCGGCCGCAATCGGCTACGGTGACTCGGCTCTGCCGGATCGAAAAATGGACTTCGATGATTTTTCAGGATCGCACAGTCAAATCATAAATAAAATATAAATAAATAAAATTAAATAGTGGAACGGTCTGAAATAATATACTAGATTGATAATGCCTGGCGGCGGAAGCCCGCGTCAGGCGCCCACTTCGCAAACGGCCCCCGCATTCACCCCGAATGCCCAAGCCCCAGAACGCGGGGGCCGTGTCTTTAGCAACAACCTGATGCGCGACAACGATGCATCCTCATCGCATCGCGCTTTTAGGTTCGATCCAGCCTATGGAGCGCCGGTCCGGCGCTCACCTCGAGCGCCGCTTCACCTCGCGCACCGCGCCGCGCGCGGCGCTGGTGGTGAGCGCGGCGTAAGCCTGCAGCGCGGTCGAGACGTTGCGCTTGCGGCTCTGCGGTTGCCAGGCGGCATCGCCCTTCGCCTCCTCCGCTGCGCGGCGCTTGGCGAGTTCCTCGTCGGAAACCTCGAGGCTGATGCTGCGGTTCGGAATGTCGATGGCGATAATGTCGCCGGTGCGCACGAGACCGATGTTGCCGCCCTCGGCGGCTTCCGGCGACAGGTGGCCGATCGACCGGCCGGACGAGCCGCCGGAGAAGCGGCCGTCGGTGACGAGCGCGCAAGCCTTTCCGAGGCCCATCGATTTCAGATAGCTGGTCGGATACAGCATCTCCTGCATGCCGGGGCCGCCGCGCGGGCCTTCATAGATGATGACCACGACCTCACCCGCGACGACCTTGCCGCCCAGAATGCCATCGACCGCTGCGTCCTGGCTTTCGAACACGCGCGCGGGGCCGGAGAATTTCAGGATCGAGGCGTCGACGCCGGCGGTCTTCACGATGCAGCCGTCCTGCGCGAGGTTGCCGTAGAGCACGGCGAGGCCGCCGTCCTTGCTGAACGCGTGCGCGAGATCGCGCACGACGCCCTTCTCGCGGTCGGCATCGAGCTCGTCGTAGCGCCGCTCCTGGCTGAAGGCGACCTGGGTCGGGATGCCGCCGGGCGAGGCGCGGTAGAAGGTGCGCACGGCCTCGCTCTTGCTGCGCTTGATGTCCCAGCGCTCCAGCGCGTCCGCCATCGTCGGCGCATGCACGGTCGAGACCGAGGTGTCGATCAGGCCCGCGCGGTCGAGCTCGCCCAGAATGCCCATGATGCCGCCGGCGCGGTGCACGTCCTCGACGTGCACGTCGGCCACTGAGGGCGCGACCTTGCAGAGCACGGGCACACGGCGCGACAGACGGTCGATGTCGCGCATGGTGAACGCCACCTGCCCTTCATGGGCCGCGGCCAGCAGGTGCAGCACGGTGTTGGTCGAGCCGCCCATCGCGATGTCGAGCGTCATCGCGTTCTCGAAGGCCTTGAAGTTGGCGATGTTGCGCGGGAGCACCGACGCATCGTCCTGCTCGTAGCAGCGGCGGACGAGATCGACGATGGTGTGTCCGGCCTCGACGAACAGGCGCTTGCGGTCGGCATGGGTTGCGACGACCGAGCCGTTGCCGGGCAGCGCAAGCCCAAGCGCTTCCGTCAGGCAGTTCATGGAGTTGGCGGTGAACATGCCCGAGCACGAGCCGCAGGTCGGGCATGCCGAGCGCTCGATCACCTTGACGTCGTCGTCGCTGACCTTGCTGTCGGCGGCCGCGACCATGGCGTCGATGAGATCGACGGCCTTGGTCTTGCCCTGGAGCTTGACCTTGCCGGCCTCCATCGGTCCGCCCGAAACGAACACGGCGGGGATGTTGAGCCGCAGCGCCGCCATCAGCATGCCCGGCGTGATCTTGTCGCAGTTGGAAATGCAGACGAGGCCGTCGGCGCAATGGGCGTTGGCCATGTACTCGACGCTGTCGGCGATCAGCTCGCGCGACGGCAGACTGTAGAGCATGCCGTCATGGCCCATGGCGATGCCGTCGTCGACCGCGATGGTGTTGAACTCTTTCGCGACGCCGCCGGCTTGCTCGATCTCGCGCGCCACCAGCTGGCCGAGATCCTTCAGATGAACGTGGCCCGGCACGAACTGGGTGAAGGAGTTGACGACCGCAATGATCGGCTTGCCGAAATCGGCGTCCTTCATGCCCGTCGCGCGCCAGAGGCCGCGGGCGCCCGCCATGTTACGGCCGTGGGTGGTGGTGCGGGAGCGATAGGCTGGCATGGCGGTTTCCGTCCTCGGGTTTGGCGGCCGGGCGGGAAAATATGGAAGCCGCCTCAGGCCTTTCCGGCCGGATAGCGCACGGGCTGGGCGCGCGCAACGGGAACTTGGACATGACAGGGCTCCCCTGCTCCCGGCGCGGGGTCCCTCACGTGCCCCGGACGCAGCGCAGCGTCTCTTCGACGGTGCGCTGCAGAGCCGGGGCCCACGTGGCTGCAAGTTTGTGGCCCTCTGGGTCCCGGCTCGCGCTCCGCGCGTCCGGGACACGAGATCAGCGGGCTATTGCAGCGTCGGATCGAGCCGGTCGCGCAGCCAGTCGCCGATGACGGAAACCGCCAGCGTGGTGACGACGATGGTGGTGGCCGGCGCCAGCATGATCCAGGGCGCCCGGGTGAGATATTCGCGGCCGTAGCCGACCATGTTGCCGAGGCTGGTCATCGGCGGCTGAACGCCCAGGCCGAGGAAGGACAGCCCGGATTCCATCAGGATGACCTCGGGGAAGACCAGCGTGGTCGAGACGATCAGGGTCGAGGCGATGTTGGGCAGGATGTGCCGGAGGTAGATCCGCGACGGCGTTGCGCCGAGCTGCCTGACGGCGGCGGCGTAGCCTTGCGCATTGGCGGAGATGGCGAGGCCGCGCGCGATGCGGGCATAGCGCTCCCAGCCGAACAGGCCCATCAGGCCGATCAAGAGCGGCAGCGAATTGCCGAAGAAGGCGAGCACCGCCAGCGCCATGATCAGGAACGGCATGCTGGCCTGGAAGTCGGATAGCATCAGCACCAGCTGCTCCACGGCCCCACGGAAATGTGCGGCGAGGAAGCCCAGCGTGGTGCCGACGATCGCCGAGATCGCGGTGGCGCCGAAGGCGATCAGCAGCGAGATGCGGATGGAAACGAGAAGCCGCGACAGCACGTCCCGGCCGAGCTCATCGGTGCCCAGCCAGTGTGCGGCATTGCCGGGCGCCGCCAGCCGGTTGCGCAGGTCGAGCTGGGTGAAGCCGTACGGCGCGATCTTCTCCGCGAACGCCGCGATCAGCAGCATCGCGATGATCCAGGCGGCCGCGAGCGCGACCGAGACCGGAATTGCCGGCAGGCTGATACGGCGACGAACGCTAGAGCCCCCTCCGTTCCGATGAAATCGGAACGGGGCTCTAGATTCTAGTTTTGACGCGTTTTCTTTCCGCGAACCGATATCCACTTCGCTTGAAAACGCTTCGGTGTCCTTCAGCGTCGCGTCGGTCATGCGTGGCCTTCTTTCGCGCGCAGCCGCGGGTCGAGGAAGCCGTAGAGGAAGTCGACGATCAGGTTGGACGTCACCATGGTCATCGCGACGAGCAGAAGGATGCATTGCACGACGGCAAGGTCGCGATTGGCGACGGCGACGACGAGCAGGCGCCCGACGCCCGGCCAGGAAAACACGCTCTCGACCACGACTGCGCCTGCAATCAGCGTCCCCACCATGAAGCCGAGAATGGTCACTGTCGGGATCGCCGCATTCGGCAGCGCATGCGACGTCACCACCTTGCGCCACGGCACGCCCTTGGCCGAGGCGGTGCGGATATAGGGCTGGCCCAGCACTTCCAGCATGGCGCTGCGGGTAAAGCGCGCCAGCACGGCGGCGCCGCCGAGGCTCAGCGTTGCGATCGGCAGGATGGCGTGGCGCCAGCTGTCCTGCCCGCCGGACGGCAGCCAGCCGAGCTGCACGGCGAAGACGAGCACCAGCAGCAGCGCGAGCACGAAGCTTGGCACGGTGAAGCCGGCCACCGCCGTCATCATCACGACGCGGTCGATCGCCGAGCCGCGATGCAGCGCGGCGTAGATGCCGGCGGGAATGCCGAGCGCGATCTTGAAGGCGAAGGCCGGCAGGGTCAGCGCCAGCGTCGCCGGAATCCGCTCCAGCACGAGCTCGATCGCGGGCCGTCCGTCGCGCATGGAGCGGCCGAGCTCGCCCTTGGCGATGGCGCCGAAATAGTCGAGATACTGAAACCAGATGGGGTCATCGAGGCCCCAGGCCTTGCGAAACGCCGCGAGCACCTCCGGCGGCGCCTCCGGTCCCAGGATCATCAGCGCGGGATCGCCGGAGAGGCGAAGCACGACGAAGGCGAAGGTGACGACAAGCACGATCGTCAGCGCCGCACGTCCGATCCGAATGGCGAAATAGCGTCCCATCACGCCGCGTCCCGCGTCGCGGCGCCCATGACGAGATGGCAGGCGACCTGCCTGTTGCCGCCGACGGCCGCGAGTATCGGCACCTCGCTCGCACAGCGCGCGACGGCGCGCGGACAGCGCGGGTGGAAGGCGCAGCCTTGCGGACGCGCGGCCGGGTTCGGCGGATCGCCCGACAGGACGATGCGGCCGGCGCTGCGGCGACCCGGCGCGGGCGACGCGGAGACCAGCGCCTGGGTGTAGGGATGCTCGGGCCGCGCGAACAGGTCGTCGGCGCTGCCGATCTCGACGATGCGGCCGAGATACATGACAGCAACGACATTGCTGATCTGCCTGACGACGCGCAGGTCGTGGCTGATGAACAGCAATGTCAGCGACAGCTGCGCCTGCAGATCGGCGAGCAAATTCACCACCTGCGCCTGGATCGAGACGTCGAGCGCGCTGACCGGCTCGTCGCAGACCAGGAAATCCGGCTTGGTCGCCAGCGCCCGCGCCAGCACGATCCGCTGGCGTTGCCCGCCGGACAGCGCGCCGGGATAGCGCGTACCGTGCGCCGGCGTCAGCTCGACGGCGCGCAGCAGCTCCCGAACGCGCTCCTCGCGCTCGGCCGGCGTGCCGACGCCGTGAATGTCCAGTGGCTCGCGAATCTGGGTGCCGACCGGCAAACGCCGGTCCAGCGCGCCAAGCGGATCCTGGAAGATCATCTGCATGCGTGCACGCTGTGCGCGCCAGGCGGTCGTCCCGGGAGCAGCCATCGGCTTGCCCTGGAAGCGCACTTCGCCGCGATCAGGCGGCTCGAGGCCGAGCACGATGCGACCCGTGGTCGACTTGCCCGAGCCGGACTCGCCGACGAGACCCAGCGTCTCGCCCTTGGCAATCGCGAGCGACACGCCGTCGACCGCATGAACGGCCGTGCTGCGGCCGAACATTCCGGAGCGCATCGCATAGCTGCGCGAGATCGCGGACGCCTCGACGAGCGGCGGACTCATTCGGCCGCGATCCCAAGCAGCGCGCGGCGCGACGCCTCGGCGCGGATGCAGGCCACGGCGCGGCCGTCCGCGATCGGCGCCAGGCTCGGAGCGGAGAGGCCGCACGGTTCGGCCGCCAGCGTGCAGCGCGGCGCGAAGGCGCAACCGCTTGGCATGTGCGCCGGATCGGGCACCGTCCCGGGAATCGCGGTGAGACGCCGCCGCGGTCCGTCGAGCGGCGGCAGCGCGCCGATGAGCCCTTGCGCATAGGGATGCACGGGATCGGCGAAGAGCTGGTTGCTGGGCGCCTCCTCGACGATGCGGCCGGCATACATCACCGCGACGCGGTCGCAGTTTTCCGCGACGACGCCGAGATCGTGGCTGATCAGCACCATCGCCATGCCGAGCTCGCGGCGGACCGTCGAGAGCAGCTCCAGGATCTGGGCCTGGATGGTGGCATCGAGTGCCGTGGTCGGCTCGTCCGCGATCAGGAGATCCGGATTTCCGGCCAGCGCCATTGCGATCATGATGCGCTGGATCTGGCCGCCGGAGAATTCGTGCGGATAGGCCTCGAGCCGCCGGCCTGCGTCTGGGATGCCGACGAGATCGAGCAGCCGCCGCGCTTCCGCCTTCACGGCATTGCCTTGGAGATCACGATGCAGTGCCAGTGCCTCGCAGAGTTGCTTGCGGATCGTCAGCACCGGGTTGAGCGCGCTCGCCGGATCCTGGAAGATCATGGCGACCCGCCCGCCCCGGACCTGGTCGAGCTCGGGCGCCGGCGCGCCGAGGATCTCGCGACCATCCAGCCGCACCGAGCCGGAGACCTGCGCATGCCGCGGCAGCAGGCCGAGCGCGGCGAGCCATGTGACCGACTTGCCCGACCCGGACTCGCCGACGAGGCCGAGGGCCTCGCCCTTCTGCAAGGCCAGATCGACGCCGCGCAGGACCGGCACGCCGCTGAAGGCGACGCTCAGGCCTGCGATGCTGATCAGCTGCGGCACCTCAGGCCTCGAAATTGCCGGCGCGGAAATCCATCGCGAAGGCGGGAGATGCCTTCCACTTGATCGATTTCGGCTTGGCGGTGAAGGTCGCATTCTGGTGCAGCACCGTGTAGGCGGGGTCTTCGCGCTCGGCGATCTCCAACATGCGGCGGAACGCCTTCTTGCGGGCCGCGCGGTCGGTCGAGGTCTCCAGGAATTCCGAGAGCTTGTTCAGCTCGACATTGGTCCATTCACCGATCTGCTGCTGCTGGCCGTTCGGCCCGTGCTGGGCGACCAGCGAGGACACGGGATCGTTGAATGCGGCCGAGTTCGACCAGTCGCGCACGGCGCGCGTGGGCCCGCGCTCCATGATCTGCGACCAGTTCTCCTTGGTCTCGATCTGGACGTTGAGGCCGACCGACTTCCACATCTCGACCAGGATTTGCGCGGTCGCGACCTGGTTGGTGTAGTAATTGTTGAGCAGGCGGTAGGGAATCGGATCGCCCTTGTAGTTGGCCTGCTTCAGCAGGTCCTGCGCGAGCTTTGGATCGTAGGCCGGCACGCTCCAATCGGCGTTGAACATGTCGCCGTAGAATTCCCACTGAAGACCCTTCGGCACGCGGGTGCGGCCGGCCCAGAGGCTGTCGACGATGGCCTGGCGGTCGATCGCATGGGTGAAGGCGCGCCTGACGAGCGGATTGGCGAGCTGTGCGTGGTTCTTGTCGAACACCGTCAGGCGGTGATTGAGGATGGTGCCGCCCTGCACTTCGAATGCGGCGTTCTTCTCGATGCCGGCGATCTGGTCCGGCGGAATGTCGCAGGCGAACTGGTATTCGCCCGACAGCAGGCCGTTGATACGGCTCGCGACCTCAGGGACTTCGAGGAAGCGAATGCGCTTGAGCGGCGGACGGCCGCCCCAATATTCGTCGTGGGATTCGAGCGTGAGCGAGACGTCGGGCTTGAGCTCGACGACCTTGTAGGGTCCGGTGGTAACAGGCTTGCGCGCCCAGTCGAGATAGCTCGCAGACTCCTCCCAGGCGCGGCGGTTCATGATGTCGGAGCCGTAGCGCGACAGCCGGCCCTCGATGGTGACGTCGGGCGTCGCGTTGTAGAAGCGCACGGTGTATTTGTCGACCGCATCGACACGCACGAGGTCAGGCCAGATCCGGCGCGCGACAGCCGGCACGTCAGGCGGCAGCTCCTTGCCCGGCCGCGGCGTCGGGATCTTCTCGAAGGCCTTGATGGTGGAGCGGTTCTTGGCCTCGGTCTCGCCGAACATGCGCTCGCGGCTGAAGGTGAAGACGACGTCTTCTGCCGTCAACTCGTCGCCATTGTGGAACTTGACGCCCTGGCGCAGCTTCACCTCGACGGTCTGGTCGTCGATGCGGCGCCATTCAGTGGCAAGGCCGGGCACGGCTTCGAGGCTGCCGCGCCAGTTCTTCGAGATCAGGCCTTCCCAGATCGAGGAGAAGAAGACACGCTCGCCGACATTGGACTGCTCGCGCAGCACGTCGAGCACGTTCGAGTTGGTGACCTTCTGCACGGCGATCGTGACCGACGGACGGTTGTCGCCTTGCGCGATCGCAAAACGCGGGAGAAGCAGCGTGCTTGCGGCAGCGCCGCCGGATTTCAGGATGGTGCGACGGGTGAGCTTGCTCATGATGGTGACCCTGCCCTTTTTGGGATGTCGGTTATTCGGCGAGCCCGAGCGCGGCGAGATGGGCTGCACCGGCGCGGACGTCGTCGTGGTTGCGGAGTTCGAGAATCAGCCTGGGATTTGAAGTCAGCCGGCCAAGTGCCCGGAACACGGCGACCCACGGGATATTGCCTTCGCCCGGCGCCCAGTGCCGGTCGGCGAAGCCATCGGTGTCCTGGAGGTGCACATGCGTCAGCATGTCGCCGGCGGTCTCGACATAGTAGTCGACCGGCGGCGCGCCGGTGGAGATGTGGGCGTAGTTGGCGTGCCCGGTGTCGAGCGAGACCCGGACCCTGCTGCTTTCGAGCGCCTTGGCGAGACGCACGCGGTCGCGCGGATCCTTGTCCTCGATGTTCTCGATGACGATCTCGCAGCCGATGGTTTCGGCGCGCGCGATCACCTCGGCGAGCGTCGCCTTGACGCGTTCGACGAGATTGCCGCGATTGTCCGGATAAAGATCGAGATTGTTGTGGTCCCAGGTCGTGAACGGCGAATGGATCACCATCTGCGTCGCGCCGAGGAACTCGGCGGCATCCAGCCCCTGCAGCAGGCGCTTGGTCACCGCCTGGCGGATCATCGGATCATGACTGTCGATCTTGAAGCCCCAGAACGGGCCGTGGATACCAAGCCGGCCGGTGTGACCGGCGAGCATCTGCTTGATTTCGCCGGCGGTTGCGCGCCAGTCGCTATCGAGCAGATCGGCGCGAAAGAAGTCCTGGATCTCGAGATCGCGCTGCCGCTCGAGAAGCCAATCGCGATGCGCGGGGATCGATTTGATGGACAATGCGGCGCCCAACACCGGCTTCGACATGGCTTGCTCCTTGGCCGTCAGCGATGACGGAGCAGCGCTAGACCAGTTCAATGACAGGCCCGTGAAATGCGAATTGCGACGTATCGATGAGGTGTGGACATCCTGCCGACCACGCGGCGCGGATCAGGCAACACGATCGCAGCCGATGCAAAAGCAACACATGGCAAGCGGTATCCATGTCCGTAGTGATCCGGAATGGAATCCTAACCGACCATCGCGTACATCGCGGGACATCGATCGGCGGCCACTTCCACGGGCATCACCCTCTGATCGCGCAACATGGGGTTGGGGGACCACATGGGGCGGGAGATTGAAGGCTGGGGCAAGGTGACGGGGTCCGGACTCCTAGGCACTCCGGACCTCGAAACTTTCGACATCGAACGCAAGCGCGCCGTCCGGCTGATTCAGCCGGGCGGCGCGTTGTCGTTCAACCATCGTCCTCGATCGAAACGATTTCGGGCGGGAGCCGATGTAGTCGCACCCGTGAGGGAATCGTCCGTGCGAAGGCTCCCGAGCGGGAACGTAGCCCTTCAAGTGAGCAGATCGGCTCGCGCTCACATCGCATTCTTGAGCGTCAGTCGCGCCCTGAACGTCACGCTGGTCTTGCCGACCAGTGCCATGCCTTCGACGTCGGCACCGCCGGGAAAATAATCGCCGGAAAAGCCGCAGGTGACCTCCCTGCCGCCGAACGCGAGCGTCCTGCCTATCGCTTCGGTGTGCTGGTTGACGGTCATGTCGCCACGCCACTTGCCGTTCCGGAACGTGTAGCTGCCGGTGTAGTAGAAATAGCTGTCGCCGCCCATGATGCGACCGTCGCAGAGCACGGCGACGCCCCTTGCCTGCCCACGCTTGCCGTCGCGCATCTCGATGTCGAAGATGTAGAGGCCGTTCGTGACCTTGGCCTCCTCACCCGTTTCCATCCCATCCCCGGCCGACATCAGATCGTCTCCCCAACAATGCCGATCCGCCGCGCCGATCAGTTCGGCACGTTGCGTTCGAGATCCTCGAGCCAGGCGGCCGCACTCGAATCCGACGGCGCGCGCCAGTCGCCGCGCGGCGACAGTGAGCCGCCGGCCGAGACCTTCGGCCCATTCGGCATGGCCGAACGCTTGAACTGGCTGAAGGCGAAGAAGCGGCGCAGGAACACTTCGAGCCAGCGGCGGATCTCCTTGAGGTCATAGGCCTTGCGCCGATCACCCGGAAACGCCGGCGGCCACTCGCCCCGGGCAACGTCCTTCCACGCCTGGAGCGCCATGAAGGCGATCTTGGATGGCCGCATGCCGAAGCGCAGCGTGTAGAACAGATTGAAGTCCTGGAGCTCGTAGGGCCCGACGGACGCTTCAGTGCTCTGCGGTTTCTCGCCGGGCTGCACCGGCACCAGCTCGGGCGAGATTTCGGCGGCCAGGATCGAGCCAAGCGTCCGGTTGACGTCGTCGCTGAACTGCTTGGATGAGATCACCCAGCGGATCAGATGCTGGATCAGCGTCTTCGGCACGCCGGCATTGACGTTGTAGTGCGCCATCTGGTCGCCGACACCATAGGTGCACCAGCCGAGCGCGAGCTCGGAGAGATCGCCGGTTCCGATGACGATGCCGCCGTGATGGTTGGCGAGCCGGAACAGATAATCCGTGCGAAGGCCCGCCTGCACGTTCTCGAAGGTGACATCGTAGACCTTCTCGCCCTTGCCGAAGGGATGGCCGATGTCTTTCAGCATCTGGGTTGCGGTGGTGCGGATGTCGAGCTCCTGCCAGCTCGTCCGCAACGCCTGCATCAGCGCCAGCGCATGGCTCTTGCTCTCGCTGCCGGTGGCGAAGCCCGGCATGGTGTAGGCCAGGACGTTATCGCGCGGCAGACCGAGCAGGTCGACCGCTTTGGCGGCGACGATCAATGCATGGGTGGAATCGAGGCCACCGGATACGCCGATCACGACGCGCTTGGTGCCCGTCGCGCGCATGCGCTGCACGAGGCCGGCGACCTGGATGTTGTAGGCCTCGTAGCAATCCTGCTCGAGCAGGCTCTCGTCGCTCGGCACGAACGGAAAGCGCTCGACCTTGCGCAGGAAGCCGATGTCGGCGGCTGGCGGCTTCAGCGCGAATGTCACGTTGCGGTAAAAGGCCTCGCGCTGCCGTCGGTTGTCGTCGAACGTTCCCATCAGCGCGCGTTCCTGCCTGAGCAGGTCGAGATCGACGTCGGCCAGCGTGATCTGCCCGCCCTGGCGGAACCGCTCGCCCTCGGCCAGCAGCACCCCGTTCTCGTAGATCGAGGTCTGGCCGTCCCAGGCGAGATCCGTGGTCGATTCCCCTGCCCCAGCGGCCGCATAGACGTAGGCCGCGAGACAGCGCGCCGACGTCGATTGGCACAGCAGCGCGCGCGAGCGCGCACGGCCGATCGTGATCGGGCTCCCCGAAAGATTGATCAGAACACTCGCACCCGCGAGCGCGAGCTCGGAGGCCGGCGTCACCGGGATCCACATGTCCTCGCAGATCTCGACGCCAATGGCGAGGCCCGGAACGTCCTCGGCCGCGAACAGGAGATCCACGCCGAACGGCGCATGCAGGCCGCCGAAGGCGATCGTTTCGCCGACGATGCCGGCGCCGGAGGCGAAATGCCGTCCCTCGTAGAACTCGCGGTAGGTCGGCAGGTAAGACTTCGGCACCACGCCGAGGACGTTGCCGCGATGAATGACGGCGGCGCAATTGTAGATGCGATGACCAAAGCGCAGCGGCGCCCCGACGATCAGGACCGTCAGCAGCCCCGCGGAGCCCTCAACGATCGCGGCGAGCCCGCGCTCGACCGCATCGAGTAGCGGATCCTGCTTCACCAGATCTTCGATCGCATAGCCGGACAGGCACAGCTCGGGAAACACGGCGACCGCCACCGACTGCTCGTGGCAGGCATCGGCCGCCGCCAGGACGGCCTTCGCGTTGGCCGTGGGATCGGCGACATGGGAGGTGGTGACGCAGGCCGCCACGCGCGCAAATCCGTGAGCGTAGATCGAATGGAAAGTCATCGAGCGCAGTACCCTCAAATCTCTTCGCTGCCGAAGCCGTCAGCTCCGGACCCTATGTAGCCCATCGACCGGGTGCCGTGCGAGCTATCCGCGGTCATGCATAACGGATTTGCAGGGCTGGCCTGCCCGGCGTTGGCAAGCTCAGGCAGTGCGGGCCAGCACGCCCGACAGATCGTCGCGCAGCCACTCCGCGATCCGGGGCCATGCATGCGCGTGGGTGCGCGCGCCCATGAACAGGCCGAGATGATT
>NZ_AJQE01000301.1 GCF_000261685.1 Bradyrhizobium genomosp. I (2014) | reverse complement strand
GCCGCCGCAATGAAGGCGGGCGGCGTCCCGACAAGCCCGGCGGTGGCGAGCGCTTGCGTTGCCGGCACCACATCGTCATCGAGCCCTGCAAGCAGGAAGATCGGCGCCTTGACGTCCTTCAGATGAACCGGGCGGCCGAGCGCGACGAAACTGCCCCCGGCAATCCGGTTCTCCCGGAAAATCCCGTTGACGATTTCGAGATAATACGTGCCCGGCAGATTGAGCGTCTCGGAATTCCAGCGGTCGAAGCGCGCGAGCAGAGCCGTACCCTGCTCGTCCGAGATATCCCTCTGCAATGCCGCCACGATATCGTCGCTATCAGGCGCTTTGGACCAGAGGCGCAGCATCTCCTCGCCGCTGACATTGCCGCCGCCGCGCGCGACGAGCTGGTCGTAGACCAGCTCGGGCGCGTTGCGGGCGAGCCGGGATAGCGAGGAATCGATCGACAGATCCACGGGAGCGCCGACCAGGACCAGTCGCCGTACCTTGGCTGGAAAGCGCGCCGCGTAGAGCAGCGACAGCCATCCGCCCTGGCAAAGGCCGACGAGATCGACCGGCGCGCCGATCTCGTCGATGGCGACGTTGAGGTCGCCGAGATAGCTGTCGATCGAGAGATAACGCATGCCGGGGGTGGCCGACCGCCAGTCGGTAAGATAGACCCGGTCGATGCCTCCCTGTTGCAGCGACTGCACCACGCTGTGGCCTGGCGCGAAATCGGCGATCAGGGCCCGATGCAGCGCATAGGGGGCGCAGACCAGCACCGGCTGGCCGGACCGGATCTGCGAGCAATCGCGCAGCTGCATCGTTGCGAGCTCCAACGCAACGCTGTTGGGTGTCGTCCATGGCAGGTTGCTCTCGTCCCGCTCCACGGGTCCGCGCTCCAGCCACCAGAAACAGGCATCCATGGCAAGCTGCGCCGCCGCAAATGGCCACGGCCGTGGATCATCAGGAGCGTGCCCTGATCCGCGTGGCTGTTTGCCGGTCTTCTCCACCATGGCTGCCTCGATGTCCTCAGAGGAACGCCTCGAGGCTCACGACAGAGATGCCGAGGTCCCGAAAACTTTGATGGGTCGCGGCGACCGAGCCGTCCAGATCGATGCCACGGCAGGCATCTTCGATGACGGCCACCTCCAATCCCGCCTTACGCGCATCCTCCGCCGAGAATCGGACGCAGAAGTCCAGCGCCAGGCCGGCGACAAAGACGGTCTTCAGCTCACGTTCGCGCAAATAACCAAGCAGTCCGGTCGGCGTCCGATGGTCGTTCTCGAACAGCGCCGAATAGGAATCGATGCGACGGCGAAAGCCCTTGCGCACCACGAGGCTCGCCCGGGTCACATCGAGATCGCGATGAAATTCAGCGCCGGCGGTGCCTTGCACGCAATGCGTCGGCCATAGCACCTGCCTGCCGTAGTCGAGCTCGATGGTCTGGAACGGCTGCTTGTCCGCGTGTTTCGGCGCGAACGAGACGTGGTCGCTCGAATGCCAGTCCTGGGTCAGCACCACATTGGCGAATTTTTGGGCGATCCGGTTGATGGCGGGGACGACCTTCTCACCACCGGGGACGGCAAGCGCCCCACCGGTGCAGAAATCGTTCTGCACGTCGATCACCAGCAGCACGTCGCGGTCGGAAATCTTCATCGCAAGGCCCCATCGATCCACCTGGCGTCCGGCGCCGGACGCTCCCTCCCAATGTCGATCTTCCGGCTCGGCTTCGCAACCACCGACCGCGTGCGGCGATACCGCCAAGCTCGTGCCGGAATGCAACGGTTTGACCTTGTCCGTGTTGACTAGGCGCAACCAAGCGAGGATCCTCAGGCCGTCCGCGCTTGCGGATCGGATCAGGAACGGAGGCGAAGGTTCCCGAGGGCCGGCAAGGCCACGGAAGCCGCGGGGCCATGGGCATCGGCAAGACAGGAAAAATTCTTCTCGCCGACATCGGCGGCACCAATGCGCGCTTCGCGCTGAGCAAGGCCGAATCCAGCGGCGGCGACCAGCCCGGGCCGATCGATTATGTGAAGGTCGCAGACTTCCCGACCGTCCGCGAGGCTATCGCGGACGTCCTGGCGCGCCGGTCGGGCGGCGAGCAGCCCCAAAGAGCGGTGCTGGCGGTAGCGGGTCCCGTCACCAACAACCGTTGCGTGATGACCAACAGCCCCTGGGTCATCGACGGCAACGAACTGCAGCCAGCGCTCGGCTTCGACAGCGTCCATGTGCTGAACGACTTCGAGGTGGTGGCCTGGTCCCTGCCCGCCTTGCAGCCTGCCGACCTGGTCCCGCTCGGCGGAGGAGATGGCTTGCCCGGAGAGCCGTTGCTGGTCGTCGGCCCCGGAACCGGTTTTGGCGTCTCCTGCCTGATTGAACGCCATGGTTCGCGGCTGGCCGTCGTCACTGAGGCCGGACACGCGACCCTGCCGGCGGAGAACGAGCGCGAGGAACGCGTGATTGCCTGCTTGCGCCGGCGCCTCGGCCATGTCTCCATCGAACGTGGCGCGCTCTCGGGTTCCGGGCTACAGAACCTCTACGAGGCATTGGCCGAGATCGACGGCGCTCAGGTGCCGCATCGCGACGCTGCCGCCATCACCAAGGCCGCGCTGGAGGGCAGTTGTCCCGTCAGCCGGGCGACGCTGGAGATGTTTTGCGCCATCCTTGGCTCGGTCGCCGGCAATCTCGCCGTGACCTTCGGCGCCCGCGGCGGCGTCTATATCGCCGGGGGAATCGTACCGCGCTTTCGCGAATTCCTCGCGGCCTCCGCGTTTCGGGCACGCTTTGAAGCGAAGGGACGCTTCCAGGACTATCTGAGCAACATCCCGACCAGGCTCGTGATCAAGCCCGATGCAAGCTTCGTCGGCCTCAAGATGTTTGCCGACCACACGGCGGATTGACGGACGATCGCTCCCCGCTGCTCGCGGGGCCCGGCAATTCACAGATGATTCAGCACTGGCCGGGTTCCAGGCAGGAACGTGCTTGCGTGCATGTTTCCGATGCGAAACAATCTCCCCGTGTGTGGCGTAGTTGCGGGGGCGTGACATGCGTAGGCAGGACTTGGGTTTCGACTATCACCGCTATCATCGCCTGCTGAGCGAAGCGGACGACGAAGACAAGCGGTTGGCCCTGATCGAACTCCTGATCGAGGAGAAGGCCCGCGACCGGCTGGCTGCCCAGCGCGCCTCGGACCGCGCGGCCATGACGGCCCACACCATTGCCAGGGTGCTGAGGAACGGTCGCTACTGAGCCGGTTGAATCACTCTCCCACCCTGCGCCCCCCGCGTGATCGGTCAGCTTGGAATTGCGGCTGACGGCTCGGGAAACATCGAATCGATCATCGCCTTGAGCTGATCCATCGCGATCGGCTTGCGCAGGATCGGCCTGCGCCGGAGCAGGGACGGCAGCAGTTCCGGACCGTAGCCTGTGGCGAACAGAAACGGTTTTCCGCGACGTTCGATCAGGTCGGCGACGGGATCGACGTAGAGACCCATGAGATTGATGTCGAGGATGGCCAGATCGTATTGCGCGGTCATGGCAAAGGCGCTGGCGTCGCGGACATTGTCCGCCTCCGCGACGACGTGGTGGCCGAGTTCCTCCACCATGTCGGCGATCATCATCCGGATCAACGCCTCGTCTTCGACCAGGAAAACGGAGAGTCTGTCCGCCATATCACCCCCGCAATCAGCCTGGCGAAGCTAACCATAACCGAGATGCGGAGAGGATTCACGAATTCGTGGCGGGCGCCGTTAATTCAGACGCGCCCGAACCGGTTCAACTTGATCAATCCAATCCGCGCTCGTGGCTGAGATGCACCATCTCCTGAATGAAGACCTGCTTCTGCTTGTCGTCGAGGCTCGAATAGAGCGGCTCGGCGGCGTCGGCGACGTTGCGCTGGTCGGCGGCACGATCAATCAGGAACTGGGCCTCGTTGCGCATCTGCTCGATGATGTCGTCCGGTGGATCCCGCTTGGCGCGCGCAACCCTCAGGTTGAGCCGCTCTGCACCATTGTGCCCGAGGTAGTGCATCGCGCTCGAGAAGCCATACCAATGCTTCTCCTGATCCGGCGTGAGGTTCAGCTCGGTCTTGATCCGCTCGATGTAGGAATCGCTGTTGGCGACGATCTGCTCGGCGGTCAGCTGCGGGGCGCCGGTCTGGGTGAGAACCGTGACATCCTTGTTATCCCGATTGCCCTTGTTGTCCTGCGGCGCGTTCTTCGCCTCCTTGCTCGCCTTGGCGCCCTTGCCCGCCTTGGCGCTCTTCGCATCCTTGTCCTTGGCTGCGCCCTGCTGCCTGGCGTCCTTGCTGGACTCCTTGGCGGCTGGCGGCTGATTGCCGCCGTTGTTGCTGCCGACACCGAGCACGCCGGTGAAGACGCCAACCACGCCCCCGATCGCGCCGCCGAGCACGCCCCCAACCGGACCTGCCGCCTTGTTCCCGGCGGCAGCGCCTTCCTGAACGCCTTTGACCAAGCCCTGAGCATTCGCTACCACGGCTGCGCCGAACAGCAGCGCGAGCATGGATCCCAGCGCAAACCATCGTCGCAGGTGAAGCCGCGCTGGCAGCGCCGGTTTGATCATTCTCGTCTCCATCATCGAGCTGCTGGCCTGTCGGGCGAGAGCTACCCGTCAGCGACAACTTTATCGTTTCCGCCGCTTCGAGGTCCAGACGCAGCCGATTGCTGTCCACGCCTGAAAAGTCTTTCACGCGAAGCGGTTATGCAGGCTTATTCGAAACTGCGGCGTAATTGCGCACGGATCGTTTCAGACGGTTTGACGCGGAGTGTGCGTCGCAAAAACAGCGAGCGCCCTCCGCCTGCGACGCACCGCTTCGACATCCGCCACGACGCTTCCGGACACAACGTTAGTTTTAGACGCGGGGGCGCTCGGCTTTCTCGACAGATGCGATCAATCATGATCTGATCGCGCTACCAATTCGTTGCGCCTTGCGTGAATTGCCCACGCGGGCCGACGGCACCAATAAGAAAATCCAACGACAAGAACTCAATAAGGAAGTCTCTCAGAGGAAACTCCAACAACAACACCCAAGCGAGGAAACGAGATGTCACGCAAGACACTGACGCGACGTCAATTTGTGGCTGCTACTGCAATGTCCTCCACGGCGCTGATTGCCGCGCCCTACGTCCGGGGCGCTTACGCCGCCGGCAAGCTCTCGATCGGTTTCTGGGACCATTGGGTGCCGGGCGCCAACAAGGCCTCGACCGATCTGGTCAACGAATGGGCCGCGAAGGAGAAGGTCGAAGTCTCCATCGATTACATCACCAGCCAGGGCAACAAGAATCTTGTGACGATTGCGGCCGAGGCGCAGGCCAAATCAGGCCACGATATTCTGGCGATGCCGACCTGGTGGCCGCACGCCAATGCGAACTATATCGAGCCCGTCAACGACATCATGGACTCGATAATCAAGGAAAATGGCGCCGTCAACGACACCGTCAAATATCTCGGCCAGGCGAACGGAAAATGGCTCGGGATTCCCGCGTGCATCGGAAGCCAGATCAAGGGTCCCTGCTCCCGTATCGATCTGATGAAGAAGTTCGCCAATATCGACGTTCAGGCGATGTATCCTGCCGGCGGCCCGCCGAAGGCCGACAACTGGACTCTCGATACCTTCCTCAAGGCAGCCGAGGCATGCCACAAGGGCGGTAACCCCTTCGGCATCGGGCTCGGCATGACGAGCGATAGCGTTGACTCGGCCGGTGCATTCTTCAGTGCGTTCGGCGCAGACCTGGTCAATGCCAAAGGCGACGTGACCGTCAAGAACGACAATGTTCGCCAAGCGCTCGAATTCTACAAGAAACTGATTCCGTTGCTGCCCCCTGATGTGGCGGCGTGGGATGACGCTTCGAACAACAAATGGCTCGTCTCGGGCAAAGGCGCCATGATCATGAACCCGCCAAGCGCCTGGGCCGTCGCCAAGCGAGATGCGCCGCAAGTGGCCGAGCAGTGCTGGACGCATGGCTTCCCGGCCGGTCCGAAGGGTCGTTTCGCGCCGTACCTGCCCTATTTCTGGACGACCTGGAATTTCTCGAAGAACAAGGAAGCGGCCAAGAGCTTGCTTGTTCATCTGTCGAAGCCTTCGTCGATCGAGAAGTGTGTCGTGGCGAGCGGCGGCTACGATCTGCCGGCGTTCGAGAAGCTCACGACCCTCAAGGTGTGGGCCGAAGAGGGACCGCCGAAGGGCACGCTGTTCCACTATCCGAACCCCTACAACCATCAGAAGCTGTCAATTGCGGCCTCTCCTGCGCCGCCCAAGATCGCTCAGCAGATTTACGCCCAGGGCACACTGACAAAAATGGCGCTCAAATATGCCCAGGGCGAGAAGATGGAAGATGTACTCGCCTGGGCGGAGGGCGAGTGCGAAGGCTTCATGCGCAGCTAAACGGAGATCGCCGCGACCGGCCGCACGAAAGTGCGGCCCGTCCGCGCCATCCGTACACACATGGAGACGGCCGGAGACCGGCAAGCCTGTAGACCCTACAAGGAATTTCAACCATGGCTGATGTTGTCGTTGGGCAAGCCAGCGTTACCCGTTCCACCGGCGTCCGCAAGCGATCTAGTCTGCGCAACGCCGTGAAGCACAAATCGACGGTCGCGTTTCTCATGACGCTGCCACTCATCGTCTTGATTGCCGTGCTGGTTCTGTACCCGGCGGTCTACTCGTTGCACCTCGCGACCTTGAGCAAGTCGATGACCAAGTTCGTCGGCTTGGGCAACTTTCAGTTCTTGTTCAAGCGCGAGACATTCTGGCTCGTAGTAGAGCAATCCTGCATCTTTGCGATCACAGCCGTGATCTTCAAGGCGTTGATTGGCTTCATCGTCGCCCATTTCGTCCACAACATTCCGGCCAAGGGGCAGCGCAAGTGGCGCGGCATGCTGCTGGTCCCCTGGGTGATCCCGCCCGCGATGAGCACGCTTGCCTGGCTCTGGCTGTTCGATCCCTCCTACAGCGCCTTCAACTACACCCTGTCATTCTTGAACATCGGACCGGTTCCCTGGCTCGGCGAAGCCAGCTGGGCGCGATTCTCGGTTATTCTGGTCAATATCTGGATCGGCGCGCCGTTCTTCATGATCATGTATCTGGCCGCTCTGAAATCCGTTCCCGACCAACTCTACGAGGCCGCCGCCATCGATGGTGCGAACTGGTGGCAGCGCATCTGGTATGTGACTTTGCCGATGATGCGCAACATCATCGCGATCACGACACTGTTTTCGCTGATCGTCACGTTCGCCAACTTCGACATCGTGCGCATTTTGACTGCGGGCGGCCCGCTCGACCAAACTCACATCTTTGCCACCTGGGCTTTCAAGGTCGGCATCGAGGGCAGCGACATTCCGCTCGGCGCAAGCGTATCGCTCTTCATGTTCCCGATCCTCGCGATCGCAGCGATCTTCATTCTGCGGGACATCAACAAGCGTGGGAATGAAGCCTGATGACAACAGTAACGATGGACAAGGCGGGTCCCCGCCGGAAAGTAAAACAGGGTAGCATCAGCCGCGACCGTGCCTGGGCCCTGCGCTGGTCCTATTTCTTTCTGGCGCTGTTCGCGATCTTTTCGTTGACGCCGCCGCTCTACATGCTGATCACTTCGCTGAAAGGCAGCGCCGAGATCTCTGCTGCGACGAATCCGTGGTGGGTCTTCCATCCGACCCTCGGCAATTATGTCGAACTGCTGACCTCGAGCCAGTTCCTGCGTTTCTTCTGGAACTCGGCCATCGTCTCCATCGTCGTGGTCGCAATCACCATGCTGATCAGCGTCCCCGCCGCCTTCGCGCTGGCGCGAATGAAATTCTGGGGCTCGACCGCGCTCGCCACGGGCGTCTTTCTCACTTACCTGATCCCGGACAGCCTGTTGTTCATTCCGCTGTTCAAGATGTTCGCGACCTTCCAGGACTGGACCGGCGTTCAGCTCCTGAATCGATGGTACGTCCTGCTGCTTGTCTATCCAACGCTCACGGTCCCATTCTGCACGTGGATCATGATCGGCTACTTCGCATCGATCCCCAAGGAGCTCGATGAAGCTGCGCTCATCGATGGTGCGTCATGGTTCCAGACGCTCACGCGGATCTTCATCCCAGTTGCCCTGCCTGGCCTGATTGCGGCAACAATTTTCGCCTTCACAGTGTCGTGGGCACAATTCCTCTATCCGCTTGTGTTCACGACTTCGACGGACCAGCAAGTGCTGCCGGTCGGCATCATTACCACGCTGATCAAGGGCGACGTGTTCAACTGGGGCCAGATCATGACCGGCGCGCTGCTCGGCGCGGCGCCGCCGCTGATCATCTACGCATTCCTGATGGACTACTACATTGCCGGCCTGACCGCCGGCGCGACAAAGGGTTGATGACTCATGGCTGACGTTGCTTTGCGGAAGGTAGTCAAGCGTTACGACGATGTCGAAGCCGTGCGCGGCATCGACCTCGACATCGCCGACCATGAGTTCATCGTGCTGGTCGGCCCCTCCGGCTGCGGCAAGTCGACGACGCTGCGGATGATCGCGGGCCTCGAGGACATCAGCGACGGCGACATCATGATCGGCGGCGACGTCGTCAACGACGTGCCGCCGAAGGACCGCGACATCGCGATGGTGTTCCAGAACTACGCGCTCTACCCGCACATGACGGTCGCGGAGAACATGTCGTTCGGGCTGCGCCTGAAGCACTATCCCAAGGCCGAGATCAAGGCGCGGGTGACGGAAGCCGCCCGCCTCCTCGACATCACCGACCTGATCGACCGCAAGCCGAAGCAGCTCTCCGGCGGCCAGCGCCAGCGCGTCGCGATGGGCCGGGCCATCGTGCGCAATCCGAAGGTCTTCCTGTTCGACGAGCCGCTGTCAAACCTCGACGCGAAACTCCGCGTGCAGATGCGGATCGAGATCAAGAAGGTGCACCAGAAGGTGCGCACCACCACGGTTTACGTCACCCACGACCAGGTCGAGGCGATGACCTTGGCCGATCGCGTCGTGGTGATGAACAAGGGGCGCATCGAGCAGATCGGCACGCCGAACGAGCTCTACCACAAGCCGGCAACCCGCTTCGTCGCCGGCTTCATCGGCTCGCCCGCGATGAACTTCATTCCGTGCCGGCTCGAGGATGTCGGCGGCACGCTCCAGATCCGCCTCACCGATCGCATCGCTTTCCCGCTGCCGCCGGCGCGCGCCGCACGTTACAATGCGCTGCCGCGCACCGACAAGCTGCTGCTCGGCCTCCGGCCCGAGCATCTCACCGAGTCGCACGCGCATCTCGAGCCGGGCGTCGAGACCTTCGACACCGTGCTCGACGTCACCGAGCCGATGGGAATGGAGACGCTGGTCTATTTCGGGCTCGACGGCACGCCGGTCTGCGGCCGCGTGAATCCCAATGCCGGCGCCAAGGACGGGGCACCCATGCGTTTGGCGATGGACCTCAACAACATGCACCTGCTAAACGAAGAGACCGGCGTCGTGTTGTGACGCCGTCTTGAGAAACGCGAGGCAGGCAGGGGAGCGATGGCGACCAACAAGAAGAAGATTTTCGTTACACAAACCTTGTCGCAAGGGGCACGCGCCCTCCTCACCCAGCGGGACGATATCGAGCTCGTCGAGTTTCCGAACCTGATCTCGGCAAAGGACTTCGAGGCCCTGTTGAAGAGCCACGCGCCGGTCCACGGCGTGGCGCTCGGCGCCACCGCCTTCGGCGAGACCGAGCTCGAGGCATCCGGCGACATGAAGGTGGTGACGCGGATCGGCGTCGGTTACGACGCGGTCGACGTACCTGCCCTCTCCCGCCGCAAGGTGCCGTTGATGGTCGCCGGCAGCGCGAACTCGCCCTCGGTCGCGGAAGCGGCGCTGTTCATGATGCTGACGCTGGCCAAGCGCGCGCAGGAAATGCATTCCTGCGTCAGGGACGGCAAATGGGCCGACCGGCTCGGCATGCTGCCGTTCGACCTCTACGGCAAGACCGTGCTGATCATCGGGTTCGGCCGGATCGGCAGCCGCACCGCCAAGCGGTGCCTGGCGATGGAAATGAACGTGCAGGTCTACGATCCCTACAAGGGAGCCGCCGAGATCAAGGCCGCCGGCTGCGAACCCGTCACCGACCTCGACGCCGCGCTGCCCAACGCCGATTTCGTTACCATCCACTGCCCGAAGACGCCGGAAACGGTCGGCCTGTTCGATGCGGCGCGGATCGGCCGGATGAAGCCGAAATCCTATCTCATCAACACCGCCCGCGGCGGCATCGTGA